>CAZXPU010000022.1:0-51589 GCA_964642905.1 uncultured Prosthecobacter sp.
CCGCCCCAGGCCGGCAGGACGTCCGTTTCTCGCGACGAGATCCGGCTTGTAATCCAGCAGGTCCAGATGCGAGGGGCCGCCGCGCATGGTGAGGAAAATCACGCGCCTGGCACGCGCCGGAAAGTGCGGGTGCCGAGGAAAAGAACCTCCGCCGGCGCCCTGGGCCAGGGCTGAAAAGGCCAGCCAGCCGATGCCGGAGGACATCGCCGTGAGCATCTGCCGGCGCGGAAGGGTGTGCATGGTGCCGATGCTGAAACGAACCGCAGAACCCATTCTTTGTTATTCTCGTCCGGGCAGGCCGGGTGACAGGATGCCCTGTTCCGTGATCAGCCCGGTGACAAGCCGGGCGGGGGTGACGTCGAAGCCGTAATTCGCGGCACGGGAGCCCTCCGGGACGACCCTCACGGTCTGCACGGAGCCGTCGGCGGCGACGCCTTCCAGGTGGGTCACCTCGTCCTCGCCACGCTGCTCGATGGGGATCTCGCGCAGGCCGTCGGTCAGCGAGTCGTCGAAGGTCGAGGAGGGCAGCGCGACATAAAACGGGATGCCGTTGTCCCGGGCGGCGAGCGCCTTGAGGTAGGTGCCGATCTTGTTGGCGACATCGCCGCCGCGCGTCACACGGTCGGCCCCGGTGATGACCAGGTCGACGAGGCCATGCTGCATGAGGTGGCCGCCGGTGTTGTCGGGGATCACGGTGTGGGGAACGCCCTGCTGGCCGAGCTCCCAGGCGGTGAGTCGGGCGCCCTGGCTGCGCGGCCGGGTTTCATCGACCCAGACATGAACGGGGATGCCGGCGGCGTGGGCGGCATAAACGGGCGCGGTGGCGGAGCCATGGTCGACAAAGGCCAGCCAGCCTGCGTTGCAGTGGGTGAGGACGTTCACCACCTTGCCAGGCTTTTGGTTCGCGATTTCACGGATCAGCCCAAGCCCGTGCCTGCCGATGGCCGCGCACATGGCGGCGTCCTCGTCGGCGATCCGGCGGGCCTCGGCCAGCGTGACGGCGACGCGGTTTTCAAAGCCGGCCGCCTCCACGGCGGCAAGCTGGCGGTTCACGGCCCAGGCCAGGTTGACGGCGGTGGGGCGCGTGGAGGTGAGCTCGCTGGCGAGCCTTTGCAGATCGGCGGGCGAGTCGGCCTCACGCGCCGCCAGGGCCATGCCGTGGGCGGCGGTGGCGCCGATCAGACCCGCGCCGCGCACGGCCATGTCACGGATGGCATGGGCCACGTCGGCGACGCTGCGCAGGTCGAGAAGCTCAAAGCTCCAGGGCAGGCGGCGCTGGTCGATGATGCGCACGGTGGCATCATCGGTCATCCAGAGGGTTCGGTAGGGCTGGCCGTGAACAAGCATGCGGTTATGTCGGCGGGAACAGGAAGATTGAAATTCGAAACTCGAAACCCGAAACTCGAAACCCGAAGAATGAATCCTGGAGATTGCGGGGTGGGAGCAAAGTGGCGGACCGGGGGCACGTTTGTGAGCGTCATGGATTCCCTTTGTTTCATCAATGGCACGGCCGTGCTTCCGGACAGGCTGATTGCCGACGCCGTCGTTGAATGTGCCGGCGGCCGGATTGTGCGGGTGGGCAGGGCGGGCCGCAGGCTGCCGAAGACGGCGCAGGTGGTGGATGCCCAAGGCGGCTACATCTCACCCGGCTTCATCGACATTCACGTGCATGGCGGCGACGGGGCCGACTTCATGGACGGCACGGCGGAGATGGTGCGCAGGGCCTGCGCCGCGCATGCACGGCATGGCACCACGACGATCTTTCCCACCACGACCACCGGACAGCCTGAGCAGATCCTGGCCATGCTGCAAAGCTGCGCCCAGGTGATGAAGGAGAAGCCGCCCAGCGGCTCCCGGATTGCAGGCGTGCATCTTTACGGCCCGTTTTTCGCCGAGGACAAGGTCGGCTGTCATTCCGCCGAGGGGCGGCGTTCACCCAGCTTTGCGGAATATGAGCGCTACTTCGCCACCGGCGTGGTGAAGGTGGCGACCTGTGCGGCGGAGCTGCCCGGGGCGGAGGCGTTTTATCGTGCCGCGCGCAGGCGCCGCTGCCTGGTGACCTGCGGGCATTCGAACGCGAGCTGGGGCGAGATGGCGTCCGCCTTCAAGGCCGGCATGCGGCATGTGGACCATTTCTGGTGCGCCATGAGCTCGGTGGCCTCGGTGCGGCAGAGGTTGGGCGTGCCGATGCAGGGCAGCATGGCGGAGTATGTGCTGGCGAATCCGGAGATGAGCACGGAGGTGATTGCCGACGGCTGTCATCTGGCGCCGGAGCTGCTGGAGTTTGCCTGGCGGATGAAGGGGGCGTCGAGGCTGCTGCTGGTGACGGACGCCAACCGGGCCCTGGACATGCCGGCGGGCAGATACCGTTTTGGCGGCGAGGCGGACGGCTCCTGGTTCACGAGTGACGGCAAAGTTGGCTGGGCACCGAACGGCAGCCTGGCAAGCTCGATCATGGGCATGGACCACATGGTCCGGCACATGGTGAAGAGCACGCGCGCGCCGCTGTGGGACGTCATTCGCATGGCGAGCCTGACACCGGCGGAGCGGACCGGCATCGCACGCAGGACGGGCAGCCTGGAGCCCGGCAAACTGGCGGACGTGCTGGTGCTGGACCGGCGGCTGCGGGTGAGGCGGGTGTTTGCCGGCGGTCAGCCTGTTTGAAAGCCGGAGGGCTGTCAAAACAGGCCATACCGCCGGAGGGGATCACGGGACATGACTCAGAATTACGGCCTCGGAGGCATCGGCAAAGTTGACCCGGATGGCGAGCATGCGCTGGCTGTTGAAGCTGCGGGTTGTGCCCAGGCTGCCGACGACGCTGCTGAGCACCGTGAACGACTGGACCTTCTTGCCGCCGATGAGCTGGCCTTCACGCAGGACCATCTGCAGAACGCCCGAGCTATCCAGCGCCCAGAGGCCGGTGTCGTTGGCTGCGCTGACAACGCCTGGCTTGGCCTGAAGCGTGGCGGTAAAGACCGGTCCCATGCCGTCAGGGAGAGCGTAGGAGGTGAAGGTGTTGAAGGTGCCGCCGGAGATTCCGGGCGCGGCTCCAGTCTTGTAGGCGACCAACTGGCTCGTGCCTTCGGTGTCACGATAGCCGATGGCCGGAAGCGTGGCAGTGGTCTTCACACTGCCGGACCAGGCCAAGGCGCCCGCGTTATTCAGGACGGGATCATTCAGGGCCGTCCAGGTGCCGCTCGGAGTGCCCTGGAGCGGCGCTCCCTTGGCGACGGCCAGCTCCCATCCATTCGCGCCATGAAGCACGATGCCGGCGTTGTTCTGGCTGGTGACACTGCGCGCCTTGAGCGCAAAGGTCTGTAGGAAAGCAAGCTGACCCATGCTGTTTTCGGCAGGCACGCCGATGCTCAGGGGCTTCATGCCCGTGAACAACTCGAGTCCGTTTTGAGCCACGGGCGCCAGCACGCCTTCCGCGCTGGTCATGAGGGTGAGCTGGGTGCCGTCCGTGCAGGCGACTCGTGCGGCATAGATGCCCTGGCCGGGGTGGCTTCTTCCCTGACCGGGACTGCCGGTGATGGTTGTCAGCATGTCGATGCGGCTGATGGTCTTGGGCCTGCCAAGGGTGCAGGTCACCTGCTGGCCCTTTCGGATCAGGAGATAGGCGCCGTCGGATCTGTTCCAGCCCCAGACACACTGGTTGCCTGCGGCAGTGACGCCGCTGAGGGTGGCGGTGAAGACGATCTCATCCTCCGAGAGGCTGATGGAGGTGATGTCCTTGAAATAGGCCCCGTCGATTTCAGGCGCCGCGCCTGCCTTGACGGCCACCAGCCGGAGCTCACCTCCGACGTTGGTCCAGAGGCCGGTCGCTCCGGTCGAGACCCTGGCAAGGAAGGCGACGCTGGGCGAGGAATCAGCCCCCTGGTTGATGCATGGATCGAAGAAGGAGGTGAACTTCGCACCTTCCAGTCCTGGGGCCAGGGTGCCCGAAGCGACGATGAGCTGTGGTGTCGTGCCGACGAAGATGCCGGTCATCTGGGCGCTTCCACGGGCGCAGGTTGCCACGAAGGCGACGGCGCCCGAATCATGAATGGCGGGCACACCGAACTTCTTGAAGACATAACCCGTAGGGGCGCCATAGAGGCTTGCGTCGACTTCGCTGGCGGCAAGGCTGGAGAGCCCCACCTCACCAGTCACCGGGGAGGAGCTGCTGGCGGTGATTTCAAAGCTCTGCACGCGGACGTTGTTGGCGGCGTCGGAGGCGGTCAGGGTGACCCTGTTGACACCGTCGTTGACGAGGGTGCCGGCCGGCGGCTGCTGGGTGACCTTGGTGACGCCGATATTGTCGGTGATAACCGCTATCGTCGTGTAATCAGGCAGAGCCTGGGCGCTGTCGAGGGGGGTGAAGCCGCCCTCGGGAACCGCGATGGTGGGCGCGGTCTTGTCCAGCACGATCAGGTCAAAGCCGAGCGGAGCGGTCTGACTGTCGGTGGTGGTGAGCAGCAGACTCACGTAATGACCGCCGACATCGAGGAGCGTGCCCGGGGCGGGAGTCTGGGTGACCACGCCCGTGACCCCCACGTTGCGCGTGGTCTGGGAGCGGTAGTCCGGAATGGGAGCCTTGCCAGATTCGTCGGTGTTGAGCGTGATCGGAGTGAAGTTGCCCGTGAAGCCAAAGGCACCCGGATTGCCGACGAGATGCGTCAGCATGACCGAGCCTGCGGACGAGGAGCGCTTCCTTATGCTGAACTCGATGCCGGTGACGGCGATGCCGGCGAGGTTGACACGGATCCAGCGACCGCTCTGGGTCTTGCCGATCAGGGGCGCGGTGTTTTCCACGGCCGAGTTGCCGTTGCTGTAGAGCGGCGTATGGCTGTAGGTGAAGACCGAGCTGGTCCAGAGCAGCGGCACCTTCGTTCCGTCCGCCGTCCAGTAGCTGAAGTTGGACAGCTCCTCATAGCTCTCGGCATCCTCAATGCTGAAGCTGATGGACGTCACATGCTTCGGATCATCGGTGCCAGGGCGATAGAAGCGCATGGACACCGTGGAGCGGGATGAGCTGTTGTAGCCGTTCAGATACCAGCAGACTTCACCGCCCATCATGGCCAGGCCGTTGCCGGAGAGGCCATTGGTGCTGATGCGCACGTCAAAGCGGCCGCCGTTGGTGCCCGGGTAGTTGACGGGGCTGGACGTGGTGTTGGGGATGATGGTGGTGTCAAGCAGGCTGTCGGCCGGATCGGCTCCTGCGACAGCCCATTTGAGCATCACAGGACGGTCATCGTCCAGGATCTGGTCGGGATCAGGTGTGTCCGTCGTGTTCTCAGGCAGGAAGTAATCACCGGTCTCGTCATCGTGGATGGTCCCCTCGCCGCCGCTGCTGGGCGCGCCTCCAGTGTTGCTCACCACCATGACAAAGGTTTCGCCATTGTCATAAGGCGTGTCCTGCTCCGGAGACAGGGCGACGCGCAGGAGCAAGGTGGTGTCGGCAAAGGTCACCAGGCCGGTGGTGTAGTTCGTCCAGGTGCTGCCGACGAGATACTGGATCGCGGACAGGCCGGTGGTGGTCGTGTTGGTGACGCTCAGGCTGACCTTCTGGCCGGTGACGGCGGTGGCGGTGAAGACGGCATAGGGCGAGCCTTCATTGACCGAAAGGTTGGTGACGCTCACCGGACGGTCGTCATCGAGCACCAGACCGGTGTCAGGCGAGCTCGTCAGGTTGGTGGCCAGGAACCAGTCGCCGGTGGCATCATCATGGATCGTGCCGGCGCCGCCGGTGCTCGCCGTGCCGCCGGTGTTGGTGGCGACCAGCTTGAAGGTCTCGCCATCATCAACGGCCTGCTCCTGCTCGGGGCTCAGCGCGACCCGGACCAGGAGGGTGGTGTCAGGCAGCGTCACGAGGCCACCGGTGGCGTCGGTCCACACCCCGGCAAGGAGATACTGGATGGAGGCGAGGCCGGCGGTGGTTTCATTGACGATGCTGAGGGCCGCCTTCTGGCCGAGCGCTCCCGTGACGGTGAACACTGCGTAGGGCGAGCCTTCGTTGACCACGACATCGGTCACGGTCATGAGGCGGTCATCATCCTGGATGGCGGCGCCATTGACGGTGCCGTCGTTGTTATGCACGACACCCGTGCCATCATCATGGATGGCGCTGTCCACGGTGGCCGACCTGCCGCCGCTCACCGCCGCGGTGAGCGTGAAGGTTTCCTCGTCCTCAAAGTCCGTGTCAGATTCAGTGGTGATGTTCACGCGGACGAGGACCGTGCCGGCGCTGCCGGAGGAGCCTGGAAGGGTCGGGCGGTCACCGGTGACGCCGTTCCAGGTGTAGGGGATCCAGGAACCGGCACCGATCTTGTACTCCATCGTGAAGCCGGCGATGGTGGCGTCCTGGTCCAGAGGGTCGACCGTGCTGCCCAGAGTCAGGGTCACAGCCTCGCCCGCCGTGCCTTCAACGGTGAAGAAGGCGTGGATGGAGGCTTCGTTGACCGGGGTGGTGGTGGTGACGGCCACGTCGATGACGCGAACGGTGCTGACGGCGGTGTTGCTGTCAGAGACGCCGTCGTTGGCCACGACCTGGATGAGCCTGTCGCCAAGCGTGGGCGCCAGGCTGCTGTTGCCATAATGAACCAGCTTCAGGGCGGCGGCGAAGTCATCCGCAGAGGCCGGACCGGTCAGGGTCAGCGTCCTCGTGGCCGGACTGTAGGCGCCGGCGGTGATGCCGCCAGGAAGCACGCCGGAGATGCTGAGGCTTTCCGAGGCACCGTCAGGGGCGCTGGTGATCAGCAGGGTCAGGCTCTGCAGGTTCGGTTGGTCGACATCCGTCAGGCTGGCGTCCACATCGGCGATGGCGACTTCCGTTCCGCCGGTGATGAAGACCGTGCGGTAGTCGGCAAGCACGGCGCCGGAGGAGTTGTCGCCGTCGAGGTCGAGGACGGGAACGTCATTTTCATCGGTGAGGTTCAGCGTGCCGCTGAGGGAGGCGGTGAGCGCGGTGGTGCTGGAGCTGGCGTCCTTGGTGTTGGCACCGTCGTTGAAGACGACTTCAAAGGCACGCGTGGGCTCGGCACCCTTCACGGTGGGGTCATCGCCGGTGTTGCTGAAGCGCAGCGCGGCGAGCAGGGCCCGGACGGCGGAAGGCGTGGCGGCGTTGGAGGTGAAGGTGATGACGAGGTCGCTGCCGCCGCCGCCGGAGAAGGTGGCGAAGGCGCTGCCGCCATAGCTGATCGAGGCACCGCTGACACCGATCTGGCCAGCTCCCGAGCCCACGTGGGCGACACTGAACAGATCACCCGGATGATAGGCGGCCAGGGAGACGGTGAGACCGCCAACGGAGCTGCCGCTGTTGTAGAAGCTGGAGGGGGCGTCAGGGTCGGTCAGGCTGACGGTGCCGCTGATGAAGGCCACTGCGGGATCGCCCTCCACATAGGTGGCGCCCAGCACGCTGGCTGCCAGCACGGGTTCGTCATTTTCAAGACGGATGGTGACACCGATCGTGGAGGGCAGGGCGGGGTTGGCACCGCCGTCATTGAGTGTGTAGGTCAGGGTGCGGACAAGCGTCGGGTTGTCCGAGGTGTTGGCGAAGGTGAGATTTTCAAGAACTCGCTCCGCAATGGTGCGGTCGGCGTCGGCATTGAAGGTGACGGTGAAATTGGCGCCGCTGCCGCCGGAGGCGGTGCCAATGACGGTCCAGCCGGCGCCGTCATGATGCTCGACGTTGGTGCCATTGAGCTGGATGCTGCCGAGGACCGCCGCAGAGGAGGCCGGCAGGGAGACGACATCCTGTCCGCTGACGAGGCCTGAGACCGTCAGCGTGCCGCCGTCATAGGTCGGGCTGTCGATGTCGGTGACCGTGATGTCGGCGTCGATGACCGCTGCGGCGGCGTTGATGGCGTTTTCCATAAACACCACGCCGGTGAGGCCGGCGATGACGGGCTGGTCATTGTTAGGCGTGACCTGCACGGTGAAGGCGGAGGGCGTGCCATCCTGGCCGTCCACGCCGTCGTCCGCGAGGCCGGCGTCGGTCAGGGTGACGGTGAAGACGCGTGCACCGGCCGTGGGATTGTCGGTGCTGTTGTTGTAGGTGATGCCCTGGAGCAGCGCCTGGAAGGCGGCAAGGGTCGCCGTGGCGCCGCCATCAGGAGCGATGGTGAAGACACCGGTGGCGGCGTTGTAGCTGACCAGGAAGCTGCCGACATCGACCGAGGCGCGGGAGGTGCCGAGGAGGAAGTCGGTGCCGGAGATGCGCAGCACCTCGGAGTCGCTGTCAAACAGGCCGGTGGCGGCGATGCTGAGGCTGGCGACATTGGCGTTGTCAGGATCGGTCACAGAGGTGGAAGGCACGACGCTGACGGCGAGGTGCGTGCTGTTGGCAGCCTCGGTCCAGGTCACGCTGCGATCGTTGCCCGCAGAACCGCCGTTGAGGTCGGCGAGGATGCTGTCGTTGTCAGGCGTGATGGTGATGACACCGCCGGTGACGAGGTTGGAGTTCAGGGAGGTGAGGCCTCCGGCGAGGGCGTTGTTGTTGCCGTCGTTGGCGATGACGCTGTAGGAGCGTGTGGTTGCCGAACCGTTCCGGGTCGGGTTGTCGGCGGTGCTGTGATAACGGACGGCGTTCAGGACGGCGCCCACGTTGGCCTCGTCGGCCGCAGAGTTGAGATTGATGACCAGGGCCTTGGCAAGGCCGTTGCTGGTACCGTCGACCGTGCCGACCGTGGTCCAGGAGGATCCGTCAAGGCTGATCTGAACGTTGGAGCCGCTGACGCGCACAGCATTGACCGCCAGCGCGGTGGCCGTGTCGATGTCGAGCACGTCACCGGTCACGTAGGAGGCGAAGCTGATGGTGAGGCTGCCGCCGCCAAAACTGGCGGTGGTGAAGTCCACATCACCGAGGGAGGAGGCGGAGAAAAGCGGCACGATGCTGGTGCCGGTCAGGGCGCCGCCTTGTTCAACCGCAGTCGGGCTGGTGAGGGTGGAGGCCAGGACAGGGGCGTCATTCCTTGGCTGCAGCGTGACCGTCGAGGCGGCCACACCCAGGCTGGTGTTGGTGTCCTCGCCGCCGTTGTCCGTGCCGCCGTCATCCTGCAGGTAAGTGAGGGTGACGACGCGGGTGGTGCCGACAAAGGCGTCGCTGCTGTTGTGGTAGCGCAGGCCGTTGATGAGGGTCTGGACCTCGGAGGCGGTCAGGCCGCCGGCCTTGACATAGGAAACCGTGGCGGTGGAACCACTGACGCTGACGGAGATCGCGCCGCCGAAGCCGGTGGTTCCATCCACGAAGGAGGCGGTCGCGGTGTTGCCGTCCGTGAGGCTGACGAGCTGTCCGTCGATGCGCAGGACTTCATCCGTGCCGTTGCCAAGGTTGCCGACCGTCAGACGGATTTCGGTGATCTTCTGGCCTGAGCCGGTGACATTCACCGAGGAGCCGGAGAAGAGCGTGCCGCCGCTGTTGCTGGCCGCAGGCGCGGCCGTGTCTTCCGTGAAAGTCGGATTGAGCGCCGTGCTGGTGACAAGCGGCGGGTCGTTCAGTTCGACGATGGTGATGTCGCCGCCAAGCTGGACGCTGAGGGCGGAGGGGCCGCCGGCATTGGCCGCGCCGGTGGTGAGGTTGTTGCTGTCGTTGACGGTCACCGTGTAGCTGCGCAGGGCCGTCGGAGGGTAATCCGTGGTGTGTTCAAAGCGGATGGCCGCCAGGATCGCGTTCAGCTGGGCGAAGGTGGTGGTGGTGGTGAGGCTGATGACCAGGTTTGCGCCGTCGGTGCCGCCGCTCTGGCTGCCGATGCCGGCCGGGCTGCCGGTGACAAAGAAGCGGTCGCCGGTGACACCGCCGCCGATGGCGACCGTGACTGTGCCGGCCCCGAAGATGGTGGAGCTCAGCGTGGCCGTGGTGGCCGGATCGACATCACCGATGGAGACGCTGCTGAGAAGCTGCTGGGCCGGGCTGGTGCCGACACCGTTGACGGGGGACTCGATGAGCGTGCCTGACCAGGCGCTGCCGCTGGCAAAGAGCGGGGCATCATTGCGGGCGCTGATGACCGCATCAACGGCGACCGAGGCACCTCCGACGCGGGACTCCAGGGGATTGGCCGTGGTGTCATAGGTCAGAGGAGCGCCGAGGTCGCTGCTGAAGGTGACCGGGCCGGCGGCCTCGCCGATGCCGCTGTTGAAGGAACCTGCGGGCACCGAGGCCTCGACCGGATGAACGGCCAGCGAGGGCTTGGTCACCGGGCCGGCGGTGTTGGCGTTGGCGGAGGGAACAAAGCGCACCTGGGTGGCGGCATTGAGAAGCAGGGCCTTGGTCGTGGAGATGCCGCCGGCCACGCTGCCGTTGATGGTGGAAAGAGCCACCCAGTCCGTGCCATTCAGCGAAATCTGCCACTCGCCGAGGCTGGCGTTGTTGAAGGCGGAGACGGCCACGCCGTCGAATTCGTTTTCCGCAGGGATGGCGAGCTCGTCCGGATCCTGGAAGTAGGCGGACAGCAGGCTGTCAAAGGAGACGGCCGTGGTGGTGACATCCTCCGTGGTGGCAATCGTGGCGCCCTGGTTCAGCACGGGGGAGTCGTTGCGGGGAACCAGGTTCATGTTCACCGTCACGGTGGTGCTCAGCTCGCCACCCGCACCCTGGATGTTACCGGCGCTGCCGTTGCCATCGTGGAAGGTGATGTCGATGGGCTTGATGGACAGGCTGAGCGTCGGGTCGTTGTTGGAATAGGTCAGGTTTTGCAGAAGGGCGTCCACCGCCGCCTTGGTGGCGCTGGCATTGAAGGTGATGACCAGCTCGCCGCTCACCGAGCTGTTGTCCGTCAACGTGCCGATGGTGACGCTGTTGTAGCGGATGAGCGAGCCGTTGTTGAAGAGAACGATGCCGGGCCCCGGGTTGGTGAAGGAACCGCTCAGGGAGATGCCGCCCGCGATCTGGGGCAGAAAGAAGTCGAAGCTGTCCACGGTCCGGGCCTTCACGACGAGACGCGCGCCGTTGTAAGTGGTCTCCTCACGCAGACTGAGGTCGATGTCACTCATCGAGGCGGAACCGCTGAGCAGGTCGTCCAGAAGCACGGCGGGACCGGCGACATTGACGCCCACGGCCTCGGTGAAGGTGCTGTCGTCATCGAGGTTGGCGATCACCGGCTGGTCGTTGACCTGGGTGACACTGACATTGAGGAGCGCGGCGCCCGCGGAGCCGACGTCGGAGATGTCGTTCCAGCCTGTCACCGTGTCGGTGAACTGCTTGAGGACGTTGCTCGTCCAGGCGCGGCTGCCGCTGTTGTCCACGGCCACGACGGTGAGGGCTCCGGCCAGAGTTGTCGCCTGCTGGTAACGGTCGTTGAAGTTGGCGACCGGGATGAAGCGCAGAAGGCTGTCCTTGGAGAGCAGAAGGGCATGGGTGGCGGAGGCGTGATCGGCCGGCGTGCCGAGCGGCGTCACATCATGCCAGTCGGTGCCGTTGACGGAGAACTGCCAGCGGCCCTGGGTGGCCTGGTTGCTCGCGTCCGCCGTGATGGCGATGCCGGCGAACTTCCCGGCTTCAAGCGCCGCAGGATCCGGATCGCCGAACAGCGGGCCCATGATGGAGCTGATGCTCGCGCCGACCGGGACGGCGGTGTCCTCGGGGACGGTGAAGAGGCCGTTGGCGGCAAAGGTAGGGGCGTCGTTGACGTTGCTGACATTGATCGTGAAGCTGATGTCGTTGCTGTCGAGGCTGCCGCCAGTTCCCTGCTCGGTGTCGTTGCCGTCGTTAAAGGTCATCCGGGCGGTGATGCTGCCGTAAAGATCGTTCGCCACGCTGGCGAAGGCGATGTTGCGCAGGAGGGTCTGCACATGCGTCCGGGTGGCGGCGGCGTTGAAGCTGATGACCAGCAGGCCGGCCGATCCGTCGGTGGTGACCGTGGCACGCGTGACACCGCCGATGACGATGCTGCTGCCGCTGAGGCTGATGCCGTCCTGCTCGACGATCAGGAAGCGGTCCGTGGTGACAGCCCCCGTGGATCGGCGCACCACCAGCGTCGCGCCATTGAAGTCATCCTCAGCCTGTTCGGTGATCTCAACATCGGTGACGGTGAGGTTGGCGGAGGTGTTGAGCATCACGGCGGAGCCCATCAGGCCGAGGCCGTCGCCTTCGGTGTAGGAGACGCTGTCACCGCCGCCGGCAAGCACGGGGGCGTCATTGATGGCGGCCACCGTGAAGGCGACCTCGTCGACATCGCTCTTCGAGGTGCTGGCGTAGTCGGCACCGAGCACGTCGATGGCACGGAACTCAAAGCGGCTGCGCCAGTCGGCGCCGACCAGGGGCACGCTGCTGTTGAAATTCAGCCCGGGGGCGTAGGTCATGTCGGCGGCCTGGGCGGCGGTGATGATGTGCTGCCCGGCCGGCAGGGCGGCAAAGCCCGGCGGCGTGACGGAATTGGAGGCCGAGAGCAGGACGTTGTCGCTGGTGCGCAGCTCACCGGCAAAGCCGGCGGTGACCGGTGCGGAATCAGCGCGGATCTGAATGAAGTAATGCGTGACGACGGCGTCATCAGCCGGGTCGGAGCCGGCATCCACGTCGGTCGACTCCAGGGAGAAGGTGACGCTGTCGTCTTCATCCACATCAAAGTCGAGACCGGCGACCACCGGAGCATCGTTCACCGGATTGACGGTGAGGGAGAGCGTCTCCGTGTCGGACAAGGCACCGCCGAAGGTGCCAGTGTTGCCGAGGTCACTGACCGTGACCGTCAGGGCGTCGGGGCCATTGAAGTCGAGGCTGCCGCGATAAGTGAGGCCGTTCAGCGCCGCGTTGACGGCGGCCTGGGGACCGGTGATGGTGAGGTTGCCGGTGCCGTCACCGCTGACCGAAACGAGACCAGCGACACTGCCAAGCGTCAGCTTGCCATGAAGGACGGAAAGGGTGGCTCTGGCGTTGCCGCCGCCAATGTCCGGATCGCTGAAGGAGACGGCGTTGCCGTTCAGGGTGGAGAGAATGAGGTCGGTGTCCTCGTCCACGGACTGGGCCGCAGGCTTGCTGACAACCGGCGGGTTGTTGACGCCCAGCATGACGATCGAGAGCACCTCGACATCGCTGAGCGGGCCACCCGAGCCGCTGTGGCCCTGGTCATTGATCTGCACCGTCAGGCTGTCGCTGCCGGAGGCGGTCGCCACGGCGCCGGCCTCATAGACGAGGCTGGCGAGGGTGTCATTGATCTGACCGAGCGTGCCCTCGACGGTCACGAGGCCCGAGCCCGTGCCGATGACGGAGGCGCGGTCTTCGCGGACGTTGAGGATCCCGCCATTGACACTGAGGGTGAGAAGCAGCGGTCCGAAGGAGGTGTCCACCGCGAGAGTGACGGGATTGATGCTGTCGTCATCGCCGACCACGATGCCGCGCACATCGGTCTCCTGGGCCTCAACGGCGTTGATGGAGGCGGCCGGCAGGGTGACAACCGGAGCGTCGTTCACGGCATGGATGATGATGTCAAAGGTGTCTGCGGGCTCGTTGCCGCCACCACCGTCGGACAGGGTGAAGTTGAAGCTGTCGGAGGTGGATTCCGAACCGTTGTGATGGTAGCTGATGAGGCCGTCCTTGAGGTTTTTCTGGGTGAACTTGCTGCCCACGCCGAGAACCTCGGCGCCATTGAGCCAGAGCGTGCCGAACTGCGGCATGCTGGTCAGGCGGAACTGCAGCTGGACGTCGTCGTTGTCCGGATCTTCGCCCTGGAGATGACCGGCGAAGGTGATGACGGCGCTGGCGCCTTCATCGAGCTCCAGGGAGTCGTTCCTGACGATCACAGGATCGTCATTCACAGGCACGACGCCGATGTTCATCACGGCGCTGACGGAGGCGTTCGGCGCGCCAGTGTTGTCATCGAGGGTGACGGTGATGCTGTCCGCCGTGGTTTCGGTGCCGTCATGAAGGTAACGCACCTCTCCGGCGGCCACCTGCGCGGCGGTGAAGTCCTCGCCGACGCCCAGGTTCATCCAGATGCCGCCGGTGAAGCGCTGCAGGCTGCCATGCAGAGGCAGATGACCGGCCTCGGCCAGTGCATAGGTCAGGGTGTTCACGGTCGCGAAACCCGCGCCCGCCTTGTCGCTCGAGACGCCGTCCGCGTCGGAGGCGCCCAGCTGGACCGGGGTCAGGACAAACGAAGTGTTTTCCGAAACGATGAAGTCCTCGGTGGTGATGACCGGCGAATCGTTCACCGGTGTGGCATCGAGGGTGAAGGTGGCCACGGCCGGCTCCAGGGGCACGGAGGGGTTGGCGCCGTCGGTGACACGGAAGGTGAAGGTCGACACAAAGGTCTCATGGCCATCGTGGGCGAACTTGATGCGGCCGGCGTTGATGTCCGCCTGGCTGAAGGTGTCGCCGACGGCAAGCTCCACGGCGTTGAGGATGCCGTCGGCCGGGGTGCTGTCGAAATAGATGTCCCCGTTGCCCGGCAGGGTGAGCAGGGTGTAGACCAGGCTCGTGGCCGCATCATCGATGTCCTCGGCTTCCAGCTTCGCTGCGGTTATGGCGGCCTGGGCGCCCTCATCCAGGGTCAGCGCCACATTGGTGGAGATCACCGGAGGATAGTTCACATAAAAGACGGTGACGAAGACATCCGCCGTGGCGCTGCGGCCAAGGGCGTCCTCCATGGTGTATTCAAAGCGGGTGATGCCGGAGAAGTTCAGCGTCGGAACGAAGGTCACCTCCTTGCTGCCGTTGTCGAAGCTGACGCTGCCGTCGGCGGTGAACCCGGCCTTCATCTGGACGGAGGTGATGTTGAACGGCGTGATGCCGCCGTCGTTGGCGAGCAGCTCCGCCTGGTCGATGACCAGCGTGATGTTCTTGTTGGTCTCCACGGCATCATTGAAGGCCACGGCCGGGAAAAGGCCGCCGTCACCCGGGTTGCCGGAGCTGCCGCCGCTGCCAGGACCGCTGCCGCCGACGGGGATGGTGACGTTGACCGTGTGTTCAAGCAGCGTGGTGCTGGAAGTGTCCGGATACACGCCGCCCGGGCGGTTGTAGCGGATGTTGTAACCCTGGTCACGCAGGGTGACCTTGAAGGAGTCCGTCGTGGTGGCCGTGCCACGGTGAACATAGGTCACGCGGCCTAGGCTGACGTCATCCTGCGTGAAGGTGCCGCCCACTCCGATCGGAACGCCTCCAAGGAGCAGCGTGCCGTTCGCCGGGCGGACCGTGACTCGATAAAGCAGCTTTGTGTCCGGCGTGTCCACATCCTGGCCGTCCAGCTCGGCATCGGTCAGGGCCGCCGTGGCACCAACGGCGGGAAGGACGATGTCATCCACGGCCAGCGTGGGCTCGTCATCCACCGGACGCACGAGCACGAGCACCGTGGCGTCGGTGGAGGCTGGAATGATGCCGTCGTCAGTGACACGGATGCCAAAGCTGAAGGCGGGCGGATCCACGCGGTTGGCGGAGACATGGTTCACCAGCAGCAGGGACAGCTGGCTGCCCGGGAAGCTGAAGCCGCCGGGGGCGTCCAGCATGGCCTGGGTGACCGTGGTGCCGTTGAACTTCAGGACGGCCTCCGAGGAGGATGGCAGCGTGAGGATCTTCACCACCAGGTCGGCCGTGGCGGTTTCCTCATCGGTGATGCCAAGGGCAAACGGGGCGCCCTGGGAGCGCTCAAGGATCCGGGTCTCGGCGTTGCTGATCGTCGGCGGATGATTGTAGGGGACGATGGTCAGGGGGACCTGGACCGGAACCGCAGGCGTGCCTCCCGCGGCACCCACGATGCCGCCGGCGCCGTCACGAAGGCTGACGCTGAAGACATCAGTGACCGTGGCCGTGCCGTCGTGGGTGTAGGTGAAGAGTCCCAGGCTGGCATAACTAAAAACACTGCCAACAGCGACCGGGGCGTTGTTGAACTTGAGCGTGCCGTTCACGGGCAGGCTCTCCAGGCGCAGGATGAGCTGCACATCAAGGTTGTCGGAGTCCACCACGCGCAGGTTGGAGGTGCTGAAGCCGAGCGTGGAGTTGAAGGCCACGTTGCCGTTCAGCGCCACCATGTCGCCGGGGGGCGTCTGGCCCGGGACATACAGCGTCGGCGCGTCATTGACCGGCGTGACCTGGATGCTGAGCACCCGGCCGGAGGTCGAACCACCCGCACCGGCCACCTGGTCGGTGACGGAGTAGGCCAGAGTCTGGGCCGCGGTCGGCTCGTTGCCGTTGTGCACGTAGCGAAGCCTTCCGGCGTTGATCTGCGCCTGGGTGAAGGTGGCATCGGCGGCCAGGGGCGTCCAGGCACCCGAGCCGGATGTGTCGAGCTGAAAGCTGCCCTCGTCCAGGTTCGTACCGGCGGCAAGCACGGTGTAGACGATCTGCGAGGCGCCGGCCTCGACATCGGTGATTGAAAGACGTGAAGAGTTCAGCACCGCCGTTCCGCCTTCATCCACCAGGAGGGGGAAGTCATTGACGATGGTGAACAGGTCGTTCACCGAGGTGACGGTGGTTCCGAGCAGGGCGCCGGTGGCGTCATAGTCGTCGCCGACCACGCTGACGTTGAGGCTCTGGCGTACGTTCGGATTGGACGTGAAGGCGCGCGAGCCGCTGGTGTCGACGGCATGCAACCGGAGTCCTGCGGGAGCTCCATAATAGTGCAGGACGGGCAGGAAGCGCAGCTTGGCAGCGCTGTTGACCAGCAGGGCCGAGGCCGTGGACACGACGCCGACATTGCTCCAGCTGGCGCCGTTGTTCACCGAGTACTGCCAGCGGCCCTCAGTCGCGGCATCGGCCGTGTTGGCGCTGATCGCGACACCCGCCAGGGCGTCTCCGTCCAGGTCGGAAAAGCCGGTGAGCAGGGAGACGACCGAGGCTCCCGACGGGGAGAGCGTGTCCTCGTTCACCGCGGCCAGCGTGGATGCTCCGGTGACGGGGATGTCCGGCGTGTTGCTGACGGTGATGCTGATGATCTCGGCGTCCTCCTTCGCCGGGCTGCCGGTGTTGCCCAGGTCGTTGACGGTGACGGAAACCTCGGCGTTCCCGAAATAGTTAGCGACGGGAGTGTAGCGCAGGTTCGTAAGCGCGGCGTTGATGTTCGCCATCGTGCCGTAGAAGGTGCGGCTGGCGAAGGCTCCGTCGGAGATCGCCGCACCGCCGCTGGCGGCATCCATGAGGCCGGTGACCTGGTTCAGCATGACCGTGCCATGCGTGGCCGTGACGACGGCGCGAAGGATGCCGGAGGCGGCGTCAGGATCCGCCACGGAGGCGCTGCCGATGGAGCTCAGCGCGCTGTCCTCGCTGACATCGGCCGGACCGCTGGTCGTGACCACGGGCGGCTCATTGAAGGGCTGCACGTCGATGGCGGCCGTGCTGGCGGGGCTCAGGGCGCCGGCGGCGTCGAGGGCGCTGAAGGTGAAGCTGCTGGCGCCGACAAAATTGGTTGCCGGCGTAAAGGTCATGTCCGTCGCCTGGGCGATGGTGATGTCGGTGTTCGGTGCGCTGATGACAGTGCCGGTGCTGGTGCGCAGCGTGCCGTTCGCAGGCAGCGTCACGATGCGGTAGTGGGTGACGGCTGCGTCCGTCGTGGCGTTGGTACCGCCGTCATCGTCCGTGGAAGTCAGGGAGAAGGTCGCGGCGAGGTTCTTGGTGACGTTGATGTCGAAGCCGGCAGTCACCGGGGCGTCATTCACAGGCGTCACGCTCGTGGAAAGAGACACCGTGGTGGAGGAATAAACCGTGCCGCCTCCGTAGCTCGCCCCGCCCGAAAGATCGGGCCCGGCACCACGCGTGACGCCCCCGGAGGAGCTGTCGACCAAGCGGACGCTGAGGCTGGACGGCGTGCCGAACCAGTTGGCCGCAGGCAGGAAGCGCAGGCTGTCGCCCGCAGGGAGGCGCAACGTGGATGCAGGGCCGCGCGCCCCCACGTTCACCCAGGCGCTGCCGTCATGATACTGCCACTGGCCCTTGGCGGCCTCGACCGTGCTGCCAACGATGGCGACCCCGGCCAGGCTGTTGGCCGAGGAACCTCCCGCAACGCTGTCAGCACTGTCACTGAAGCGGGCCGAGAACAGGGCCGAAACCGTGCCCCCCGCCGGATTGGCGCTGTCTTCATCCACGGCCGCCAGCGACGATGATCCGCTGGCGACAGGAGCGTCATTCACCGCATTCACCGTCAGGTTGAAGGTAAAGGTGGTCGTGTTGCCGGCCGTGCGATTGTTGAAGTCCGAGGTCACGGTCACCTCGACCTGTCCGGCCCCGTTCCAGTTGGCGGCAGGCACCAGGGCCAGGCTGCTGAGGAAGCTGTTCAGCCCGTCCTTGGAGCCCTGGGAGGCAAGTTCGGTGGCGGAAATTTCACCGTCGCTCAGCACGGCGTTGCCGGACAGAACCTTCACCACCACTTCCATTCGATCGCTGCCCGGATCCTGGACCACCACCTGGCTTGCAAACGAATAATTCACATCTTCCGGGGTGCTCTGCGCCCCGGGATTGGTGACAATCGGCTTGTCGGTGTAGCCAAGCACGCCAGGCAGCAGGGACAAGCCTTGGAGCAGGTTCGCGTCAGCTTCCCCAACCTCGCCTTCAACCACTTCAAGGCGGGTGTCGCCGCCCAGGCTGGCTGGGCCGGTCGCATTGCTGCTGGCCGCCACATCCAGCCCGGTGGTGCGGGCCAGTTCACAAACCAAGCTCAGGCCATCCCTGCCCTGCCCAACGCTGCAGCCGTAGATCAGCAGGTCCGCACCGTTGGCAAAGCTTTTCCTCCAGCTGCGCAGAACGCCTGCCCGGGACGCCAGGGTTTCCAAGTTCAGGGTGCCTGTGGAAAAGCGGACTTCTGAGGGCCGCCCCTCGGAAAGGACCGTCAGGCGGCTGAGGTTTTTCACCTCGGCCAGGATGGCCGTGATCTGCTCAAGGGCATCCTGGTCAGCACGAAGCACGCGAATGTCAGCGTTCAGTTTTTCGACCCAATGAATCCCTCCGGGGACTCCCGGATCCACGATGACCAACTGCCGTGAGGAAACCTCCTGCGCCGCTTCAAGCTTGCTAGGAGCCATGCAGCTGACGCAAGCCAGGAGCCAGCCCCAAGCCAGAGCACCGATGAGCTTGGACGTTCTACTTTTGAAAGTGTCAGGGAACTGCCTTTCAAGATGTGGGTTCGTTTTCATGGGGGTGATCCAGCGGTTTTAATTTTATGAAAATTTTATCATCGAGCCAATTACAAGCCTAATTATTAGGATGTATCACTTATGAACAGACGATTATAAGACTAGTGCTCGAATCAATTCTTTGTTCTTGGAGTTTTATCCCAAACGCTTCCCAGGCCACGGGCTCGAAATAGGTCAAGTTCTGTGTCGAGCCCTGATTGGATGTGAGTTTTGCTTCCATTGTTGAGCTCCTAATCGGCGTTGTCAGATATTTGTCATAACAATTGTAGCAATTACGGGAAAATGAAAATGAAAAATCTAATTTTCATAATTCTGATATTGTATGGCCCTAACCATTTATTGCGGCATTCGTGCAAGACGCTTTGTAAAAGCCTCATAACCAGCCACTTTGCGGGGCCTTGCCCGTGTGTGAATTGTAGCTGATAAAAATTTAACTTGGGCTAGCTAATTTAAAGAAATAGAAGTTCAGCTGTACTGAAAGCTAATCCCTAAATCTTTTAATGATTGTTCACCAGATCACTCGGAAAAACGTGGGTACCCGAAAGAGACATCGTTACCCACCTGCACCATCCATGAACCTCGAGCCCCACCCAGGAAGAGAAGGCAGTCATCCAACCTTTCCTAGCCACCAGGCCGATCCCAAGGTCCCTCTTGAATGCTGTCCAACCTGTCTTTCCTGCTCTTGGCCATAGGACGGCTCACCCGCCATATCGGCATCAGGTTGATTCCGTAAATCGTTGCTCGAGACAGACCTGTGCTTTCAAACTGCTGAAGACCGCGCCTGTTCGGCTTTCTTGCGCCCCAACCCCATGATCCACGCCTTTCTTTACCTGCTCGTGCTGTGTCTCTGTGCCTGCACCTTCAGGCAGAAGGTTCCGTCCCGGTTTTACCAGCCAGCGGAATGCAGGAGTCATCTGTTCTTTGAAAACGGCAGGCTTGTGCAGAAAGAACGCGTTTTTAGGAAGGGTGAGCCTGCCGTGCTGGTCAGGGCTGTTTCAGTACAACCCGGCATGCAACGCCCCGACCTTTCATCCCTGAAAACAAGGCTGGCCAGCAATGCGTTAACAAACCTGCAGGACCTGATCGAAGCCGCTGGTTCCACCAGCGGGCGCAGCGTGATCCTGACCTTCGACGACAAGCAGGATGTGCAGTCGATCGTCGTCGAATTCCCTCTCCATTCGGGCATGGGCGGCCTGGAACTCAGAAAAACGACGGCTGCGACAACAGTCCTCTCCTGGCACGAAACAAGCAGGCAACAGCAAGATGAGTCCGTGTCCGTCCCCAAGGCCGGGTCAGTGCTTGAATTTGCCGACCTAACCACGGTTCTTGCGACCTTTCATGGTGAATCGGCGGCCGCAAACATCTTCAACCTAGCCAGTTTTCCCAAAGAGTGGAATGTCACTCACTCCCATGCAGCCGGCCTGCAGATGACCCTCGTCAGGATTCAACCCGACTATGGATGCTCGGAACACCGGCTGAAACGCCCCTACTGCATTCGATGGCAGTTTGACAACGAGGTCACGCACCTGCTCTACCGCCGTCCGGACGGCCGTGTGGATGCGGACTTCTGGACATGGCCCTGATGCGGAGCCGTCGGCCTGCTGCCGTGGCAGATCAGGAATCCATCGCAGCCGGAGACTGCGCCGGCAGCGGTGGAGGAATCGCCGGAGGAATGTTGGCTCCTGCGGCCTGCCCCTGGTCCATCCGACCGAGCATATCGATAAAGGCGTCCTCAAGACGACGCTCCTCCCTGTGGAAATCGACAACCGGCAGGCCGTCGAGAATCATGCGCCGCAAGGTGGCGGCGATGACAGCCTCGTCCGCGGTCTCAAGGCACAGGCGTACGCCTTTTTTCAATTCATCGACCAGCCTCACCTGCGGTGCAGTGAGAGCCCACTCCGTCAGCCGGGCACGGTCGCCGGCCACCTGCACGTTCACCAGCGTCTCCTGCCTGGAATCCGTCCGCGTCATGGATTCGGCATCGCCATGATGAACGATGCGGCCCTTGTCGATGAACAGCAGGCTGTCGCACATCTCAGCCAGCTCCGAGAGGATGTGTGAGCTGATCAGGATGGTCTTGCCCTCCTCCGCGAGGATGCGGATGAGGTTCTTCAGCTCCACCCGCGCCTTCGGATCGAGCCCGGCGGCCGGTTCGTCCATGATGAGAATCTGCGGGTCATGGAGAAGCGCCCTGCCCAGGCAGAGCCGCTGCGTCTGGCCTTTGGACATCTTGTTGCTCAGTCGGTCGGCCAGCGGCGTGAGGTCGGTGAAGTCCATGACCTCCTGGACCCGCTGCTCGCGGGCCGCCCCCTGATAGCCAAGGGCGCGGGCGTAGAAGTCCAGATACTCCAGCACCGTCATGTGGTCATAGGTGCCGAAGCTGTCGGGCATCCAGCCGAGCAGGCCGCGCACCCGGTCCGGATCGTTCACGACGTCATGCCCGCCGACCTTCGCGGCACCGCCGTCGGGATGGTCCAGCGTGGCGAGAATGCGCATGGTGGTGGTCTTGCCAGCGCCGTTGGCGCCGACAAAGCCGACGACGCGGCCGTGCTCGATGCTGAAGGAGACGCCATCCACCGCCTTCAGCGCGCCAAACGAACGATGCAGATCCTCGACCTGAATGGCCGGCTGGGAGGGATCGAACTCAACGCGGGAGGGCATGAAGGAAAAGGCGTGAAGGACTAGGGGCGGGCAAGACTGCCGAAGACCAGCACACGGTCCTCCTTCCAGTCGATTGAGGGCAGCGTGGCGAGCGTGAAGCCGGGCGCCCTCGGCGCCGTGGCCACAAAGAAGTTTTTCGGCGGGACTGAACCCAGCAGGTCATCCAGCCGTATGCACAACGCGCCTGCGGCAAGGCTCGCGTGATCGGCCAGCTGCTTTTTCAGTTCCTGAGCCTGCGAGGTCTGCAGCTTCACTGAGCGGCCCGTGTCCAGCGCCTGCCCAGCCTTCCAGACCGCGCCGGCTTCATCCACATAGAAGAGGTTCTCGATGCTGAAGCCGAGGCTGGAGACGATCTCCGGCGCGGCACCCGCAGCCAGGCCGGCCTTCATTTCCAGTCGAGCGCGCCCCGGCACCACCGCACGCAGGGCATGAGCCTGCTCGACCCGGCTTTGAAAGTAAGTTCCGCCATGTCGTGCGCCTTCCAGATACAGGTGGGGCGCCTGGAAAGTGGGCCTGTTCTTCAGCTTCACCCAGGGCGAATCCGCCAGGGCCAGCGGCTCGACGAGGACCGGGCGTTCGGTTTCAAACTCACCGCCCAACAGCACCCCGGTGCGGCAGACCTGCTCCTGGGTGACATAGGCGGCGGTCTCGGCGGGCTCGATGTCCACCAGCACCATTCGCACCCCCGTGCCGCCGACGCCGTCCTGCACCACCACCACGGCCAGCATCACCAGGCTCATGCCGCCTGAAAGCAGCGGCGTGGTGACGAACAAACGATGCCGTCGCCCAGCAGGCGCCAGCAGGAAAAGATTCACCGGCCCCACGAGAAGACCGAAGACCACCAGGAACACCACCACCTGCCACGAGGAAAAGCTGCGCCTGCCCAGAAGGTTTTGCAGCCCCCAGCCGCTGACCGCAAGGCCGCCGCCGCTCACCGCATGGCCGGAGACAAGATCGGCACGCCGAGTCGCCCTTCCCCAATGACGCCCGACGACGGCCTTGGCATCAAGCGTGCGTCCGTCCCAGACCAGCCGCTCCACACTTCCGAACGAATGCCGTCTGGCTCCGTTTTCCAAACCATCGGGCAGCCCGAGTCCGCTGACGGACGAGCCCGTCTCCGCATAGACATCCAGAAGGCCGTAAAGCCTCACCCATTGCAGCACCGCCTGACGCTGGCCCGGCTTCAGCCGCTGCCACTCCTGCCAGGTGATCATCAGGCCATCAAAGCCGCTGAGCCCCCGCCAGTCCTCCGTCAGGTCCGCAGGATCAAAGGTGCTGCCAAAGACCGCAGCGCCCACGCGGGACGACGACTTGGACTTTGCCAGGCGGCTTTCCACCTCCTCCTCAAGCCGGGTCAGGTTGGCGGACGCCAGGCTCTTGCTGATGGCGATGGCCGGGAACGAGTTGGTGCGGGCATGATATTCCGGGAAGCTTCGTGAGGAATGGCCCGTGGACTCGACCCACATGCTGAACTCATGCTGATTGACGAAGCTCAGGACGCCCGACGAATCATAATCCACCGTCATCGGCGCCATGAGCACGCCTGACTGCAGGCTCTGCGGCGGCGTCAGTAGAATCATTCGGCCCCGATGCTCGCTGTCCTTCTGAAATCGCTGGGTGCGCGAAACCGAAGCCAGGTCCCACCGCATGAAGCCGTCGGTCTTGTTCTCCGCCTCGACACGCAGAGGCGCGAAGCCGGTGGGCGGCATGGGGTCAAACACGCTTCGGACCTTCAGCGACCGCGCCTCTTCCTCCAAAGCGCAGACGGACTTCTGCGCCTGCGCCGCAGAACCGAGGATGACGAAGGCAAGTACGACCGGCAGCGATTTCAAGCAGCCACCTCCCGGAGTGTCTTGGGCAGGGCCAGGTTGTGCGCCGGCACTTCGGCGACCACCGCGCGAACGACGTCCACGCTCGTCCTTCCGTCCATCCTCGCCGCATAGTCGAGCTGGATGCGGTGATTCAGCACCGGCAGGGCCAGCGCCTGCACGTCCTCAAAGCTCGCGTTCGGCCGTCCATGCATCAGCGCACGCGCCTTGGCCGCCGAGGCAAGGCTCAGTGCGGCGCGCGGGCTGGCGCCATAACGAACGCCGGCGGAAGCCTTCGACTGACCTGGATGCGTGGCGTCCACAAGCCTCGCGATGTAATCCGCCACAACCTCCGGAAGATAGATCCGCCGCGCTGTCGACTGCAGGTGGACAAACTCGTCCCGGGAAAGGACCACCGGAACCTGCGGATCCACCCCGAGTTCACGCTGCGCCACGATCCTGGCCAGCACGGCGGCCGTGTTGCGCGGCACGTCCAGCTTGAAGAGAAAGCGGTCCACCTGCGCTTCTGGCAGCGGGTAGGTGCCCTCCAGGTCGATCGGGTTCTGCGTGGCGAGCACGAAAAAGGGATCCGGCAGCGCATGTGTCCGGCCCAGCACGGTCACGCAGCGTTCCTGCATCGCCTCCAGCAGGGCGGACTGCGTCTTGGGCGAGGCGCGGTTGATCTCGTCGGCGAGCAGCAGGTTGGCAAAGACCGGTCCCGGCTGGAAGACGAACTCCCGGCGCCCGTCCTGCTCCTGAAGAACCGGATTGCCCGTGATGTCGCCGGGCAGCAGGTCCGGGGTGAACTGCACGCGGCGCGTCGTCAGGTTCAGGGCCTTCGCCAGTCCCTTCACCAGCTCCGTCTTGCCCAGGCCCGGCAGGCCTTCCAGCAGCACATGGCCGCGGGCGAACACACCGCACAGCGTCATCTCCACCAGCTCCTCCTGGCCGAACAAAACGTTGTTCAACGCCTGACGGAGGGCGTTGACGGATGCGGCGGCGGCAAGCAGCTCGGATTCGGAAACAATCGCGTCGGCGGACATCCCGCGCAGTTAAACAGCGGGCCTGTCCGGGCGTCGAGAGGAAAAACTCCCGACACGGATCAGGCCTGACGCCGCAGCCCCTCGACCAGCTTTTCACCGGCGGCGCGCAGCGTCTCCTCCTTCTTGGCGAAGTGAAGGCGGATGTAGCGGTGCTCGGGCTCGCGGAAGAAGCTGCTGCCGGGCACGCCGGTCACACCGACCTCGCGCGTCATCCATCCGGCGGCCTCGGTGTCCGTGCTGAAGCCGAGCGGCGAGATGTCGAGCAGCGTGTAGTAGGCGCCCTGCGGCTCGGTGAACTTCAGGCCCGTGCGCCTCAGGCAGCCCAGGAACAGCTCCTTCTTGAGGTCATAGGCCTGCTGAAGCTCCGCATAATAGCCGTCTGCAAACTCCAACGCGGTGACCGCCGCCTCCTGCAGCGGCGCGGCGGCGCCCACGGTGAGGAAATCATGCACCTTGCGCGCCCTGGAGATCAGGTTTTCCGGCGCGATGACATGCCCCAGCCTCCAGCCGGTGATGGAGTAGGTCTTGGAAAGCGAGCCGCAGCTCAGCGTCCGCTCCCACATGCCGGGCAGCGTGGCAAAGCAGGTGTGCCGGTGCGGGGCGTAGACGATGTGCTCATAGACCTCGTCCATGAGCACAAAGGCGTCGAACTCCTCCGCCAGCCCGGCAATGAAGAGCAGCTCTTCACGGGTGAAAACCTTGCCGCTCGGGTTGGACGGATTGCAGATCACGATCGCCTTGGCGCCCGCGGCGAAGGCGCGGCGCAGCTCGTCACGGTCAAAGCTGAAGTCCGGCGCGTGCAGCGGCACATGCACCGGCACCGCGCCCGACAGGATGGCGTCGGCGGCGTAGTTTTCGTAAAAGGGCGAAAACACGATGACCTTGTCACCCGGATCGCAGGCGGTCATCATGGACACCATCATCGCCTCCGTGCTGCCGCAGGTCACCACCAGATGGCGGTCGGGATCAATGTCGAGCCCGGTGAACCGCTGGTGCTTGCGGGCCAGCGCCTGGCGAAATCTCGGCGCGCCCCAGGTCACCGCATACTGATGAAACGGCCCGCGGATGGCCGTGGCGAGCGCATCCACCAGTTCGGCGGGAGGATCAAAGTCCGGAAAGCCCTGCGCCAGGTTGATCGAACCATGGCGGTTGGACAGGCGCGTCATCTCGCGGATGACGGACTCGGTGAAAACTTCCAGTCGGCGAGCGGGCTGCGGCATGGGGGCGGGATCAGGGGTTCAGGCAGCCTGTTTCTTTTCCGCCTTCGTCTTCATGCGGATGTTCAGCATCTCGACGAAGACCGAGAAGGCCATGGCGAAATAGACGAAGCCCTTCTGGAAATGAACGTGGAAGCCCTCGGCGATCAGCGTCGTGCCGATGAGCAGCAGGAAGGACAGCGCCAGCACCTTCACCGTCGGGTGACGGCTGATGAAGTCGCTCACCGAGCCGGCGAAGATCATCATGAATCCGACGGCGATCATCACCGCGATGATCATCACCATGATGTCATCCACCATGCCCACGGCGGTGATGACGGAGTCGAGGGAGAAGACGATGTCGAGGATGGCGATCTGCACCAGGATGGCGCCCAGGGCCGCACGACCGCGACCGGATTCATGCCCGTCCTCCTCGAGGCCCTCGACCTTGTGATGCAGCTCCTTGGTGCTTTTCCAGAGCAGGAAGAGACCGCCGAGGATGAGGATGAGATCCTTGCCGGAGATTTCATGACCGAGCACCGCGAAAAGGGGCTCCTTCAGCTGCATGACCCAGGTGATGCAGAGCAGCAGCAGGATGCGGGTGACCATGGCAAAGGCCAGGCCGAGGAACCGGGCGCGCGGCCGCTCCGCCGCCGGCAGCCTGTCCACCAGGATCGAGATGAACACGATGTTGTCGATCCCCAGCACCACCTCCATCACCGTCAGGGTCAGCAGCGCGATCCAGGCCTCGGGCGAGGCGATCCAGGACATGTCAAAGGGGTTCAGGGCCAGCAGGCAGGGCAGGTCAGTCATGAGAGGGCGCCAGCAATAGAGGAGAGCCGCACGCGTGCAACCTCGCTTCGAAGAAACCGGGGTGGAAAATCCCGCGCATTTTAGAGCCGCTGATTTCGCGGACCGCCTGCGCGGGATGCCCTCCCCTCACCTTCCTCAGCCCCACAAGGCCTGGTAAACCTGCGCGCCGATGACACCGCCGATGAGCGGTCCCACCACAGGCACCCAGGCATAACCCCAGTCACAGCCGCCCTTGCCGGCGATGGGCAGCACGAAATGCGCCAGACGCGGGCCGAGATCGCGCGCCGGGTTGATGGCGTATCCGGTCGGGCCGCCGAGGGAGAGGCCGATGGCCCAGACGACCAGGCCGACCAGGGCGGGCGCCAGCGCCTTGTCGAAACCAGAGTCGGGAACGAGGTTGGCCGGGGCCAGCAAGGCCTGGACGGCAAGCACCAGCAGCGCGGTTCCAATGATTTCACAAACCAGGTTGGAACTGCTGTGACGGATGGCGGGAGCGGTGCAGAAAACGGCCAGCTTGGCTTCCGGATCCTCGGTGGCCCGCCAGTGCGGAAGGTAGGCCAGCCAGACCAGCACGGCACCGGTGAAAGCCCCGGCCATCTGCGCACCGATGAAGGCGGGCACGCTGGCCCAGGCGAACTTGCCGATGCTGGCCATGCCCAGAGTCACTGCCGGATTCAGGTGCGCGCCGCTTGCCGCCAGGGTGGCATAAACCGCCACAGCCACCGCGCAGGCCCACCCGGCAGTGATGACAATCCAGCCTCCGCCATGCCCTTTGGTCTGCTTCAGGACGACGTTGGCCACCACGCCATCGCCCAGCAGGACGAGGATCAAGGTGCCCAGAAATTCAGCAAGGGGGGCGTTCATGGGAGAGGAAGGCGATGTTTTTGGTTGGGAAAAATCGTCGCAGCCTACCGGCCTGTCCGTTTCAGGGCAAGATTGCATCCTGCAAGGCCTCAAAAAGCACCGAGCACCCAGGCTGCGCCTTGACACAACCGCCTCATGGCCGTGAACGTACGCAGATCATCCCGTGTCCCAGGAATACTACATCTCCAAGAAAGGCAAGACCGCAGGCCCGTGCAGCCTCGACGACCTGCGCAACTACCTGGCCTACGGCTCCCTGCGCAGCAACGATCTCGTGATGCGCGCCGGCGACAGCTCCTGGACCCCCCTGCGGATGCTGCCTGAATTTCAGAACGAGGATGAGGAGGCCCTGGTGAGCCAGGTGACCCAGCGTCGCCGCGTGGCACGCTACCGGGATTATTACAAGGTGCCGCCCGCCCTGCGTTCAGGAGTCGTGATCCGGCGGCTGCTTGGCGGCTTCCTGTTCTTCCCGCCACTGCTCTGGCAGGCCGCCTCCTCCGTGTTCCAGGAGAGGATCTTCCGCAAGGTCACCGACGAGAACGGCTTCCTGAAAACCTGGCCGCGCTGGGTGGAGAAGCTCGTCTATCCGATGCTCGTGCTGAATGCCGCGGTCTGGCTCATCCTGATCTGGACGCTCACCAGCCGCTTCATGCCCATTCTCCGGGAGCTGGCAGGCGTCTTCCGGGACGGCATGACCGATTTGCGAAGCTGGATGGGACAGTAGGCGGCCTCAGCTGGGACGGGGCAGGATTTGGTTTGCAGCGCGCCGCCCGCAGCGCATGTCTGCACCGCCATGAAATCCCGGTGCCTTCTTTCCTGCCTTGCCCTGAGCGCGCTCTGCCATGCCGCGGACAGCCGCCATGACGTCGTCATCTATGGCGGCACCTGTGCCGCCGTCACCGCCGCCGTGCAGGTGAAGCAGATGGGCGGCAGCGTCATCATCGTCAGCCCTGACAAACACCTGGGCGGCCTCAGCAGCGGCGGCCTCGGCTTCACCGACACCGGCAACAAGGCCGTCATCGGCGGACTCGCGCGCGACTTCTACCACCGCATCTGGAAGCACTATCAAAAGCAGGACGCCTGGACCTGGCAAAAGCAGTCCGAATACGGCAACAAGGGCCAGGGTACGCCCGCCATGGACGGCGAAAACCGCACGATGTGGATCTTTGAGCCGCACGCCGCCGAGCAGGTCTTCGAGGACTACGTCCGTGAGTTCGGCATCGAGGTCATGCGGGATGAATGGCTGGACCGTGACAAGGGTGTGAAAAAAGACGCCGGCAGGATCACCTCCATCACCACCCTCAGCGGCAAGACGTATTCCGGCACCATGTTCATCGACGCCACCTATGAAGGCGACCTGATGGCCGCCGCAGGCTGCGACTACCATGTCGGCCGCGAGGCAAACAGCGTCTATGGCGAAGAGCACAACGGCGTGCAGGTGGGCGTGCTGCATCACCGCCACCACTTCGGCACCGTGAACGAGAAAATCAGCGCCTACAAGGTCCCCGGCGACCCCAAAAGCGGCGTGCTGCCGCGCATCAGCACCGAGTTTGCCGGCAAGTTCGGCGAGGGTGACAAACGCGTGCAGGCCTACTGCTTCCGCAGCTGCTACACCAACATCCCGGAAAACCGCGTCCCCTTCCCCCGTCCTGAAGGCTACGACGCCGGCCAGTACGAGCTGCTGCTGCGCGTGCTCAACACCGGCTGGGGCGAGTTCTTCGAAAAGTTCGACCCCATCCCGAACCACAAGACCGACACGAACAACCACGGCCCGTTCAGCTTCGACAACATCGGCTACAACTACGACTATCCCGAGGCCGGCTATGAGCGCCGCAAAGAGATCATCGCCGAGCACCGCCGCTACCAGCAGGGCCTGCTCTGGTTTGTCGCCAACGACCCGCGCGTGCCCAAGAAGGTGCAGGAGGAACTGCGCCAGTGGGGCCTGCCGAAAGATGAGTTCAAGGACAACGGCCACTGGAGCCACCAGCTCTACATCCGCGAGGCGCGCCGGATGATCGGCAGCTTCGTCATGACGGAAAACGAGCTGCGCAAAAAGAAACCCACCCCGGACTCCGTCGGCATGGGCAGCTACACCATCGACAGCCACAACGTGCAGCGCTACATCACGCCCGAAGGTGACGTGCAGAACGAGGGCGACATCGGTGTCAGCACGAACGGGCCCTATGAAATCGCCTACGGGTCACTCATTCCGAAAAAAGGACAGGGCGCCAACCTGCTCGTGCCCGTCGCCATGTCGGCAAGCCACATCGCCTATGGCTCGATCCGCATGGAGCCCGTGTTCATGATCCTCGGCCAGTCCGCCGCCACCGCCGCCGTGCTCGCGCTGGGCGGCAGCCTGGACGTGCAGGACCTGCCCTATGAGAAGCTGCGTGAACGCCTGCTCAAGGACGGCCAGATCCTCCACCACACCGGCCCGAAGACATCACGCGGCATCGACCCCGGCAAGGTCGAGGGCATCGTCATGGATGACATGGACGCCAAGGTCACCGGCCACTGGCAGGAAAGCGGCGCCGCCAAGGCCTACATCGGCGACGGCTACCGGCACGACGGCAACGCCAGGGACGGCCAGAGCAGCCTGCGCTTTGAGCCCAAGCTGGAAAAGCCCGGCCGCCACCGCCTTCAGCTCGCCTGCCCGCCTAACAACAATCGCGCCACCAACGCCCCCGTCGAGATCCAGCACCAGGGCGGTGTGGAGAAGCTGAAGGTGGACCTGAAGTCACCCAGGCCGGGCGACGGCGTCACCTGGATCGACCTCGGGGAGTTCGACTGCGGGAACGACACCGCCATCACGGTCGGCAACACCGGCGCCGATGGTTATGTCGTCGTCGATGCCGTTCGCTGGCTTCCCGTGAAGTGAACCTTCATCCGCCCGACGTCCACGCCTCATGAAAAAGCTGTTCTACCTGCCGGTTGCCCTCGCGGTGGTGCTGTTCCTCACCAATCCGGATGAGGCGGAGTTCCGCGAGCACATCCGTCAGAAGCAGGGCATCGCCGGCACCATCGGCATGGCGGTGGCCGACCTGATCTCCGGCGGCAGGAAGGGCGGCATTCAGCGCGACAACTACTTTGTCGCCAGCCTCTTTTATGTCGGCGGCGACGGCGTGCTGCCGCGCGAGGACGTCGCCTGGGGCGTCGCCGGACACTTCTTTGAACTGAAAAAATGAATCTCCCAGCCACCCTCGCCACCGTCTCGGCATCCGACGCAGTCAACCCGGCTTTCCACAAGCTGGCCCTGTTCAGCTTCAGCCTGGCCGGCCTCTGCGTGCTCGTGGCCGGCGGCCTGAAGCTGTTTCAGGAGCGCCGCCACCGCCTGGGAGCCGCCGTGGCCGCCCTGGGCCTGGTGCTCGCCCTGGTCGAATTCAGCTTCGCCTGGTATGTCCGTCACATCGACTTCCAGCCGATGGCAGGCGACGGCACCCCGGCGAGCCCATCCATCCTGAAGTCGCTGTTCGTGCCCTTCATGCCGCTGCTGCTCAACGCAGCGCTGCTGCTGTCGCACCTCAGGAGCCGCACCGAGGACGCAAACGCCAGCCCCACGCAGCAGTGACCGCCAGGGTGAAGGCCCAATGACCATGGGCCAATGACCCAGGAAATCCCAAGGCTCAAGGCGCAAGGGCAGGATTCGCGAGCCGGCTCATTTCTTGCACGCCTCCAGCATGCGTTCACAGGCGGCCTAACCATCGGTGTCGTCAATTCAACAAAGCCGCGCCGAGGGTGAGATTGAACCTTCGCGCATTGGGCCATTCCTTGGTCATCGGGGCTCGGGCATTGGCCATTCCCTCTCCCGTCTCCCACGCGGTCACGCGCTGAAGCTCATGACTACCTTGCCGCCCCAAGGCCTAATGAACGGTGCCACCGCGTGAGGTGATCTTCTCACGCGCCGCCTCCACGGGAACATGACGCGGCGTGTTCGCGGCGACGCCCCGGGGCCGCGCCCAGCGGATGCCGTTGGCAATCACGCGCTGCACATCCGGGTGATGGTAGATTGGATACACCTCATGACCGGGGCTGAAATAAAAGATGCGCCCGCTGCCACGCGTCCAGGTGGCGCCGCTGCGGAACACCTCGCCGCCCTGGAACCAGGAGACAAACACCAGCTCATCCGGCGTGGGGATGCCAAAGGGCTCGCCGTACATCTCCGACTGGCCGATCTCGATGCAGTCGCCCAGGCCCTGGGCGATGGGGTGGCCCGGGTTGACGACCCAGACACGTTCACGCTCACCAGCCTCTCGCCAGCACAGGGCGCAGCTGGAGCCCATGAGCCGCTTGAAGACCTTCGACCAATGGCCGGAGTGCAGCACGATCAGTCCCATGCCCGCGATCACCCGCTGCTGGACACGGCTGACCAGCTCGTCACTCACCGCGTCATGCGCCGCATGGCCCCACCAGAGCAGCACATCGGTGTTCTCCAGCACCGCATCCGGCAGCCCCTGCTCCGGTTCGTCCAGCGTGGCGGTGCGAACCTGCATGTCTGGATGCACGGACAGAGCCTCCTGCAGCGCGCCATGAATGCCGCGTGGATAAACCTCGGCCACGGCGGCATTCTGGCGCTCGTGGACAAACTCATTCCAGACAGTGACGCGGATCGGGGCGGTGTTCATGGCAGCCGGGGATTCAGGCGCGGCTGAGGCGCGTGACAAGGCCGGAGCGGATGTTTTCAACGCTGATCACCGGCGCGGTCTCCAGGCGTCCGTAGGCCGGAGAAGCACGGCATTCCTCCAGGGCGATCACGGTTTCGCCAGGCGCCTGCAGGCTGAGCAGCCAGCTCTTGCCGGCACGCCGCAGACGCAGAGTCGTGCCATGGACTCCCGGCACCTCCCGAACCTCCGTGCCCGGAGCCAGAATCCAGCGCACGGCAAAGGAACGCTGAGCCGCCTCCGTGTCGTGGATCTCGAGAACCTCGTCCAGGCGCCTGACCTGACGTTGAAACGCATGCCCTTCATGAGTCAGGCGAGCCTGGGCGACACTGCCATCCACGCTCAGCCTCGGTGTCGCATGAGGCGCGACTTGAAGGAAGGGCCCCAGTCGGCGCGGCGTACGGAATCCGGCCGGATGCGGTCTCGGACCATTGTGCGCATTCCAGGCGGCAAGCTCGGCACGCAGTTCAGGATGACCGTGGTAGCCCCCGGTTCCCGAGTCGATGAGCAGGGCGAGATCGCCATCCCAGACCGAGACGTGCAAGGCGTCCGCATGGCCATGCGCGGCCAGAGGGCCGAAGCCGAGCGGGGAGGCATCAAGCCGCGCCATCCAGCCATGGCTGCGCAGCACCGCCAGGCCCGAGGAGGGAAAGGCCTGCCATTCCGGCACGGTCAGCCCGGTGGTGAAGATGCGTGAGGCCGGCATCGGCGGAGGGCCCAGCCACCAGTTCATCGCGCCCGAATCCCCAAGCAGCCAGGCCCGCATCTCCTCCATGCCGTTGGCCCGGACCAGGGCCAGCGGCAGCACGATCGCGTCGTCGCTGTCCCCAAAGTCCCAGGCCTCTCGTCCCTGGCCCAGCGCCAGCAGGCAGCGTGCGGCCAGGGCCAGCCGGTCATGCACCTCGCCGGCGCGGCAGCCGACGGCGCGCACGGCCTGCCAGGCCAGGTCAAAGGCGAACGCATGATAATGCAGAGCTTGTTCGCGCGAGCCGCCGTCAGGGGCGAACTGGCGCAGCACCTCGTGCCCGAGCATTTCCCAGGCGGCCTCGGCGCTGCAGGCCAGGCGAGCCAGGGAAGGCCAGCGGGAGGCCGCCAGCACCAGGGCGGCAAGCTCTCCCAGGAGATGATTGTTGGCCGACGATCCACGGGAACGATGGCGCCAGATCCAGCCCGCATGCACGGCCACAACACGACGACGCAGCGCGGACTGATGATCCCGCATCGAATGCCCCTTCGCCACCTGGCCTGCGGCCCAGGCGGTGACAAGGGCGTCAAACCACACAAAATTGATCAGACGCAGCGCCGCCTCGAGCGGACTTGTCCAGTTGATGCCCGTGCCCGGCGGATTGCGCTCGCACCAGTCCTCAATCCAAAGCTGCGAAGCACGGATCGCGTCCGCATCATCATTGAGCCAGCCGTGCATGGCCAGCCGTGTCATTTCCGTCCAGCGATTGATCTCCCAGATGCTGCGCGCGTCCGCCCCGTCGGGTAGATGACGGTGGTTGATCAAGCGTGACGGCGTGTCATGGGCGATGACGACGCCACAGACGGGATCGCGATGCCAGCAGGGCGGCGCTCCGACCTCCACCTCGCGCCAGCCAAACAGCTGCCAATGACCTGCCAGCAGGCGCTTCGCATCCTCCGCAAGCTGGATGCGCAGGGCCGCGGGAGCGGTGGCCCGGTCAGGCAGACGCGGCACAAGATCAGCCACATTGCCAATGTCGATCGTGGCGCAGCGCCGCAGAAAGCCGGCATCGTTGAGCCCCTTCCATCGGTCGGCCAGCCTGTGGGCCACCTCCCCGGGGCTCATGGCCCGGAGCCGGTGGACATACCATGCAAGCTGCGACATCCGACCCTTTGTAGGCCGTGTTTGGGAACAGGCAAGGCGCTCTGTGCGCTTCCATGTGTCGCAACTCTGATAATGCTGGAACTTAGAGGCCGATGTGGCGATTGACGCAGGACAAGGTTGTTGGTTAAAGCTGCCGCCTGCTGCCGGGAACGGTCCATGTGCCGAGCCCGCAAGCCCTTCCGTCCTGCCATGAAAGCACTCCTGATTGCCTGCCGGTGGTTCGCCCTTGCGCTGATGATTTCCAGCCTGACCGGCTGCCGCCTGCCTTCGGACATGTCTCCGCAGGGAGCGACCGTCAGGCGTGCTGAATCCGCCACGGGCGGAAGCTTGTTCGCCGGTGCCTGGGAGCTGGGGCTCTCTTCCAAGTCCTCCTCCATCAACCAGGTGGCTCGCATGTTCGCCGGACTGCCCGGCTCCTCCGCCTCCCTGCAACATCAGCAGCAGATGGAATCTCTCTGGCGCACCCATGAATGGCACCGCGGCGCCAAGGTGCGCGCCTGGGCCGCCTCGGAAATCGCCGACCTTCAGGGGCATCGCGCGCTGTTTTATCCCTTCAGCGGCCCGGACTACCTCTTCGCCCATGAGCTCTTTCCGCATGCGGAAACCTATGTGCTCTGCGGCCTGGAGCCCGCCGAACCCCTGCCTGACCTGCAAAGCCTGTCCGAAGCAGAAGTCGCCGCCGGCCTGGACTCGCTCCGCCGCGCCTTGGACAGCATCATGAACGCCGGCTACTTCATCACCGTGGACATGCGCCGCGACCTGCAGTCGAGCCGGTTCCGCGGGGTGCTTCCGGTGCTGCTCACCTTTCTCGCCCGCACGGGCGCCACGGTGGAAAGCGTGGACATCATGCGCATCGACGCCTCCGGCAACGCCGTCCTGGCCGGCACCTACCAGGGTGCGGCTCCCGGCCTGATGATCCGTTTTCACCAGGGACTCGGCGGCATGAAGCGGCTCTTTTACTTCCGCCAGGACCTGTCCAACTCCGGCACGCGCCCCGGCGGCCCCTTCCTGACCTTCGTGTCGAAGCAGGGTTATCCCCCCGCCCTGGTCAAAAGCGCGTCCTACCTGATGCACGACGACGCCTTTTCCACCATCCGCAACCATCTCGTGCGCAGCACCAGCGGCCTGGTTCAGGACCCTTCCGGAGTTCCCTGGCGGACGCTCGCCGGCAGCGGCCTGGCGCTTTCTCTCTATGGCAGCTACCAGGGCACCATCGGCATCTTCTCCCAGCAGCAGCCGGACCTGGTCAGCGCCTACCGCAGCGGCCGTTACCCGGTGCAGCCGGTGGACTTTGGCTTCGGCTACCTCTATCAGCCGGAGCGAACCAGCATCATCGTGGCCAGGCCGGGAAGATAGGTCCGCCCCTGTTCATAGGCGGTCGGCTGGTGTCATTTTTTGTTCGGCAAACCACATTGCGCAGGACGTGTGGGGCCCTGGACTTCTCATTCAGGACGGAGCGGGCATTAAAAGGCCTCCCGCCATGCAATCCAAACACCGCCCCAACCCACGGTTCAGCCTTCCCAGCCTGCGTCATTTCGCCGCCCTGAGCCTTCTGGCATCCCTCCAGCCCGCCAGCGCCCAGGACAGCTCCGCCCTGCCTGACAGCGCCAGCTACACCCTCAGCCCCATCGTGGTGGTCGGCCGCCCCGGCTGGCTCGATGAAGAAGCCCTGGTGGGTGAATACCAGCGCCCGGAATGGACCACACGCCGCCGCTTCGGCACCACCCGCGTCTACATTCAATACGAACCCTGGGAGGTGGCCGTCGAGCAATGGTGGCGCGTCCGCACCTTTCATGACAAAAACCCGCGGCACCTGTTCATGGAGGAGCTGGCCATCGGCCTGCCTCACCGCATGCAGCTCGACATCTATTATGACTGGGCCCACGAAGGCGGCCGGACCCTGAACAAGGATGTCGCGGTCGAGCTCCGCTGGGCGCTCGCCGACTGGGATGTCATCCCGCTGAACCCCACGCTTTACGCGGAGTACAAGGCGACGGACGGTGACTACGGCAGCGACGTGTGGGAGGCCAAGCTTCTGCTCGGCGATGACCTCACCCCACGTCTGCACTGGGCCTTCAACGCCGTCTATGAACGGGAGATCTCACGCGGACGTGCCAATGAATTCGCCCTCACCCAGGGCCTCAGCTACACCCTTGTCGACCAGATGCTCTCGGCCGGCCTGGAAATGCAGTACAAATACGAAAACGAGCAGAGCGGCCGCCAGAACGGCGCGCGCAAGTTCCAGATCGGCCCCTCCATCCAGTTCAACCCGAACCGCAACTCCTGGATCAACCTGGTCTGCCTGTTCGGCTGCACCCGCGAATCCCCCGCCGTGGAAGGCTTTGTCGTCATCGGCCACAACTTTGGCAGGGCTGCAGGCGGCCGCTCCCTCAGCCGCCCCACGGCCGCTCCCCGCTGACCCAAACTTCCCAAAGAGCGTGGCTTGCCACCCCCGCGCAGCCCGCTATGACTGGCGGCCCGCCGGACAGGTTTCCCGAACATCCCGCCGACGGGCCACCCCCAACCATGTCCCTCTCCCCTGAAAGCCCCGTGGCCGTCCTTTGCAGTGGCGGCGATGCCCCTGGTATGAACGCCTTCCTGCGCGCCGTGGTGCGCCTTGGGCTGAACCGCCATCAAATCCCCGTCTATGGCATCCGTGACGGTTACCGAGGCCTGGTCCGCGCCGCCCGTCAGGTCAACAGCGACGCCGACGCCCTCTACCGCCTGAAACAGGAGATCGAGCGCAACATCGGCAACCGCGGCCTGATCGACGCCCAGCAGAACATCATCCAGATGGACCATGCCAGCGTCTCCGGCATCATGGGCAAGGGCGGCACCATCCTCGGCTCCGCCCGCTGCCTCGACTTCCACAAGCCGGAAGTCCGCCGCGAAGTCATCGAGCTTCTGGAAAAACTCGGCGTCCGCGCCCTCATCGTCAGCGGCGGCGACGGCTCCCTGACCGGCGCCCGGCTGCTCGCTGAGGAAAGCGACCTGCGCATCATCGGCGTTCCCGCCACCATCGACAACGACCTGCAGTTCACCGAAATGTCCCTCGGTGTCGACACCGCCGTCCACACCCTGGTCTGGGCCGTGGATCACTTCATCGACACCGCCCGCAGCCACCGCCGCGTCATGGTGCTGGAAACCATGGGCCGTGAAAGCGGCGACCTCGCCCGCATGGCCGCCCTGGCCTCCGGCGCGGAAATGGTCATCACCCCGGAGAGCGGCGCCCTCACCGAGGAGCGCATGCGCGGCCTCGCTGAAAAAATTGAAGGCGCCATGACCCGCGGACGCGGCCACGCCATCGTCCTGATTGCAGAAGGCGTGAAGTTTGAGCCTGCTCAGAAGCGCAACGGCGCCTATGTCCTGCGCGACGCGTTTCAGGCCTATTTCCAGCGTGAAGGCGCCCCCTTCCCCGACCTCGAGGTCCGCCCTTCCGTCCTGGGCCACCTTCAGCGCGGCGGTCATTCGACCCCGGGCGACTGCATCCTCGCCGCCCGTTTTGCCGAAGAAGCCTGGAAGGCCCTGCTCGATCCCAAAGGCATCAACGGCATCACCGCGCTGCGGTATAACAAGGTCGAGATCGTGCCCTTCGGCTGTCCGGACCTCCCCGAACGCGCCATCCACTCCCGGGCGATGGACGCCCTGCACGACGACCTTGCCAACTGGTAGAAGACGGACAAACAAGGCCAAGATTCTGGCAGGGCTCACGCATCAAATCGGCTGGCGATTGTATCTTAGGGTCTCAGTGACAGGATTTACAGGATTCGCAGGATAAACAGGATTTTTCAGAACTGTTCATTCTGCCAATCTTGTGAATCCTGTCGAAAAAACCCTTTCTCACTTGGATGAGTAAGCCCTGAGATTCTGGCGATGTGGATTCAGGGGCGGTTGCACCCCGGAAAAGGGGCGCTAACCTTCGCGCCCCGTTTCTCCCCCGAATCACCATGTGGAAAGGCCGTTTCTCCCAGCCCACCAGCCAGCTCGTGCAGAGCTATGGCGAGTCCGTGTCCTTTGACTGGCGGCTCTTCGCCCACGACATCCGCGGCAGCATCGCCCACTCCAAGGGCCTGCTCAAGGCAGGCATCATCACCACCGCCGAACAGGCGGAAATCGAAAAAGGCCTGCTCGAAATCCGCCACGAGATCGAAACCGGCAACTTCGAGTGGAAGGAATCCCTCGAGGACGTGCACATGAACATCGAGGCCGAGCTGACCCGGCGCATCGGCCCGGCGGGTGCCAGGCTGCACACCGCCCGCAGCCGCAACGACCAGGTCGCCACCGACGTCCGTCTTTACACTCGCGACGCCGTGGACAGCCTCATCGGCCTGATCCAGGGCCTTCAGCGCGCCTTGATCGAGGCCTGCGAACGAGCCGGAGCCGCCGTCGTCCCGGGTTACACCCATCTTCAGCGCGGCCAGCCCGTCCTCTTCGCCCATCATCTGCTCGCCTATGTGGAGATGCTTTCCCGTGACGCCGCCCGGCTCCAGGACGCCCGCAAGCGCATCGACATCATGCCCCTCGGCTCCGGCGCCCTGGCCGGCAGCACGATCATCCTCGACCGCGAATACGTGGCCTCCCAGCTCGGCTTCGCCGCCGTCACCCAAAACTCCATGGATGCCGTCAGCGACCGCGACTTCGCAGCGGAGGTGCTTTTCGCCATCGCTCTCTGCGGCGTGCATCTCTCCCGGCTGAGTGAGGACGTCATTCTCTGGTGCAGCGCCGAATTCGGCTTCGTCACCCTCAGCGACGCCCACACCACCGGCTCGTCGCTCATGCCGCAGAAGAAGAACCCGGACGTCGCCGAACTGACCCGCGGCAAGTCTGGCCGCCTGGTCGGCAATCTCATGGCCCTGCTCACCCTGCTCAAGGGCCTGCCAATGACCTACAATCGCGACATGCAGGAGGACAAGGAACCCCTGTTTGACAGCATCGACACCCTTAAGGCCGCACTCGCTGTCTTCGCTGAGATGATCGCCGGCATGGAGGTCAACGAGGCCCGCACCCGAGCCGCCACCAGCGACCCGATGCTGCTCGCCACCGACCTTGCCGACTATCTGGTGAATCATGGCGTGCCCTTCCGTCAGGCCCATGAGGTCATCGGCAAGCTCGTCGCCCACAGCCTCGCGGAAAAGACCGCCTTTGCCGACATCCCGCTGGCGAAGTACCAGGAGTTCTCCCCCGCCTTTGAAGCCGACCTCTTCGCCTGCCTGAACCTCGAAACCGCGCTCGCGGCCCGACAGGCCGTCGGAGCTCCCTCGCCCAAGAACGTGGCCGCACAGATCGCCCGCTGGAAGGAGGCTCTTTCGTGAACTCCGCAGGCGGGGCAACCCTCCAGGTGGCTCAGGTCGCAAGGCCGAAGAGCTGCGAGTTCCCGCTCTTTCATGCGCAGGCCCGCCCAGGCTGGAGCACGGTGAGGGAGGAACGTGTGTTCGACAACCCGCATGTCGGCGTGGACCGAGTGGAGGTTCTGACCCCCCATCGCCGCGAGCAGCCCGTGCCCTGGCTCGTCGTCAAGCGCAAGGCCGCCGTCGCCATCGCCCCCGTCACGGAGTCGGGTGACTTCGTCATGATCCGGCAGGAACGCATTCCCGTGGCCGAGGACTGCCTGGAGTTTCCCGCCGGCCAGATCGACAGCGCCCTTGCGGACGTCACCTGTGAAGCGATCCATGAAACCGCCCTCCGCGAACTGGCGGAGGAAACCGGCTACGCCCTCGCCCCCGGCGGCAGGCTCGAGCCCCTCGGCTGGTTCCTGCCTTCGCAAGGTTTCACCGACGAACACGTTTACCTTTTCAAAGCGGAGCCCGTGCGCGTCGCCGGCCAGCCCTCACCGGATGGCAGCGAGCACATCAGCCCCGCGCGGCTTGTCAGCCCGGGGGAACTGCGGAGGATGATCGCTGCCAGTGAGATCACCACCGCCCTGACGCTGGCACTCTATGCGCGGATGGCGGCCAAGGGATCGATCTAACCCCGACTGCAACGCACCCGTTTTTCATCACCGATATGTGGCAAGGCCTCCTGACCAAAGTCTTCAAAGCCCGCGAGAAGATCGCCCTGAACCTCAATCCCGAGGACGAGGAAAAACCCTTCCTCGACCACCTTGAGGACCTGCGCAGCATGCTGGTGAGCATGGCGGTGACGCTGCTGGTCTGCGTGCTCGGCACCTTTGTTTTCAACAAGCAGCTCACCGACATCGTGCTGATGCCCTATCAATGGGCCGGGGACACCGCCAAGGTCACGATTGTGCAAAATGCAAAGGATGCCGGCCAGCCGCCACCCGTGGTGGAGTTCCGCAAGCCGAGCACACGCACCCCCCAGGAGGGCTTCATGGCCTCCGTCAACGTCTCCATGATCGCCGCAGTGATCCTCAGCTTCCCCCTGCTGCTGATGTATCTCCTGCAGTTCATCCTCCCGGGACTGAAGGACACCGAGAAGAAGGTGCTGTTCCCGGCGCTGGCCGTGGGCTTCGGCCTCTTCCTCACCGGCGTCACCTTCTCCTACTTCATGGTGCTGCCGAGGGCCCTGGACTTCTTCTTCGTGTGGAACTTCGACCATGGCTTCGAAAGCACCTGGATGCTCGGGGACTACATCACCTTCGCCACGCGCTTCATCCTCATCTTCGGCATCAGCTTCGAGCTGCCCGTGGTCGTCATGGCCCTCGTGAAGCTCGACTTCCTCTCCTACAAGCTGATGAAGAACACGCGCAAGCACGCGATCATCGCCATCGCCATCTTCTCCGCCGTCATCACGCCGACCCAGGACGTGCTCACCCTCCTGCTGCTCGCAGGACCGCTCTACATCCTCTATGAGATCTGCATCTGGCTGGCCTACTTCATCGAGAAAAAGGACCGCGAGGCCTTCCCCGAATACTACGCCCAGATCGAGAAGGACGAGAAGGAGCTCGAGAAGGAAGTGAAGGACGACTGGGACAACGAAAACTACAACCCCTGGTTCTCCGAGGACGACTCCACGGAGAAGGACCTTGAGGACGAATATCAGCGCCCGCCACGCCCCTCCGCGCCTCCGCCCGAAGTTGAAAAGGCCTCCAACACCGTGGCCATGAGCGACCCTGTGGATGAAGGCGAGGACCAGGGCTCCGTCATGCCCGACGAGGAAGAACTGCCGCCCTCCCCGGAGCCTGCGGCCGCCGAAAAAACCACCGAGGAACTCGCCCGTGAGGACGAGGAACGCAGCGGCAATCCTCCGCCACCCGCCCCCTGACCTCCCATGTCCGCCAACGACCCGCTCAACGCCATCGAGGCACGCATCCTCGGCTGCCTTCTTGAGAAGGAGATCACCCTGCCGGATTATTACCCGCTGACGCTCAACGCCCTCACTGCGGCCTGCAACCAGACGACCAACCGTGAGCCCCTGATGACCCTGGATGACAACCAGGTGCGGCGCGCCCTGGACTCCTTGAAAGCCAGGGGATGGGTCTTTGAAATCAGCATCGTCGGCGCCCGGGTGAACAAATACCGCCACAACGTGAAGGCACGCCTTCCAGGCCTGGAGCATTCGGCCATCAGCCTGCTCTGCGTACTCCTTCTGCGCGGCGAGCAGACCCTCGGCGAACTGCGCCAGCGCACCGAACGCCTGCAAAGCTTCCCCGACCTGCCCGCCGTCGAGGCCGAGCTGATGAAGCTCATCACCTACAGCGAAGGCCCCCTGGTCGCCTGCCTGCCAGCCGGCCCCGGACGTCGCGTCGCCCAATATGCCCAACTTCTGACGGGCGAGCCCGCCTCCGGCCTGGCTCCGAAGGAAATCATCCAGTTTGCCTCCCCGGCCGCGGATCCCGCAGCCTACGGCAGCCTGCCTGAATTTCCTTCGGCAGCTTATTCAGCGCCCGTCTATCCACCGGTGCCTGCCACGGTGCCGCTTTCACCTCCCACACCCTTTGCCGTGGATGATCATGGCTGGCGACAGCGCATGGAACTGGAGATTGAAATTCTCAAGGCCCAGCTCAACCGGCTCAAGGTGCGTCTCGGCGTGGAGGATTAGAATTGAATCCCCCCCTGCGAACGGGCGGCTGAAAGGCGCAGTTCGAAACCCGACACCCAAACACTGCATTCGGACTTCGGATTTCACTCACGGCTTCCCCAGCAGCCCCAGCACCGTCGCCGTCATCGCCCGAACCCCTGTGGTGATCGTCGGTTCAGGCACCGGCTTGAAATACGGGGAGTGCAGGGAGGGCAGCGTGGTCCCTTTCGCCCTGGCCTCCTCGACCGCCTCAGGAGACTGGGTGCCCAGCCAGAACATGCAAAGCGGCACCTTCTCCTTCGTCAGACCATATTCCGCGAAATCCTCCGCACCCATCACTGGCTCCCGCGTCAGCACGTTGGACTCACCCAGCTCCGCCTCGCAGTGCCTGCGCACTTCCGCACACAGGGCCGGCTGGTTGTAAAGCGCGGGTGCCTGGTCGTCCGACACGATCACCTCGGGCATCTTTTCCGCAGGCATGCCCGCCGACTCCGCCTGGGCTTTGACAATGCGGCGGATGGACTCGATCAGGCGCCTGCGCGTCTCCGTCTTGTAACTCCGCAGGGTCAGCTGCAGACGCACCTCGTCGGAGATGATGTTGCTCTTGGTGCCGCCATGAATGCTGCCCACGGTGACCACTGCGGGATCCCCCGGACGCACCTCGCGGCTGACGATCGTCTGCAGCGCCAGCACGATCTGCGAGGCGAGCACGATGGGATCCTTCGTCAGGTGCGGCATGGAGCCATGACCGCCGACGCCCTTCACCACGATTTCCACGCTGTCCACATTCGCCAGCGCGTAGCCTTCAACAATTCCAATCGTGCCATGCGGAATGTCCGAGGCGCAGTGCAGGGCCACCGCCTTGTCAGGCCTGGGAAACTTGGAGAACAGGCCCGCGCGCAGCATCAGCCGCGCCCCCAGCACACGCTCCTCGGCATGCTGGCCGATCATGACCAGCGTGCCGCGCCACTGCGGCTTCAGCCTGGCAAGCAGCCGCGCCGTGCCGACAAAGCTGGTCATGTGGATGTCATGCCCGCAGGCATGCATGACGCTCACCTCGCGCCCCAGGTCATCCTTCACCACCTTCGTGCTGGCGTAGGGCGCGCCGGTCTGCTCCTTCACCGGCAGCGCATCCAGGTCCGTGCGCACCAGGATCACCGGTCCCTTCCCGTTTTTCAGCACGCCGACCAGGCCGTTGCCACCCACCTTCTCCGTCACCTCAAAACCCGCGGCACGCAGCTCCCGGCCGATCCTCGCCGCCGTCTCCACCTCATGCAGCGACAGCTCGGGACTGGCATGCAGCTCCTGGTAAAGGCCGGCCAGCGAGGGCATCTCCGTCTTCAGGAGCGACTCGATGCCGGGATCCGCGGCGGAGAGTGAGACGCCGCACAGCAGCAGGGGAAGGAGAAGTTTCATGCTTTTTGTTGGGTGTGGGGCGGACGGAAGTCAGGGGATCAGTTGAACCCCGCACCGGACATGCTACGCACGGATGTGCCCGCCTCTACCGCCACTGTCATTTATCCGCTCATCGCGGCCCTGTTTTATGCCTTCGGGGCCCTGGTGCTGAAGCGGTCCAGCGACCTCGGCGTGGGCCTTTGGCGAACCACCTTTGTGGCCAACCTGATCGTCGCCGCGCTTTTTTCCCTGCTCTGGCTCCTGGGCGGCCCGGAGGTCGAACGTGATCTCCTCTGGCAGCCGGGCGTCATCGCCCTCTGCCTGTTCGTCGGCCAGCTCGCCCAGTTCCTGGCCCTGGAGAAGGGCGATGTCTCCGTGGCAGTGCCCGTCTTCGGCCTGAAGGTGGTCATTGTCGCCTTTCTCACCCCGTTTCTGACCGGGGACGCTGTCAGCGCAAAAACCTGGATCGCCGCCCTGCTGAGCGTCCTGGGCATCACCTTTCTCAACCGCAAGGAAGGCGGCAGTCACCCGCGCGGCCTGGTCATCACCCTCGTCGCCGGCAGCGTTGGCGCCTTCGCCTTCGCCATCTTCGACGTCCTGGTGCAGAAATGGGGTCCCTCCTGGGGAGCCTCCCGTCTGCTTCCCTGCATCTTCTGGATCAACGCCCTGCTTTCCTTCGGACTGATCTTCCGCTTCACCGCACCGCTCAGCGCCATCCCCCGCCAGGGCTGGGCCTGGCTCACCGGCGGCTCGGTGCTTCTCGGCACGCAGAGCATGATCTTCGTCAGCACCCTCGCCGTCTATGGCAAGGCCACTTCCGCCAACATCGTCTATGCCTCCCGCGGCCTGCTCAGCGTCGTTCTGGTCTGGATGATCGGCCATTGGTTCATGAACCAGGAACGCCATCTCGGGGCCAAGGTCTTCCGCTGGAGGCTGTTCGGAGCCGCCCTGATGCTCAGCGCCATCGTCCTGGTGGTGGCCTGATTCATCCACCGGACAGGAAGAGCTCAGACTTTCCCCTTGCCGCACGCCCGCGCCTGCGAATCATCGCCGCTCCCATCTCCCCCACCATGAGCAAGTCCCCCATCACTGTCTCCGTGACCGGCGCCGCCGGCCAGATCGGCTATTCCCTTCTCTTCCGCATCGCCTCCGGCGCCCTGTTCGGTCCCGATCAGCCGGTGAAGCTCCGTCTCATCGAAATCCCCGACGAGAGGGCCATGAACGCACTCAAGGGAGTCTGCATGGAGCTCGATGACTGCGCCTTCCCCCTGCTGCACGGCATCACCCCCACCTCCGACATCAATGAGGGCTTCTCCGGAACCAACTGGGCCATCCTCGTCGGCTCCGTCCCTCGCAAAGCGGGCATGGAACGCAAGGACCTCCTCAGCATCAACGGCAAGATCTTCACCGGCCAGGGCCAGGCGATCGAGAAAAACGCCGCCAGCGATGTCCGCGTCCTCGTCGTCGGCAACCCCTGCAACACCAACTGCCTCATCGCCATGAACAGCGCGAAGAGCATTCCCTCCGACCGCTGGTTTGCGATGACCCGCCTCGACGAAAACCGCGCCAAGAGCCAGCTCGCCAGCAAGGCCGGCGTGCTTGCCAGCAGCGTCAGCAACCTCGCCATCTGGGGCAACCACAGCGCCACCCAGTACCCCGACTTCTTCAACGCCAAAATCAATGGCAAGCCCGCCACCGACGTCATCAGCGACCACGAGTGGCTGAAAGGCGACTTCATCAAGACCGTCCAGCAGCGCGGCGCCGCCATCATCGCCGCACGCGGCCTTTCCAGCGCCGCCTCCGCCGCGAACGCCGCCTGTGACACCGTCCGCAGCCTCACCAGCCACACGCCATCCGGAGATTGGACCAGCGTCGCCGTTTGCAGTGACGGCAGCTACGGCATCGAAAAAGGCCTGATGTTCTCCTTCCCGATCCGCACCGACGGCAGCAAGTGGGAAATCGTCCAGGGCGTGCCGGTCAACGAATTCAGCCAGGCCAAGATCAAGGCCACGGAAGATGAACTCAAGGAAGAGCGCTCCGCCGTCGCGGAGCTGGGTCTGATCTGATCCTTAGCCGGTTGATCCCCTCAAAAACGAAGGGCAGACGCTTGCGTCTGCCCTTCTTCTTGAGGGTTGGTTTCGTCGACGTGCTTCAGTTTTTTGACTCACCGGCCAGCAGTTTCTCCGGCGGCAGGGAGGCGACACTGCTTTTCAGCTCCCGGCCCGGCTTGAACCGAACCGTACAGCGGTCAGGAATGCGAACTTCAGCGTCAGGCTTGTTGGGGTTGCGCCCAATTTTCGCCTTCGATACGCGAACTTCAAACGTGCCAAAAGTGCGGAAGGTGACATCATTGCCTTCGGCCAGCTTTTTGCCGACCAGGTCAATAAACGCGTCGACCATCTGCGCCACATCTGCTTGACTGAGACCTGTTTGGTCGCTCAGGTCTGATACGATTTCTCGTTTGGTGATAGTTGCCATGGTTCCGGGGGGGGGTGAACGAAGTTGACTTTTCATAATGCACTTCGCAAGCCAATCCTTGCATCATAAAGGCTATTATCCGGTATTCAAATCACCGCACCCGAGTCAAATGGGCGAATATTACTAAACGGTTAAATATTGCACCCATTCAATTAATGGGCCTTTTCCTCATACGATTTCCGCGCAACAGACCGGGCGGCAGAAACAATATGATTGCACGCTTCCATGCATAGCAGGGGGATGGCACGCCTTTCATTCAATCCCTTCGGCACCCCACCCGCAGCACTCGAAAGCTTCTCCATCGCAGACCCGTGGAAAGACTGTCCTTCATTCAAGCTGAACAAAATACGACGCAGACAATGGGTGGAAGTCCGACACTTGGACCCAATGATTTCACAGGCCTGATCATCCGTGATGTTGTTCGCAAAACGGTACATCCCCGTTTGCCTTGCCAACAGACTCCGCAGAGCCACCGGACGCAGGGTGCCCGCCTCCTCTGCCTGAGCCAGCCCAACCGCCGCCGGGTAAAAGAATTCCAGCGCCAAAAGAAGACTTTCCACTCCTGTCAGATTCAGCCGCCACCCCCGCCGCAGATCCGGAGCGGTTTTGATCGGCCGGAACGCACCCGCTTGATTGTGACGTGCCAGCTCACGCGCCGCCTCCACGGTTGCATGCACCTGCAGGCCAGGGGAATGCTCATCCTCCAGGTGGCAGAGACTGAAGGATTCCCCCTGCCTGCGAATCAAAATCTGGCCGATGACGTCTCGGCCTTCATCCAGCCACTTCAACAACGCCTGCCTTCTCGACAAACCCGCTTTTTCTGCCGGATCCGTCAAAAGTCCGGCGGTGTCATGCCGCGCATCGAAATCCGCCACCTGATCCAGGATGACCTCCGCCATCAACGACTCGGTGCCGATCGCCTGGCTGTAATAAAGCTTCCGGCCGCGCAGCGGGATGGGATTGTGCCTGAACACATCCAGCTCGCTCATGGCACGCCCTGGCTCCTGCTCAATGCCCAGCAGCACCGGAATGTCCTGGAAGCTGTGCAGACCGTCCGCGATGAAGAACGGCACGACCACCACGTTTGCCGCGGTCGTCAGCTTGTCCCATTCGGCCACCAGCGGCGCTTCTTCCATGTAGGCATCGATGACTTCGGCAAAACCATGGTTTCCCTCGCGGATGAGCTTCACCTGGTCCTGAATCGCCTTGGTGCTGTTCTCATTCAGATTGGTGCCATGACCGACAATCACCAGGCTTGTTTCAGAACGCGGCACCCCGGCGGCGACTTCGTCCGCCCTCTGCAAAAGAAGACGCGTCATGTTCGGATGCACCCCGACAGGATCGCAATAAAAAATCACGCGCCCATCCCGTCGCGTCACCGGCCCGTTCAGCCGCAGCTCCCTGGGCAGCACCTGCTGGCAAAAGTACCCTTCACTGATGAAATTGGGCACCACATAGATGACCTCGCTCTCCACGGACTCAAAAACCTCAGTCATCGAAGGCTCCTCCTTCCAGAAGCAGCACGCCACCTCCCGGAACAGGCCTCTCGCACGAATGTTGTCTGCATGCAGGTGAGTCGGGGCACTGGAATCAGGGTTCACCGTCGAACCGTGTCCCGCGATGATCAGTGCCGCGCGGGAATGAATTTCAGAGGGGGTCTTCAAAGAGGATGAGAGGTTGTTAAACAGCCAATATGCACGGCCTTCATGCTGCGGACGCATTTATCTTCACAAACACGCTGCAAGCCTTAGCCGAGTCGTCCCTGACAAGCTTTCCATCTCGTCGGCAAGCCGTCAGCCCAGGAAGGGTTCGCATGCTTTCGGCAAAGTTTATTATGGTAATTATAGAGCGCTCGGCTAGAGTTGCCTGCATTCATGCTCCGCAGGCATTTCACCTCTCCCTGGCTTTTGCACGTCTCGCTTCTGGGGCTGCTCGTCTGCGTTTTGCTCCTCCCTCCGGCCCAGGCGATTGTTCTGTACGACACGGCCAATCCCCTCGACAACACCAGCTCCCCCACTGGCACTTACCAGAACAGCGGCTGGGAATGGCAGGGCAAATATGGCTCCTTTCTCGGCACGATGATTGGCGAGCAGTATTTCATCACCGCCCAGCATATCGGTGTTCAAGGCACGGGAACTTTTGTCAGCACGGCGGGTTTCAACGGTATCGGTGATGTCACCTACACCATCGACAGCGCGGCGAACGGCGGAACTGGCTACTGGAACATCGCAGGCACCGACCTGCGGGTCTTCAAAATCAACGAGACATTCTCCTCATGGGCGCCCATCTACACGGGCGGCAGTGAGATCGGATCCACCCTGGTCACCTTTGGACGCGGCGGGGCCCGCGGGGCGGAAGTCTCCCTGGGGCCAGAACTGCATGGCTGGCTGACCACCGGCAGCGACGGTGTGGCCCGATGGGGAGCCAACCAGGTCAGCAACATCTTCACCAGCGGCGTCGGAGACCTGCTTGCCGCTGAGTTCAACGCCAGTCCCGGCCAGAACGAAGCCACGCTTTCCGTCGGTGACTCAGGAGGCGGAGTGTTCATCAAGGTCGGCGCCCAATGGTATCTGGCAGGGGTCAATTATGCCGCCGACGGGCTGTTCGACACCAACAACACCACTGGCGATTTTTCCGAGTTCCACGCAGCCCTGTTCGACAAAGGCGGCTTTTATGAAGGCTCCGACAGCACTGGCTGGACTTTCCATTCGAACACACCCTTCGACAAGCCAACGCAGTTTTACGCCTCCCGGATCTCCGCCAGCTCGGCCGAGATCCTGACGATCATCACACCCGTGCCCGAACCCGGCGGGCTCGTTTTGATCGGCCTCTCCGGCATCGTCCTGCTCCGCCGACAGCGCCTGACACTCAGATCAGGAACGGATTTTGAGCTCCGCAAAAACCAGCCTGCCGGCTGTGGTCGGCAGCACGCTTGAAATCACCACATCCACCGTCTGACCGACGAATGCAGATGCCTGGTTGACCACGATCATGGTGCCATCGGCAAGGTAACCCACCGCTTGATGCCTGTCCTTGCCGGGCTTGATCAGGCTGAGGCCGAGTTCATCGCCAGGGGCCAGCTGTGGCTGCAGCGCCATGACAAGGTCGTTCAGGCTGAGAACCGTGATGCCCCGCAGACGAGCCACCTTGGCCAGGTCTTCATCATTGGTCAGAAGCCTGGCATTGAGCTGACGCGCAAGATGGGCCAGGCGGGCATCCACGGACAGGTCATCACGTCTTTCCCAGGATTCAGGCTCAAACACGGAAAGCCGAACCTGGGGCATGCCTCGCAGCTTCTCCATGACCTCCAGCCCCCTCTTGCCACGGATCACTTTCTGCCCGTCGCCCGACTCCGTCAGGCGCTGCAGTTCATCCAGGACAAAACGTGGAACCACGAGCGGCCCGCTGAGGAAACCCGTGTCGGCAACACGCAGGATTCTTCCGTCGATGATGATGTTGGTGTCGAGCAGCAGCGGCTCCCCCTCCGCACCTTCACTGCGGAAGCGCACATACGGGATGATGAAGGCGAACTGATCCCTGTCGCTCCGCAGGGCCACGGTCACGCCGAAGAAGGCAAGTGATGCGTAGATGATGATCTGCACCAGGTTCTGCAAAGCCTCCCCCCCCGGGCGCAGCTGGAAATAATCGAGCTGGAAAACCCCGATGCGCGTGACCAGCCAGGCGCAGAAAAGGCCGACCCCAAGACCAAAAGTGGCATGGGAAAAGTCCCGCAGGGTCACCTTTTCCAGGGTCATGTCGAGAAGCATCAACATGCCCATCACCACCGCTCCCGTGACCGCCCCGGTCCAGGCTGGCTGGTCAAATCCCAGCGCGATCGTGATTCCGATGAACACGAACAGGGAGAAAAAAAGCGCCCGGACTAGCCGGATGGACCAAGGCGAATTCATGAATTACAGCCCTTCAGGTTAACTTCCGCAGCCCGCATTGACGAGAGACAAATTGCACAGGGACAGGATCGGTGCAGTTCCAGCCGCGTCTGCGCCAGGACCCTCAAGAAACAAAGAGCCCGCCTCGCATGCAGCGAAGGCGGGCGTCAAAGTGGGGGAGGAAAAAGACGGCCGAAGAAATTTTACTTCTTCTTGGCAGCCTTCTTGGCAGGGGCCTTCTTCTCCTTCTTGGGAGCGTCGGCGAGCTTGACGTTGGAGATGTGCACGGGGCCTTCCTTCTCCACAAAACCACCATTCGGGTTCTGCTGGCTTGGGCGGACGGCCTTTTTGATCATGCGGACTCCTTCGATGAGCACACGGCCCTTGGAGGGCTGCACTTCCTTGATGGTGCCCTGGGCGCCCTTGTGAGCACCGGAGATGACGACGACGTTGTCGCCTTTTTTGACGTGGGTCTTGATACGGCTCATGGCGGGGTCTTACAGCACTTCAGGGGCGAGGGAGACGATCTTCATGAAATTCTTGTCGCGCAGTTCACGGGCGACAGGACCGAAGATACGGGTTCCCTTGGGGTTGTTGTCCTTGTCGATGATGACAATGGCGTTCTTGTCGAAACGGAGGATGGATCCGTCGTTGCGGCGGATCGGGTGCGCGGTGCGCACGACCACGGCGCGGACGACTTCGCCCTTCTTCACGCTGGCGGTCGGGGTGGACTCGCGGACGTGGGCGGTGATGATGTCGCCGACATAGGCGAAACGGGTGTTTTTCTTGCCGAGCACGCCGATCATTTCAGCCATGCGGGCGCCGGTGTTGTCAGCCACCGGAATTGAAGACTCCATCTGAAGCATTGCAGGTTCCTCCTGGATCGATTGGGGGTTAGTGTAACAGAAATCTTGGCGCGGCGGCTTAGTGCTTGAGCACTTCCACCAGGTTCCAGCGCTTGAGCTTGCTCAGCGGGCGGGTCTCTTCAATGAGCACCTTGTCGCCTTCCTTGGCCTGACCGTTTTCGTCGTGGGCGTAGAACTTGGAGGTCTTGCGCACGATCTTCTTGAACTGGGCGTGAGGCACGCGGCGCTCAACTTCAACCACAATGGTCTTGTTCATTTTGGCAGAGACAACCACGCCGACGCGGGTTTTCTGCACGGGAGCTTTGGCCGAGGCCGGGGCTGCTGCTGTTTCGCTCATGATGCTTCGTTCAGTTCAAAGGGTTAGTGGACGGGAGGCGCTGTTTGCTCTCAGGCGGCCTTGGCGGCGGCGCTGGTGCGCTGGGTGATGAGGGTCTCAATCCGGGCAACCTCACGACGGAGGGTGCGCAGACGGGATGGGTTTTCGAGCTGTCCGATCTGCTGCTGCACGCGCAGGTTCAGCATTTCCTGGCGGAGTTCGCGCTTGCGGGCGCCGAGTTCATCCACGGACAACTCACGGAGTTCTTTGATCTTCATGGGGTCGGTCAGGTGTGAGGTTTAGTGGGAGATGGCACGGGTGACAAAACGGGTGCGGAAACCCAGCTTGTTGGCGGCCAGACGGCAGGCGTCGCGGGCGGTGGCCTCGTTCACACCCGAGATTTCAAACAGCATGTGACCGGGAAGGATGACGGCAACCCAGAACTCCGGGGAGCCTTTGCCCTTACCCATTCGGGTTTCAGGCGGGCGAGCAGTCACAGGCTTGTGCGGGAAAACACGGATGAAAACCTTGCCCTTGCGCTTGAGGAAGCGGGTGATCGCGACACGGCAGGCCTCGATCTGGTTGTTCTTCAGCCAACCGCGCTCAAGAACCTGGAGGCCGAACTCGCCGAAATCAAGCTTGTTGGCACTGGTGGCATTGCCTGCACGGTTGCCGCGCTGGGTTTTGCGATACTTTACTCGACTGGGAAGAAGGGCCATGGGGACTTAAATTGGGAGGTTTGAAAGAGAGAATCT
>CAZXPU010000023.1:0-50674 GCA_964642905.1 uncultured Prosthecobacter sp.
CTCCGCCGGGGACATGCCTGCCGCGGCCTCGGTCTGGCCGTGGCAGATCAGCACCAGGTCCACGGGGGTTTGCCGGGCGGTGGAAGCGAGGATGGAGGGTGCGTCGACGAGGGCATGGTCCGGGCCCGTCAGCACGCGCAGTGAAATTCCCGGCGCGAGCAGGGCGGAGGAGCGGGTGCCAGCCTCGAAGACCCCGCCGGTGTAGTAAAATTGGTTGGCGAGGTCGCGGGCGAAGCAGGCCGGGAAGCTGTTCATCAGGTCCTCCCTGCCGTCATCATTCCAGAGGCGCAGCTCCTGTTCGCCGGCGAGCACGAGCAGGTTCACGGGCTCGCGCTGGGAAAGCTTCCGCCAGAGGGCGGGCGCCAGCTTCTGCAGGCGCTGCTGGCGGGCTTCGCTGAGTTCGAAGCTGTCATGGCCCCGGGGCGGCTTTGGAACCGGGAAGCGTGTTTCAAGCTCACGTGCCTTCGTGCTGCCGGCCTCCGTTTTCGACGCCGCCTGGGCGCGGGCGCGATCTTGATCCGCGGCGGCTGCGAGCAGCGCGGCAAGAATCGGGATCAGGAGGCGGACGGACGGTCGTGCGGGCATTTTCAGTTCATCGCTGCTGGCGGCGTTTTTTCCAGCATTAAGAGGAGGCTGGAAAGCCGGGCGGTCAGGCTCCGAAGAGGAGCACCGGATTGATCTCCACGGTTTTCTCCCCCTGGCCGACAAACCAGGCGCCATCCTGCACCGTGACCTGGAGGTCCATCGACTTGTCAGCCAGCGCGCCGAGCTCGGACACCTGCGCGGGTGGCAGCATCCAGACACGCAGGTTGCGCACGCGGGACAGCTTCTCCGCCACGGAGGCCCACCAGGCCTCAGCCGTGGAGCCGTAGGTGAAGACCGTCACCCTTCTGGAACGGCCGCAGGCGCGCACCAGCCTCTTCTCCTCGGGCTGGCCGAGCTCGATCTCATGGACGGTGAGTCCGGTGAGGTCTTTTTGACACAAGGCGGGTTCGTCCGGCTCCCACATGTCCTTGCCAAACTCGAGCGTGCCCTGGTCGTTGTCAGGAGGAACGTTGAGGGCGTAGGCAAGCAGCCTGACCATCATGCGCTCCTCCGTCTCGGAGGGATGCCGGGCGACCGTCAGGGTGTGGTCGCCGTAAAGGTTGTTGTCGAGGTCGGAGACGTTGAGGGCCGCCTTGTGAATGATCGCCTTGAGAGCCATGCCTGGGCTCTAGCGCAGACCTGTCAGGCAATCCACTCCTTGATGACGCGGCCGGCGACGTCGGTGAGGCGGAAATCACGGCCGGAGAAGCGGTGGGTGAGGCGGAGGTGGTCGAACCCAAACTGGTGCAGCAGGGTGGCGTGAAAGTCGTGAAGGTCCACGGGGTCGCGCACGATGCCCCAGCCGATCTCATCGGTCTCGCCGTAGGTGAGGCCGCCCTTCAGGCCGCCGCCTGCGGCGAGCATGGTGAAGGCAAAGGGGTGATGGTCGCGGCCGGTGGTGTCAGGGTTGCCGCCGCGGTTTTCACCGAGGGGCGTGCGGCCAAACTCGCTGCCGAAGACGACGAGGGTGTCGTCCAGCAGGCCGCGCTGCTTCAGGTCGGTGAGCAGGGCGGCGATGGGCTGGTCGGCCATGCCGGCGTTGTACGACAGTTCGTTGTCCAGGTTGGAGTGATGGTCCCAGGACGCGTGCATGATGCTGACGAAGCGCACGCCGCGCTCGACCAGGCGGCGGGCGAGCAGGCAGTTGGTGGCGAAGGCCTTGTACTGGCCGGGGCCGCCGCCACGTGAGGCCTTGATGGGCGGGTCGCTGCGGTTGACGCCGTACATGTCGAGTGTCCTGGCGGATTCATCCTTGAGGTCGATCAGCTCCGGGGCGGCGGCCTGCATGCGGAAGGCGAGTTCGTAGGCGGCGATGCGGCTGGCGATCTCCGGGTCGCGAAACTGGTCGTAGCGCGACTGGTTGAGCTCCATGAGGGTGTCGAGGCCCTTGCGCTGCAGCACGCTGGGGATGCCGGGCGGGTTTTTCAGGTTGAGCACGGGCTCGCCCTGGTTGCGAAAGAGCACGCCGGCATAGGAGGAGGGCAGGAAGCCGCTCTGCCAGAGGGAGGCGCCGCCGCTGGTGCCGCGTCCGGCGGAGAGCACGACATAACCGGGAAGGTTGCGCGATTCGCTGCCAAGGCCGTAGTTGAGCCAGGAGCCGACGGTGGGCAGGCCGAACTGGGCGCGTCCGCAGTGCAGCACGAGCTGGCCGGGATGATGGTTGAACTGGTCGGTGTGCAGCGAGCGGATCATCAGCCAGTCGTCGGCATGCCTGGCCATGTTGGGGAGCAGGTCGCTGAACTCCATGCCGCTCTGACCGTGCTTTTTGAAGACGCGCTTCGACCCCATGATGCGCGCGGTCTCCTTGCGGATGAAGGCGAAGCGCACGTTCTTGGTCATGCTGTCCGGCAGGGCCTGGCCGTGCAGCTCGTTCAGCTTCGGCTTGGGGTCGAAGAGATCCATCTGGCTCGGCCCGCCCTCCATGAAGATGAAGATGCAGTTTTTCGCCCGTGCGGGGAAATGCGGTTCACGCGGACGCAGCGGGTCGTTGTCCGCGACGGTGCTGGCGCTGAGGAGGCCTTCCTGGGCGAGCATGGCGCCGAGACCCATCATGCCGAGGCCGCTGGCGCTGGTGGTCAGAAATTCGCGGCGTGTCTGCTGGATCTGATGCTCGATGGGGTTCATGTCGGCACCCTCTTCAACGAGGCCCGGGGTGAAGGTGTTGCAGAGCCGGGGGCTCAGCCGCCCTGGACCGGCGGCATGAGGGCGACCTCGCAGCCCGGGTGCAGCGGGGCGTCGCGCTGGGCGTAGTCGCAGTCGATGGCGAGCAGCAGGCTGGGGTCCCAGTCGCGCAGGGCGGGCCAGCGATTCTGGAGCTGCTCAAGCAAGTCGCCGAGACGGGCCTCGGGCGCGCAGGTCCACTCGACTTGTTCACAGCCGGTGATGTCACGCAGGACGGAGAAGAAGAGGACGCGGACGGTCATGGCCGGAGGATGCCGATGCTGGGCAGGTTGCGGAAGCGCCCCTGGTAATCCATGCCGTAGCCGACCACGAACTCGTCCTCGATTTCAAAGCCGCAGTAGTCGACGGGGCACTCCTGGGCGCGGGGCCTGTTTTTGCGCAGCAGCACGCCGGTGCGCAGGCTGGCGGGGGCTTCCTGCCGGAGGCGCTCGTGCAGCGCGGCCAGGGTGAGGCCGGTGTCGAGGATGTCGTCGAGCAGAAGTACATGCTCACCCTGGAAGCTGACGCCGGGAGGCCAGTTCAGGCGCACTTCACCGCTGGAATGGGTGCCGCCGTGGTAGCTGCTGGCGCCGAGGGTGACGAGGCGGATGGGCAGGTCGATCTGGCGGAGGAGGTCGGCCACGAAAAAAAGAGCGCCGTCCATGAGGGCGACGACGGTGATGAGGCTGCCGGCGTAGTCTTTCTCAATCTGGCCGGCCATGGCCGTGACACGGGTGTGGATTGCCTCCGCGCTGAGCAGGACGCGGTGGAGGTCGCCAAGGACGCCGGTGACTGAGGACATGACAAAAGTGCCGCATGAAGGCGCAAACCCGGGATTGCCGCAACGGCCTGTCGCACGTTTCTTGAAATGCCATGATGGACTTTCCGCCGAACACCCTGCGCGACCTGCGCGTCAGCTATGAACTGGACAACCTCGTCGAGGCAAACCTGCCTGAAAACCCGCTGCTGCTGTTCAACGCCTGGCTTCAGGACGCGCTGGCGCATCAGCTTCCGGAGCCGAACGCGATGACGCTGGCCACACATGGCCTGGACGGTTTTCCGACGGCGCGCACCGTGCTGCTGAAGGGGATCGATGCGCAGGGCTTTCATTTCTTCACCAATTATGACAGCCGCAAGGGGGCTGAGCTTGCCGCGGACCCGAGGGCGAGCGCGGTGTTCCTGTGGACGCAGCGGCATCATCAGGTGAGCCTGCGCGGCACGATCCAGAAGCTGCCGAGGTCGGAGGCGGAGGCGTATTTCTCCGTGAGACCGCGCGGTCATCAGATCGGTGCCTGGGTGTCGGAGCAGAGCCGGGTCATTCCGGGGCGCGAGTGGCTGGAAAAGCGTCGCGAGGAGATGGAGGCGCGGTTTGGCGACGCGGAGATTCCATGCCCGCCCTACTGGGGCGGCTACACGCTGCAGCCTCAGGAGATCGAGTTCTGGCAGGGGCGTGTGAGCCGGCTGCACGACCGCATCCGCTACACACGCGAGGGCGGCGGCTGGAAGATGGAGCGGCTGAGCCCGTGACCGCCTAACCAAGAATGCGTCAGAATCAGCCTTGCCCGGCGAAGGCCTTCACGGCCTCCTCGGCAAGGATTTCCAGGCCTTCCTGCACCACCGGGGCGGGCTGGGAGTAGGTGAGGCGCAGGCATTCGTGAGGGTGACGCCAGTCGTGGTCGAGGCCGTAGGCGAAGTAGTGACCTGGGATGACGAGCACCTTGCGCGCCTTAAGTCGGTGGTACAGTTCCGCGGCGGGCACGGGCAGGTTTTTCAGCCAGAGCCACAGGAAAAATGCGCCTTCCTGGACATGCAGCGCCCAGGGAACCCGGTCGCCCAGTGCCTGGGCGAGGACCTGTTTGGCGAACTCGGAGCGCTGCTGATAAAACGGGCGGATCACCTCACGCCCGAGCCTGAGCAGGCGGTCGTCGGCCAGCATCGGCGTGACCAGGGCCTGGCCGACGTTGCCGTTGGCGAGGGAGACGATGGCGTTCATGTTGGACAGCGCCTTCACGACGGGGGCGTCGGCGACGATGACGGCGGTGCGCACGCCGGGCAGGCCGAGCTTGCTGAGGCTGATGCTGAAGATCATGCCAGGCTCCCAATGAGGGCGCCATTCGCCGTGAAGCACGCCGGGCAAGGGGTGGCCGTAGGCGTTGTCGATGATCAGCGGGATGCCGTGTTTGTGCGAGAGTTCACGCAGGCGGTCGAACTCGTCGCGGGTGAGCACGTTGCCGGTGGGGTTGGTCGGGCAGGAGACGCACATGGCCGCCACGTCGGGTGTGATCTTGAGCTTTTCGAAATCGACGTGGTACTTGATCTCGTGGTCGCCGCGCTCCTCGATGCGTGGAAGGACGGCGCTGAACTGCCCGGCGCTGAGGGCCTGGTTGGCGTAGCCGATGTATTCGGGCAGCAGGGGGAAGAGGATGCGGCGCACACCGCCCGCAGATTCACCAGCCAGCATGTTGAAGAGCAGGAAGAAGCCGGTCTGGCTGCTGGGCACCACGGCGATGTTTTCACGGGTCACGTCCCAGCCGCATTCGCGTTTGAGAAATGCGGCCATGGCCTCGCGGAAGGCGGGGCTTCCGGCGGGCGGATCGTAATTGAGCAGGGTGCGGTCGAAGGCGGAGCCGTCGGCCAGAAGCTCGTTCATGCGCTGACGCCAGAGCTGCTGGACTTCCGGAATGGCGGCGGGCTGGCCACCGCCGAGCATGCGCATGTCAGGATGCAGGGTGAGCGCCTCGCCGCAGTCATCCATGAGCTCCTGAATGCCGCTGGGCCCGGCGAGGAGCTGGCCGATGCGTGAAAGCGGAAGGTCGGGCTGGGGGGGCATGAGCTCAGCCTAACAGATCCGTCGGCAAACGCCACGAAGGAACGGATCCTGGGCGGCTGCGGAATCGCAGTTCAGCGCTCCATTGTGTCCCACGCCTCCTCAGCGCCGGAGCGCGCACATGCCCGCAATCAGGAGGCGGCGTTGTTGATGGGAGGCAGGTCGCGCTCGATTTCCAGGATGCGCTGCAGGGCGTCGAGGAACTCATCCGCCGCCTCAAGAGGCAGCATGATGGTGTCACGCCTGCCGCGGACATCCTCGGTGATCTTGATCACGCGGCCGCGTTCGTTTTCCTTGAGGTCGAGGAAGAAGATCTTCCGCTCCGTCATGATCTTCTCCGAGTGCAGCGCCGGGCTGCCGCGTCTCGGCTGTTCTTCATAGTCTTCGTTCCTCATTCGATGATGGCCTCCGCGTCCTGGTGCTGTTGATTGCTAAAAGAGAAGGCCTAAAGTGTGAAAACCACCCGTTGATGTCAATGGTTCAATTGGAGGATGGGTGTCTACTTGCCGTCCCAGAGAAAGTGTTCAAGGCGGATCTTGGTGGCTCGTTCGCGGGCTTCGGCGGCGCGCTCGCCGGAGGTGACGGCGAGTTTTTCCGCCAGTCGTGCGGCGGGCTCCCACTGTTTCAGGCTCTCGAGGAGGTCGATGCCGAAGAAGCCGGCGCGGTAATACCAGCGTGCCTCGGCCGGGGTGGCAGGCCCGAGGGAACCTGCGGCCTGAACGACGTCGTAGCAGGCCTCAAGGGCCTCCTGGGGCAGGCTGGCGGACTGGAGCGCGACGGCGAGCGTGTAGCCGCCGCGGACACGCCAGAGCAGCGGCAGGTCATCCTCCTTGAGCAGTTCGCGCAGCACGGTGACGGCCGTGCTGAAATGGGCGGGGTCGGTCTTGCCCAGGAGCATGAGGATCTCGGCTTTTTCACAGAGCAGGGAGCGTCGGGTCTCCTCGGGCAGCTTCTTTTCCAGGAGCAGGGAGTCGAGCAGGGTGAGCGCCTGGGTTTCCTGACCGGCACGCCGTTTGGCGAGGGCCTGCTGCTGGCGTGCCGGGATGCTGAGAGGCCCTCCGCGCTCGGCCAGTTCCTGCCAGAGGTTGATGGCCGCCTCCCGGCCTTCGTCGCTGAGCATGGAAAGGGCGGAAAGACCGGCGAAGTAGAGGGCGGTGTCGGTGTAGGAGGAGCCGGGGTGTTCCTTCACCACGAGTTCGAACTCGGTTCTTGCGGCGGCAAAGTTCTCGAGCCTGAAGAAGGCGTCGGCGGTTTTCATGCGGACGAGCGGGATGGAGTCCGACGTCGGCCAGCGCTGGATGAACGCGGCTCCGGATTCCGTCAGCGTCTTCAGCCTGCCCTGGGACTCCAGGCTCCAGAGGCGGGCGAGGGCGATGCGCTGCTGCTGCTTTTCAGTCAGCTGGCCGGCGGTCTCAGCCGCAAGCAAAGTTTGTTCGACCAGGCTGAAGTCGGGCTTGGGACGGGACAGCAGGGTTTCCGCGAGCGCCAGGCGTGTGTCAAAAAGCCGGGGATGCCCCGCGTGGGTGCGGATGAAGGTCTGGAGGGTGGATTCGGCCTCGGGCCGTGCCTGGGCGGCAAGCTCCAGGGCCTGGTCGAGCTCCAGATCTGCGGAGCCGTCCCTGGCGCCCCCGCCGGCGGCCTGGAGCTGGGTGGCCAGGGATTGAAAGGCGAGGACTTCTCCGGCACGCCAGGCGGAGAGGCCGGCGTTGTAGAGGGCGGAGCGGCGTTCCGTGAGCGTGGAGGCGAGGCTGGCGGAGGCTTCAAAAAGCTCCATGGCGCGCCGGTAGTCCCTGCGGCCATAGGCCACGCCGGCGGTGGCGAATTCGACGCGTGCCGAGCTTTCGCCTCCAAAGCGCCTTTTCCAGAGGTCGGCCAGGACGGCCACGCGGGACTCGATCTTCATGCCGCCGTAAATTTCCATGGCGAGCTTGAGGGCGTTGTCGGCTTCGGCGTGATCCGGATGGATTTGGATGAGGGCTTCGAGAAGGCCGAGGGCTTCCACGGATCGTTTCTGGGCAAGCAGCCAGCGTGCGATGAGCAGCATGGCGTGGCCTTGAAAATCGGCGGAGTAGGCAGGTGCGGCCGCGTTGAGGGTGACGCCCTGGGTGCTCGGGGCGTTCAGCAGCCAGCGCAAGACGGCGTCCGGCAGGGTCGTCCCAGGTCCGTCAAGGCAGGTCCAGAGCTGCTGGAAGGCCCTGTCCCAGAGACGGCTCGTGACGGTGTTTTCCAGGAACTGAACCAGCACCTCCACGGCCTGCGCACGGCGGCCCTGACGGTGCAGGGAATCGGCCAGCACCACGGAGGCGGCGTGGTGAAGGTGTTCGCCGCCGGAGGTGCTGCCAAGGATCTTCTGCAGCATGGCCTGGGCTTCCTCATGCCGTGACTGCCGGACGAGGGCCTGGGCCTTCAAAAGGGCGGCCTTGGGATCCTCGGTCAGGGCCGGGGCAGAGGCCAGGCTGGAAAGAACGGGGGCGGTGATGCCCTCCCTCAGGTCACTTTCCGCCAGGATGAGTCGGGCGCGTCCGGCGGTGGTGGCGTCCGATCCGGAAATCAGGGGTTCCAGCACCTGCCGGGCCTGGGCGGGATTGCCGGAAAGGCTGCTGATCTGGGCAAGCAGCAGACGTTCCTGGCTGGTGGCGGAGCCTTCTTTCAGACGTCGCGCCAGCAGGGCTTCGGCACCGTCCATGTCACCCGCCTGCACACGGGCCTGGGCTTCCCAGAAATCCGTGTTGGGTACCTTTTCCGTCTGCAGGACCTGAAGGGCGGCCTTGCCGTTCTGAGCTCGGACCCAGGCCTCGACAGCGAGGCCCGCCAGGGTTTGCCGGGCCAGCGAGCCTGTCGGCTGAAGATTCATCAGGCGCTCCGCCTTGATGGCGGCGACGACCGGCAGTCCTTCCTGAAGCGCCTGGCGAGCGGACTGATGCTCCGGCAGCTCCTCCGGCTCGACGGAGGACGGCGCCGCCACCAGCAGGTGGGAAAACAGGGCTGACAACAGGGTGGCGCGCAGGATCATCAGCCAGGCTAGCAGGCTGTCCGGCTTAAATCAATCAACGCGCGAGCCGGCGGCCGGCAGCCGGGCGGGCATGGCTTGAAGGTCCTGGTCAGGCGGTTGTCCGCCTTCGTTCAGGCAGCCGGGCCCGCAGGCCCTGGAAGGCCGATCTGCCCCAAAATTTGTCGTTTATGATGAAGTCCCGGGTCGTTATAAGCGGCCTGCATCCTTCAACCACCATGTCCCAAAAGAAGCTCAACATCGCCGTCGTCGGCCTCGGATTCGGGGCGGAGTTCATCCCCATCTGGCAGCGTCATCCCGAAACTCATTGTTACGCCATCTGCCAGCGTGATCCGAAAAAGCTGAAGACCATCGGCGACGCCTTCGGCGTGGACGTGCGCTACACGGACTTTCGCGAGATGCTGAAGGATCCGAAGATCGACGCGGTGCACATCAACAGCCCGATCCCGGATCATGGCTGGATGTCCATCGAGGCCCTGAAGGCCGGCAAGCACGTGGCCTGCACGGTGCCCATGGCGACCAGCATCGAGGACTGCCGCAAGATCTGCGACCTCGTGAAGAAGACCGGGCTGAAGTACATGATGATGGAGACCGTGGTCTACGCCCGTGAGTTCCTGTTCATGAAGGAGCAGCTGCAGAAGGGCAGGCTTGGGAAGCTGCAGTTCCTGCAGTCCAGCCATCAGCAGGACATGGACGGCTGGCCCAACTACTGGCCCGGCCTGCCGCCGATGTGGTACGCCACGCACTGCGTCGGCCCCGTGGCCGCCCTGGCCGGCGCCTCCGCCGAATACGTGAGCTGCTTTGGCTCCGGCACCATCCGGCCCGAGCTGGTGAAATGCTACGGCTCGCCCTTTGCGGTGGAGACCGCGCATGTGAAGTTCAAGGGCACCGACCTCAGCGCCCGTGTCATCCGCAGCCTGTTCGACACCGCGCGCCAGTATCGTGAAAGCATCGACGTCTACGGCGACAAGGCCTCGATTGAATGGCCGCTGGTCGAGCATGAGCCGCTGATCATGCACACGGCGAAGCTGCCCGAGCACAAGATTCCAAAGCTCGTGAAGGCGCCGGACTACGCGAAGCTGCTGCCGAAGAGCATCCGTCCGTTCACCACCAAGGGTGTCTATGACCTGGGCAAGAAGACGCACCTCAGCTTCACGCAGGGCAGCGGCCATGGCGGCAGCCACCCGCATCTCGCGCACGAGTTTGCCACGGCTCTGGTGGAGGGGCGCGACCCCTTCCCGAATGCGAAACAGTCCGCGAACTGGACCTGTGTCGGCCTGTGCGCGCACGAGTCGGCCCTGGCCGGCGGCAAGATCGTCAAGCTGCCCGCCTTCACGGTCTGATCCAGAGGGGGCGCGCGTGCCGAACTGAAATTGCAAAACCAAATGCATGGCGGCCGTAGTAGCCGCCATGCATTTTCCGCATCCAGGCCATCCGCTCAGCCGCCGTGAGGTCATCCAGGCCGGCGCGGTGGGCCTTCTGGGCCTGGGCATGAACCACCTCAGCGCGCTGCAGGCACTGGCGGCGCAGGGCCCTGCTGCCCCTGCGCCCAGGGCGAAGTCGGTGATCTACATCTTCCTTTCTGGCGGACTGGCGCAGCATGAGAGCTTCGACATGAAGCCGGACGCACCCATGGAGGTTCGCGGTGAGTTCAAGCCGATCCGCACCCGCACGCCGGGCACCCACATCTGCGAGCACCTGCCGGGTCTGGCGCGCATCTCCGAAAAGTGGTCGCTGGTGCGCTCGCTGACCCATGGCAGCAGCGATCATTCACTGGGCCATCACATCATGCTCACCGGGCGCAGCGACGCCCCGCTTGGCTTTGACCCGTCGAAGCCGAAGAAGTCCGACCATCCCAGCATCGCTGCGCTGGCCACGGCCCTGCTGCCGAAACGCCGCGACAACCTGCCGCCGGCCATCGTGCTGCCGGACAAGCTGGTGCACCGCACCGGGCGCACCCTGGCCGGCCAGTTCGGCGGCGTGCTGGGCGCGCAGCATGACCCCTGGTTCCTGGAGATGTCCCCCTTCCATCCGGACCATTACGGAGCCTATCCCAAGTTCCTCTTTCATCATGAGCGAGGGCTTGAAAAGGATGACAGCCTGGTCTTCCAGGCGCCGCACCTGTCCCTGCCTCAAGGCCTGACCCTCGACCGGGTGATGGACCGTGTGTCGCTGCGCGACGGTCTGGAGAAGCAGTCCGAGGATCTCACCAGGATCGCCGGGGACGAGGCCTTCGACTCCACCCGGCAGGCGGCTGTTTCACTGCTTTCAAACCGCCGGGTGCATGACGCCTTCAGTCTTGCGAAAGTGGATGCGCGTACGCTCGACCGCTATGGCCGGCACAGCTTCGGCTGGTCGCTGCTGATGGCCCGCCGCCTGGTCGAGCAGGGCGTGCGGCTGATCCAGGTCAACCTGGGCAACAATGAGACCTGGGACACGCACCAGGCGGCGTGGAGGAACCTGAAGGACTCGCTGCTGCCGCCGATGGACCAGGCGGTGAGCGCGCTGATTGAGGACCTTGACGCCAGCGGCCAGCTGCAGGAGACGCTCATCGTCATGGGCGGCGAGTTTGGCCGGACGCCGAAGATCAAGAGCATCTCCGCCACCGCCCTGCCGGGGCGCGACCACTGGGGGCATGCGCAGAGCATCCTGCTCGCGGGCGGCGGCATCCAGGGCGGCCGGGTCATCGGGGCCACCGACAGCATTGGTGGTTATCCGGTCAGCGATGCGCAGACGCCGGAAAATCTGGCGGCGACCATTTACGAGGCGCTGGGCCTGCCGCGCGAGACCCTGTGGCAGGACTTCACCGGCAGGCCCAACCCGCTCTATCATGGCGCGCCGATCGGCGGCCTGACCTGAGCGGGCCGCGCCTGGAATAACCGCGCTCATTGTCACGTAATAGGTTGGCGAACTTTTTTCAGGCTCATGCTGAACATTCAGGCATCCCATGTGCAATCCGGCTTCTGCGACGGCGTCGGGCGGCGTGACTTCCTCCGTGTCGGCGGCCTGGCGATGGGCGGCCTGTCGCTGCCCGAGCTGCTGCGTGCCGAGTCCGCCTCCGGCAAGGCGAAATCCGGGCACCGTGCGGTGATCATGGTCTTCCTGCCCGGTGGCCCGCCGCACCAGGACATGTTTGACATGAAGCCGGACGCGCCTTCGGAGATCCGCGGCGAGTTCAAGCCCATCGGCACGAATGTTGCCGGCCTGCAGATCTGCGAACACCTGCCGCGCCTGGCCCGGATGATGGACAAGTGCACCGTCATCCGCTCGATCGCGGATTCGGAGGGGCGTCATGACGCCTTCCAGTGCCTGACCGGGCGCCCTTCGCGTCAGCAGCCTCCTGGCGGCTGGCCGTCCCTTGGTGCCGTGGTTTCGCGGGTCCAGGGAATTGTCGATCCGGCCATGCCCGCCTTTGTCGGGCTTTCCCCGAAGATGGGCCACATGCCCTGGGCCGCGAACGGTGAGCCTGGTTTTCTCGGCGTTTCGCATGCGCCGTTTCAGCCTAACCGAGGAGGTGGGCGTGAGGACATGACGCTTCGCGACATCACGCTGGACCGCCTGCATGACCGGGCCGGACTGCTGAAGAGCTTTGACCAGCTGCGCCGCGATCTCGACGCCTCCGGCCTGATGGCGGGCATCGACACCTTCAACGAGCAGGCGCTGGGCGTGCTCACCAGTCCGAAGCTGCTGCAGGCGCTTGATCTCAGCCGCGAGGACCGCCGCGTGGTGGAGCGCTACGGCCGCGGTGAAAACCGCAATCGTGACGACGGCGGCCCGCGACTCACGGATCATTTTCTGGCCGCACGCCGCCTGGTCGAGGCCGGGGCCCGGGTGGTCACGCTGGGCTTCAGCCGCTGGGATTATCATTCCAACAACTTCGGCCAGCTCCGCGAGGACCTGCCTCTGCTCGACAGCGCCCTGAGCGCGCTCATCACCGACCTGCATGAGCGTGGCATGGACAAGGATGTCGCCGTGGTCGTGTGGGGTGAGTTTGGACGCACGCCGATCATCAATGACAAGGGCGGTCGCGACCACTGGCCGCGTGTTTCCTGCGCCCTGATGGCCGGTGGTGGCATGCGTCATGGCCAGGTCATCGGCGCCACCGACAAGCAGGGTGGCGAGCCGACTGAGCGGCCGGTGGCCTTTGGCGAGGTCTTCGCCACGCTTTACCGGCACCTGGGCATCGACGTCCACAAGGTGATGCTCAACGACTTCAGCGGCAGGCCGCAGCATCTCGTCGAGGGTGGGCGCCAGGCGCTGCCTGAACTGATTTGAAAATCCGCCCGGCACAGCGGGTGCGCCGGGCGGTGAGGATTCCTGAATCGCTTACTTCTTGGTTTCCAGCAGCGCACGGGCCTTGTCGGCCGTCATGCCCATGGCGGGCAGGTCGTAGCCGAGCGTGTCTCCGTTGGGTTTGAAGCCGGAGCCGTCGGCGTCGACGTAGATGGGGTTGTTGTAGGCGCAGGGGCGGATCTTGGCGTAGTCGCTGGTGCCATAACCCACTTTCTGATCACCGTCCTCGTCGATCGCCACGACGATGAGATGGGCGTCATGCTGAAGCGGCACGTGAATCTTTTCCTGAAACTTCACGACGCCGTCCTTGAACATCTTCGGGTGGGTCTTGCGGGTGAAGTTCAGCTTCGGGTCGGGGCGGCTGTTCACCAGCACCTGCACGCGGTCGATGTCCATCCAGTCAGTGCACTGGACACGCACGTCCAGGTCGATGCCGCCCGTGGCGCGGTCGTCGTCACCGGCGATCTTGCCGTTCTGGGTGGTGACCTCAAGGAAGGGGCCGGTGCTGAGCACGAGGTTGCCCTGTTTGACACGCGGGGCGAGCTCCGCCCAGTCGATCTTTGCGGGATCATCCGTGCTGCAGGGGATGTAGCCGCGCCAGCAGCCGACGCCGTTGCCATAGACGCTGTGGGCGTCGGCGACACCGACGGCGGTGACGCGCAGGCCCTGGTTGAGAAGCTGGCGCCAGATGAACTCGCGAACGGTGGAGGCCTTGGCGGCAAGCGCGCCGGGTGTGCGGGTGACCTTGAAGGGCGCCTCGGCCAGGATGTCGGTGCCCGCGCCGTTCTGGGACTCGCTGCCGTCGATCATCGCGCCGACGCCGACAAAGCCGCCGTCACGCACACCGTCGCCGTCGCGGTCGATGAACATGTTGCTGAGGTCGGGGTGGTTGAACTGGATGTAGCGGTCGGCGCGTTCGCCCTGCCAGCGGCGCAGGGTCAGCGCGGTGATGCGCGGGTCGTCGTTCCAGGCCGGGGCGCCGCCGTCCTGAAGCAGCGGGTCGGGTTCAAACGGGAAGGCGTTGAAGTGCTGGCGGCTGCCGGTGAGCTCGACGCCCTTGACGGTCTTGATGAAGGGGGAGAGGCCGAGCTTCTGGATCAGCGGCTCCCAGTCGTAAAAGCGGTTATGCTCCGTGGTGGGCGCGAATTCCAGGTGCTCGACGGCGATGTTGATCAGACGACCGTCGGTGTCGCAGACGTTGTCGCCGCTGGGCGTGCTGTGGTTGTGAAAGTCGCTGCTGATCCAGCCCTTCGTGTCAACGAGGCGCTTCAGGGTACCCTTGAGCTCAGTGATCTTGCCCTCGGCCACCACGATCTCCTTTTCGATGTGTCCATATTCAGGCCCGCGCACCACCACCACCTGGTATTTGCCCGGCGTCAGCTGCTGGGTGAAATGACCGTTTTCGCTGTGATGCTGGTCCACGCAGCCGTGGGCGCGCCACTTCGGGCCGAGGTCGAGCTTGGCCGCCTTGTCATCCAGCGGGGTGAAATGGACCTTGCAGGGCAGGGGCTTGCCGTCCTCGCCGGTGATGGCGAAGCGGATGCCGGCGGCGTCCGCCAGGACGACCTTTGGCGACTGCGTGGAGCCCTCGGCAACCGTGGTGCTGATCCCGGCCTCGGGGCGACCCAGGTCGGTGATGCGAAGCTCGACGGGGCCCTGGGGCAGCTTCAGGCTGAAACGGCCTTCGGCGTCCGGATAGGCGACGAGGGCGTTTTTGCCGTCCGGAACCAGAACCGAGGCGGTGGCCACGCCCTTGCCGGAGGCGTCGGTGATCTGGCCGTTGAGAGTTCCCAGCTTGGCTCCCTGGGCAGCACGCACTTCACCGACCGCCTGGGCGGGGGAGGTGCCGACGGCAAAAAAACGGGCGATGACCACTTCCTGACCCGGGGCCAGCTCCAGGTTGTCCGTCACTTTCTCAGCGCCGGTGACCTTCAGGGTGCCGACAGCGTAGGCGCCTTTGTGGGCCGGGTTGATGGCGTCGGCCCAGAAGATGCCGTCGCTGGTCGTGCCGGTGCTGTCGAAGCGGGTGAAGTCCGCCTTGGTGCTCACCTTCTGCGGCTTGTCGGTCTCGTTGCGCAGGGTGGTGGTGATGAACAGGCCCTGGGCGCCGTCCTGGGCGCGGTATTCATGACGTTTGTAGACCCCGCCGTTTTTGGCGGCGGTGGTGACGGACTCGACGGCAGCGCCGTCCTTGCCCCCTGTGTCGGAGATGCGCACATAGCTGACCGCGCCATGGCCGCAGGGGCTGTAAACCACGAGCTGGTCATTGTCCGCGCCGCGCAGGGTGAGGTCGTAGAGCGCGCCGGGGCTGACGCCGTTTTCACCGTAAAAGGTGCTCATGTTGGCGCGTCGGTTGGCCGCATTGTGGGAGATGGCGGCCTCCACCTTGTCGCTGCGCAGGACAAAGTCGCCCCGGATGCCATCGGCCTCCTTGCCCTTGGGAAGCTCGGTTTCCCGGCCGAGGGCTGCTTCAAAGACTTCCGCTGAACGCAGCGGGCATAGGGAGGGGATCAGGAGCAGGGCGGCAAGATGAGGGCGCATGTCAGGGGGAGGAGGGTGATGGGCCGGACTAAACGCTCCTGCCGACGGCACTCTTCCGAACTCAGGACAAACACAGAACGAGCCCGGGCACCCGCTTCCCGGGGACCAGAAAAAAGTGTTTTTTGAAAAAGAGTTTGCCAAGAAGCCTGGGCTCGCCACCATCCGCGCCCCTCATTGCCCCCTCCGGCAACTGTTCTGGCCGTCGCCAGGGCCCCCGGCGGAAAGGCTCATCCCCATAACCCCATGACCCCAGTCCTCAAGACTCTCTATCACGAGAAAGTGCGTTCTGCCCTCAAGGAGCAGCTCGGCGTCAGCAACGTGCACCAGGTGCCGAAGCTCGAAAAAATTGTCATCAACTGCTCCGTCGGATCCCAGGGCGAGCGCAAGCAGGCGATGGAAGACGCTGTGAACGAAGTCCAGCTCATCACCGGCCAGAAGCCCATTGTCACCAAGTCGAAGAAGGCCATCGCCAACTTCAAGCTGCGCATCGGTGAAAACGTCGGCGTCAAGGTGACCCTTCGCGGCAACAAGATGTATGACTTCCTCATGCGTCTGGTGAAGACCGCCCTGCCCCGCGTGCGTGACTTCCGCGGCGTGGCCCCCCGTTCCTTTGACGGCCGCGGCAACTACACCCTCGGCATCACCGACCAGTCCATCTTCCCCGAGATCGAGCTTGAAAAGATCAAGCGTTCCCTCGGCTTTGACATCACCTTCGTGACCTCGACCAACAACGACGATCACGCCCGTGAACTCCTCCGTGCGCTCGGCATGCCCTTCCGTGGCAAGATCAGCCAGCAGCAGAAACAGGGCGAAGGCGAAGCTGCCGCCGCTTGAACCCGAAACTGACCTGAACCGTCCGACTCCCACCGAGCCATGACCGATCCCATTTCTGATCTTCTCACCCGCATCCGCAACGCCGCCAAGGCAGGCCAGCAGGAAGTTTTCGTTCCCTTCTCCAAGATGAAGAGCGAGATCGCCCGCATCCTTCACGAGGAAGGCTACCTCTGGAACTACGAGCTGGTGACCACCGCCGCTCATCCCCAGCTCAAGCTCAAGCTCAAGTACCAGGGCAAGTCCCCCGTGGTCCGCCACCTGAGCCGAGTGTCGAAGCCTGGTCTTCGCAAGTATGTTTCCTGCGACGAAATCCCCCGCGTTCTTGGCGGTCTTGGCATCGCCATCCTGTCCACCTCGCGCGGTCTGATGACCGGCGCACGCGCCAAGAAGGCGAAAGTCGGCGGCGAGCTGCTCGCCACGGTCTGGTAACCCCCAACACGAGAGGAACCCCATCACATGTCACGAGTCGGCAAACAACCCATCTCTCTTCCGGACAAGGTCTCCGTCAAAATCGGCGCTGATCGTTCCGTCCTGGTCGAAGGCCCGAAAGGCAAGCTCAACTGGACCCTTCCCTCCGGCGTCAACGTCGCGTCCGAAGGCAATCATCTGAACGTCACCCGCGAAAGCGAGGACCGCAAGGTGCGCGCCATGCACGGCACCGCCCAGCGCCTGATCAGCAACATGGTCCACGGCGTCAGCCAGGGCTATCGCAAGGATCTTGAAATCCACGGCGTCGGCTTCCGTGCCGCTGTCAAGGGCAACGTCATCGATCTTCAGCTCGGCCAGAGCCACGACCGTCTTCACCCGATTCCCGCGGGCGTGAAGGTCACGGTGGCTGAAAACACCAAGATTGCCATCGAAGGCATCGACAAGCAGGTCGTCGGCCAGCTCGCCGCCGACATCCGCGCCTACTACCCGCCGGAGCCTTACAAGGCCAAGGGCGTGCGCTACGCAGGTGAACAGATCCGCCGCAAGGCCGGCAAGAGCGTGAAGTAACCCCAGAAGACCACTCAGAACATGGCTCTCAACCGCAAACTCATCCGCTCGCGCATCCACGCGCGCATCCGCCAGAAGGTCAAAGGCACCGCCACCCGTCCGCGTCTGGCCGTTTACTTCTCCAACACGAACGTTTACGCCCAGCTGATCGACGACGAAGCCGGCAAGACCATCGTCTCCGCCTCCACGAAGGAAAAAGGCTTCGGCGGCGGCAAGGCGAACATCGCCAGCGCCACGAAAGTCGGTCAGACGGTCGCCGAGCGCGCTCTGGCTGCCAAGATCGAAGAAATCGTCTTCGACCGCGGTGGCTTCTTCTACCATGGCAAGGTCAAGGCCCTTGCTGACGCCGCCCGTGAAAAGGGCCTGAAGTTCTAATTCCACCTCCACCGCACCGAGTTTTATGGCAGAAGAAATCCGCAACGCCGCTGACGGCGATTCCCGTGGCGACTCCGTTGAAAAGGTCGTGCACATCAACCGTTGTGCCAAGGTCGTGAAAGGCGGCCGCCGCTTCAGCTTCAGCGCCCTTGTCGTCTCCGGCGACAAGAACGGCCGCGTGGGCTGGGGCTTTGGCAAGGCGAACGAAGTCGCCGACGCCATCAAGAAGGCGACCGAGGCCTCCCGCAAGAAGATGAACCTCGTTCATCTCAACAACAACACCATCCCGCACGAGGTCATCGGCGAACACGGTGGCGGTCACATCATGCTGAAGCCCGCATCCCCGGGTACCGGAATCATCGCCGGTGGCGGCGCACGTGCCGTCCTTGAAGCCGCCGGCGTCAAGGATGTCATCGGCAAGTCCTTCGGTTCCAGCAACCACGCCAACGTCGTCAAGGCCACCCTGGCCGCCCTCCACGCCCTGCGTCCCAAGGACGAGATCCTTCGTGCACGCGGCAAGGAGATCAAGGAGCGCAAAGCTCTGTAAGAGCGGTTCAACCTCATCCCCCACCCCTTTACTGTCATGCGTCTTCACGACTCCCAACCCCGCCCCGGCGCCCGCAAGCGCAAAAAGCGCATTGGCTGCGGCGAAAGCTCCGGTCACGGCAAGACTTCCTGCAAAGGCCACAAAGGTCAGATGGCACGTGCCGGTCGCGGCATCCGCCCCGGCTTCGAAGGCGGCCAGATGCCCCTTTTCCGTCGTCTTCCCAAGAAGGGCTTCTCTAACGATCGTTTCCGCGACGTCTATGAAGTCGTCAACGTCGGCGACCTCAACGCCTTCGACGACGGCGCCGTGGTCAACGAAGCTGCCCTTCGTGAGAAGGGCCTCGTCAACCGCTCTTGTGACGCCATCAAGATCCTTGGCACCGGCGATCTGAGCCGCAAGCTGACGGTTGAGATCAAAAGCCTGAGCGCCTCCGCCCGCGAGAAGATCGAGAAGGCTGGCGGCTCTGTCGCTGCCTGATCCAAATCCGAAACAACCCTTTGAGCGGGCCGGTCCTTGCCAACTTTCCAAAGTTGGTCTTGAGACAAGGCCCGCTTTCCTTTATCCCAGCCCCTCTTTCTTCTCTTCGACCATGATTTCCGCCTTTCGCGACAGCTTCAGAGTTCCGGAACTGCGCTCCCGCATCCTTTTCACGTTGGCGATGATCGTCATCGTCCGCATTGGCACCGCCATCACGCTTCCCGGCGTCGACGGCAGCGTTCTTGATGAATGGATCAGCAGCCGTGCCGACAGCGGTGGAGCCGCCGCCCAGGTGGCAGCCCTCCTGAACGTCTTCTCCGGAGGCGGCCTGCAGAACTGCGCCATCTTCGCCCTCGGCATCATGCCCTACATCAGCGCCAGCATCATGCTGCAGCTCCTGACGGCCGTTTATCCGCCGCTCAGCAAGATGGCACGCGAGGAAGGCGGACGACAGAAGATCACCCAGTACACCCGCCTTGCCACGATCGCCCTCTGCCTGTTCCAGGGCTACCTTCTCGCCAAGTCCCTGGCCCAGCCTGGTCAGAACATCTTCCTGGGCGGCCTGCAGGAGGTGATTGACCGCACCGGCAAGCCGCTGGTGCCCGACTACGGCTTCGGTTTTGTCGTCGTCACCGTCATCACCATCACCGCCGGCACCATGCTCATGATGTGGCTGGGTGAGATGATCACCGAGCGCGGCATCGGCAACGGTGTGTCCATCCTGATCTGCGTGAACATCGTCGCCGACCTTCCGGGCGCCATGGTCCAGGTCTGGCAGACTTACGTCGGCGGTGTCAGCGGAGCCGCGGGCGCCTCCAAGCCGGCCACGCTGGTCCTGCTTCTGGGCTTCATGATCCTCGTTATCGCCGGGGTCATCGCCATCACCCAGGCCACGCGAAGAATCGCCATCCAGTACGCCAAGCGTGTCGTGGGCCGCAAGGTTTACGGCGGACAGACCCAGTATCTGCCCCTGAAGGTCAACTACTCCGGCGTCATGCCGATCATCTTTGCCCAGGCCATCCTGCTCTTCCCCGCCCAGATCCTCAGCGCCCTGTTCCCGGATGTGAAGTGGGTTCAGGAATTCTCCGCCCTCATCGGTTCCGGCTGGGTTTATTACACCCTCTCCGCCGCGCTGATCTTCTTCTTCAGCTACTTCTGGGTCGCCACCATGTTCCAGCCCACCCAGATTTCCGAGGATCTCAAGAAGAGCGGCGGCTACCTGCCCGGCATCCGCCCCGGCAAGCCCACCGCTGACTTCCTGGACTTCACCATGAGCCGTCTGACCTTCGCTGGTGCGATCTTCCTGACCGGCCTTTATGTGATGCCTGCCTTCGTCAGCCGTCTCCTGGGCATCTCCGCCCAGACCGCCCAGTTCTTCGGCGGCACCAGCCTTCTCATCCTCGTGGGCGTTGTCCTCGACGTGATGCGTCAGGTTGAAACCTACCTCCTGCAGAGCCAGTATGACGGCTTCCTCAAGAAGGGGCGTATCCGCGGCCGTTTTGACCGCATGGCCCAGACCGGTCAGGTCGCCGACTCCACCACGGTTGTCTGGCTCTGGACTGGCATCGCCATCATCGCCCTCGTCGGCGTCGCCTACTTCATCGCCACCGGCAAGTGATGCCGATCCGGCCCGCGACTCCCGACTGACATGCTCGGCAACAAGATTCCCATCCGTCACGGTTCCGTCTTGAACGGGCTGCGTGCTGCCAATGCACTCGCCCGGGACGTCCTCCTCAAGACCGCCGCCCAGGTGGGTGTGGGCGTCACCACCGGTGAGGTGGATCGTTATGCCGCTGCTGAAATGAAGGCCCGCAGCTGCAAAAGCGCCTTTCTTGGCTACCGCAAATTTCCCGGCCACATCTGCATCTCCATCAACGAGGAGGTTGTGCATGGCATCGGCGGCCCCCGGGTCATTCAGGATGGCGACATCGTGAAGATTGACGTGGGGATCGAGTTTGATGGTTGGATTGGCGACAATGCCCTGACCGTCCCGGTGGGCAATGTCGCACGGGAAACCCTGCATCTGCTGGCGGCAACGGAAGAGTCCCTGCATGTGGCCATTCGTCATGCGCGTGACGGCTGGATGCTGGGCGACCTTTCCCACAGCGTTGAGCATCATGTGCAGCAGTATGGCTACTCTGTCGTGCGTGAGTTTGTGGGGCACGGCGTCGGCCGCAAGCTTCACGAGGAGCCCCAGGTGCCCAATTACGGCAGAAAAGGCGACCGCCCGCGTCTGAAGGCTGGCATGAGCCTGGCGATCGAGCCGATGGTCAACCTTGGCACGGCCAAGACCCGCATTCTCAGCGACAACTGGACCGCCATCACCCAGGATCGCAAGCCGAGTGCGCACTTTGAGCATGTGGTGCTGATCACCGAGACGGAACCTGAGGTGCTGACCTTTCGGAAGCGCATGTTCCCGCAGGGTGTGAATGACCTCACGCCTCTGCCGGTCAGCGCCCTCCTTTGAGAGTGCTGAGGCATTGCGTTCCGATGCACGCGTCAGCGCGGATTTCCCAATCCGCCGCAGGGTGGCTTGCTCGCTCACATTCGAACCACTCACGCGCCTGCTTCAACCCATAGGACGAGCCCAGAGATTCGAAGAAAGCTGAAGGCTACTCCATGCCACCCCGCGTTCGCGAAGCTGCGGAATCGGAGTTCCGCGCTTCACTGAGAACAGCTGCGGAGTCGATGGCGTTGCGATCGTCGCGCCAGCGCCGGAGCGCGGATTTCCAAATCCATTCTAGGGGCTGCATTCTGTCTGACCTTGCGACGTTCGGTCATGAGGCCAGATGCAGCGCACCGAGCCGATGGTTCACACTCGCTACACTCCTATCACCATCGACTCACCTCATTCGAGCCTCCGGATCGGAGCAATCCAAGCCCTGCAGCCTATGGCAGCATGAAAAAACCCCGAGGCAAAGGGCAGGGCGGCGTGGGACGGAGGGCGTTCGGCCCTCAGAAAGCGCATCTACCTCACCTGAGAAAACGCACAGGCCGAGTTTTTGTCCGGAAGCCGAATTCATCAGGGGAAGTCGATGATCCGCTTTTTAATTTTATAATATTTGTAAAAAATATTAATGATGGCAAATTTTCTCATGCGCCTTCTCGGCATCTCCGCCTTTTACCATGATTCCGCCGCCTGTTTGATCCAAGACGGGCAGGTCGTGGCTGCGGCCCAGGAAGAGCGGTTCACCCGTCGGCGTCACGACTCGGCTTTCCCGCAACAGGCCGTCGATTTCTGCCTGAAGCAGGGTGGCCTGACCGCTGCCGAACTGGACGGCATCGCCTTTTACGACAAGCCGCTGCTCAAGTTCGACCGGATTTTGGAAACCCATCTCGCCTGGGCTCCGCGTGGCCTGAAAGGTTTCATGATGGCCGTGCCGGTCTGGCTGGCTGAAAAACTCTGGATGCCATCCGTGATCGAGAAGGCGGTTGGCAAAGGCATTCCGCTGTTGTTTGCCGAGCACCACGAATCCCACGCGGCGTCAGCCTTTTTTCCAAGCCCGTTTGAAAGCGCGGCGGTCCTCACCGTGGATGGTGTGGGCGAGTGGGCGACGAGTTCGTATGGCGTCGGTCGCGGCAACCGGGTGCAGATGCTGAAGGAGATGCACTTCCCACATTCCCTCGGCCTGCTGTATTCCGCGTTCACCTACTTCACCGGCTTCAAGGTGAACTCCGGTGAATACAAGGTCATGGGCCTGGCACCGTATGGGCAGCCCAGGTTCGCCCAGGCGATCTTCGATCATCTGATCGACCTCAAGGAGGACGGCTCCTTTGCGATGAACCAGGAGTATTTCGACTACTGTGCGGGATTGAAGATGACCGGTCCGAAGATGGAGCCGCTGTTTGGCGGGCCGCCGAGGAAGCCGGAGTCGAAGCTGACGCAGCGTGAGATGGACCTGGCCGCCTCCGTGCAGGCGGTGACGGAGGAGATCGTGCTGCGCATGGCGCGTCACATCCGCAGGGAAACGGGAGAGCGGCATCTCTGCCTGGCGGGCGGCGTGGCCCTCAATTGCGTGGCCAATGGCAAGCTTCTCCGCTCCGGCATTTTTGATGACATCTACATCCAGCCCGCCGCCGGTGACGCCGGCGGGGCGCTCGGGGCGGCGCTTGCGGCCTATCATCATTACCACGACAAGCCGCGTCCGGCGGCGACCGGCACGGACTGGCAGCATGGAAGCTACCTGGGGCCTGAATACAGCGATGATGAGATCGCTGCGCAGCTGGCGCCGTTTGGAGCGCAGAGCACGCGCATGGCGGATGACGCAAGCCTGTGCGCCGAGGTGGCTCGCCTGATGGCCGAGGGCAGGGTGGTCGGCTGGTTCCAGGGCCGCATGGAGTTCGGCCCGCGTGCGCTGGGCGCACGTTCCATCATCGGTGATGCGCGCAGCCCCGAGATGCAGAAGATCATGAACCTGAAGATCAAGTTCAGGGAAAGCTTCCGGCCCTTTGCCCCGGCTGTTCTCGCCGAGAAGGTCGGCGAGTGGTTTGATCATGACCGGTCAAGCCCCTACATGCTCATCGTCGCCGACGTGCTTGAAAAGCATCGCCGCGCCCTCAGCCAGTCCGAGGAGGCGCTGTGGGGCATCGACAAGCTCAACATCCCGCGCTCCGCCATCCCGGCCGTGACGCATGTCGACTACTCCGCCCGCCTGCAGACGGTTCATCGGGAGACCAACCCGGTCTTCCACCGCCTGATCAGCGAGTTTGACCGCCTGACCGGCTGCCCGGTCGTGGTCAACACCTCCTTCAATGTCCGCGGCGAGCCGATCGTGGAGAACCCGGGCCAGGCCTACACCTGCTTCATGCGCACCGAGATGGACGTGCTGGTCCTCGGCCGCCACATCCTGCTGAAGTCCGCGCAGCCCGAGTGGAAGGAGGAGCTCGACTGGCGCTCCGAGCACACCCTCGACTGAACCCGCCTAACCAATTCGATCACCATGGGAATCCGAGCCGACGTCCGCCACGAACTGCAAGCCCTCGACACCTCCGCGAAGGCGCTGAGAAAGTTCGGCCTCAGCGTCGGCGGGGTGTTCGCGCTCATTGCGGGCCTTGGTTTTTGGAAACACTGGTCCGAGGGCGTGACTGGAACGCTCGCCGGTCTGGGCGGCTTTCTCCTCCTTTTCGGCCTCGTGGCGCCGGCCTCGCTGCGGGTGGTCCACCGTCTCTGGATGACCCTGGCCCTGGTGCTGGGCTGGTGCATGTCACGGCTCATCCTCACGGTGCTGTTTGTCCTGGCCATGATTCCGGTCGCGATGCTGGGCAGGCTGCTGAAGCTGCCCTTCATCCAGATTCGCCGCGCCACCCCCAGGGACAGCTACTGGGTGGATCATCCCTCCCGCTCCGCCAGGCATCATGAGGACATGTTCTGACTGCCTGCCCAAACGATTCACCCTCCCCAACCCTCGTCTGTCATGAAACTCCGCATTCTCGGCCAGTTCTTCACCTACCTGTTCCGCTCCGGAAAGTGGTGGCTCTTCCCCATCGTGCTGCTGCTGCTCGTGCTGGGGCTCATCCTGGTCATCGCCAAGGGATCCGCCCTCGCGCCCTTCATCTACACCCTGTTCTGATCGCGCCGTGAACAACCCTGCCAACCAGCGTCTCTGCTACCTGGGCGCCCTCGGCGGCCTGGTGGGCTCGTCCCTGCTCTGGCACCGTCTGGTGACCCTGGAAGCGCATCAGTGGGCGATGCCGGCGCAGCTTCTCACCGGTTTTGCCTTTCTCTCCCTGGTCGCCGCCAGGCGCGGTGGCTGGATGCAGGCGCTGGTCAGCGGCTGTGTGCGTCTGGGCCTCACCACCGGCATCACCTTCGGTGTCGCGGAAGGCGCCTGCCGGGCGCTGAAGCTCGACTTCAACGATCTGCTGGGAGCCCGCAGGGCCAACGAGGCCTTTCCGATTTATTTCCGGCTTCCCACCCATCCCAGCGGGGATGTTTTCTTCACTCGGACGCCGGGTGCGACCTGGACTGGCAAACCGCTGCAGACGCTGCTGAAAAATCATCGCAGCACCGATGTGGCCTACACCGATGAGCAGGAGCTGACGGTGACGTATTCGAAGCAGGGCTTCCGCAATCCGGACAGCCTGACGGACTGGGACATCGCGGTGGTGGGCGACTCCTTCACCGAGTCCGGCTACCTGCCCGAGGATCAGATCTTCACCGGCGTCACTGCCGCCCGTCTGGGCAGGCGTGTCAAGAACCTCGGCATCACGGACACGGGCGGCTTTTCACACGTTCATTACCTGGAGGCCTATGGTGCCGCGCCTTCATGCCGGAAGGCCGTGCTGGCCTTTTTCGAGGGCAACGACCTTTCCGACAACGTGCATGAGCAGGAGGATCTTGACCGCTTTCAGCAGACCGGCGAGCGGCCCAGCCACGACATCCCGGTGCAGCCTTCGCTGCTGAAGGCCGTCTGGAACATTCTCCGGGATTTCAAGCAGCTCCGCCTCAGTGACCGCAGTTATGCCAACGCCTGGTTCAAGTCGGGCGACAAGGAAATTCCCGTGACCCTCGCCGATGCGCCGCCTTCGATGGCGCAGATGAGCCTCGAGCAACGCAACGCCCTGGCCTCCGTGCTGGATCGTTTTGCCGAAGCCGCACGCAAGCAGGGAGTGAAACCGCATCTTCTCTACCTGCCCTGCAAGCGCCGGGTTCTGCACGGTCATCTGCGTCATGGGGAAGGTTGCCCTGAACCTGGCTGGCAGCCCGGTGACCTGCCCGACCATGTTTACGCAGAATGCCAGAAGCGCGGCATCGGCTTCATCAATCCGACAGGCGCCCTCTCCTCCGCGGCGGCCCAGGGACGGCTGACCTTCAATCCCATCTACGACACGCATAACAATCGCGAGGGCCATCAGATCATTGGCGAGGTGCTGGCCGAGGCCTTGAAGTAACCCGTGCAGATCCGGCGCCGCCCTGATTCTGATTGCCCGCGCGCCCCGTCGATGCTTGAAAGGCAGTCCCAGTGTCCGAACCCGCCACAGATTCGAGCGTCAACGATCCGGAGCCCTGCGACATGACCGTCGTGGTGCCCGACCTTCACACGGCGGCCACCCAGGCTCGTGCCTCACGCGCTCCGACCATCCCGTCCCTGGGTGCAAAGGCCCGGTCCACCAACCTGCTGGAGGACAACGACGGCTGGATTGACGGCAAGTTCCGGCTCCTGGAGAAGCTGGGTGAAGGCGGCTTCGGGCTCGTCTTCAAGGCCGAGCAGGTGCAGCCCATCCACCGCCTGGTGGCGATGAAGATCCTCAAGGCGGGCATGGACACGCAGCAGGTCATCGCCCGGTTTGACACCGAACGGCAGTCACTGGCGCTCATGGAGCATCCGAACATCGCCCGCGTCCTGGATGCCGGCGAGACGGAACGCGGCCAGCCCTACTTTGTCATGGAGTTGGTTCGGGGGCGGTCGATCACCTCGTATGCCCGGGAGAAAAAGCTGTCGCTGAGGCACAGGATCGAGCTCTTCATCCCGGTCTGCCAGGCGGTCAACCACGCCCACCAGAAGGGCATCATCCACCGTGACCTCAAGCCCTCCAACGTCATGGTGATGGAGGAGGACGGCGTGCCCGTCCCCAAGGTCATCGACTTCGGCATCGCCAAGGTCCTGGAGCAGAAGAACGTCAGCGACACCCTGATGACCGGCATGGACCAGCTGGTGGGCACGCCGGGCTACATCAGCCCCGAGCAGATCGAGCATGGCAGCTCCCATGTGGACACGCGTTCCGATGTCTATGCGCTGGGTTCGATCCTGCTGGATCTGCTTTCGGGACGCGGCCTGGTCAGCGCCGCCGACCTGGCCAACCGCCCGCTGCACCAGATTCTGCGCGACCAGGTCGAGATCGACCCGCCGCGCCCCTCGTCGCGCGAGCCGGCCCTCAAGGGCGATCTGGACTGGATCATCCTCAAGGCCCTGGAACGTGATCCGGCGCGCCGCTACGGCAACGCCGACGACCTGGCCGACGACCTGCGTCGCTACCTGCACGACCAGCCGGTGCGCGCCTGCCCGCCCAGCCGCAGGTATTTGATTCAAAAGTTTGTCAGACGTCACCGTGTCGGCGTGAGCGCCGCCGCCGCCGTCGCCCTGGCCGTGCTGATTGGCGCGGTCACCAGCACCCTGCTCTACCTGGAGTCCGAAAAGAACCGGCTTGCGGCGCGCAAGGCGTCCTCGGTTTCCGACGGCCGGATGGCGGCGCAGCTTCAAAACGCCGATCCGCCGGACCACCACAGCGCCACCGCGCTGCTCTGCCGTGCCCTGCGCACCGACCCCGGCAACACGGAGGCCGCGACCAACCTGCTGTCCCTGCTGGAACATGGGCATCTCATCCAGCCGGCCACATCCGAGCTTTCACTGCCGTCCGGAGTCATCGAGGCGCGCCTGATCGCCGTGAGCCGGCAGGCGGACAGGGTGCTGGCCGTTTCAAAGCCTGCGGACGGCGGACGCGAAATCCTCAGCCTCTGGAACATGACCACGGGTCAACGCCAGGATCACGAGCTTCCGCAGGATGTGCTGGCCACGGTGCTGCTGGTTTCCAAGGACGGCAGCCTCGCCTTCCTGGCCAGGGACGACGGCCAGGTGATGCGCTGGAACCTGAACGACAACCGGCATGACATGATGTCTCCACGAATGCCCGCCGGACCCGACGGAACGGTGCAGTCGGTGCTTTCCATGACGGAGTCAGGGGATGGCCGCACCCTCGCCGCCGGAGGCGACAACGGCAGCATCCTGGTCTGGAATGTCGGGCGGCCTGAGGCATCGGCCCGGGTGCTCAGTCATCCGACCCCTCAGGGTGGTCGGACACCCATCCTGAGCCTGGCGATGGATTATCTCGGCACGATCGCCGCCACGGCCAGCAACTCCAACGGGGCCGATGGCGGGGGTGTGGTGCGCGGCGTGGTGGCGGTCTGGGATTTGTTGGAGGGCAGGATCCTTGGCGACCTCGTCCAGGTGGAAGAGGGGGTCAGCGCCGTCGCGGTTCATCGCGAGAAGGAATTGCTGGCCATCGGCCTGCATGGCGGCGGCCTGCATGTGCTGAATTTCCGCGCCCTCGAGGAGGCGGTGCCGGAGCTGAAGCATCCTTCGGCGGTGACCAGCCTGTCCTTCAATTCGGACGCCTCGACGCTCGTGGTGGGTGACGGCGGCGGCTACCTGCATGCCTGGGACATGTCCGCCGGACGTCCGCGCTTCCCGGCACAGCGTCACGACGGCGAGATCATGGCGCTCGCCTCATCGCCCGAGAGGGGGGTGTTTGTCAGCGTCTCACGTCACGGTGAGGTGCAGGTCTGGGACTCGACCAACGGCGCCCGCCTGGGCCAGCGGCTGCGCCACAGCCTGGTCGAGGTCGCGGTGACTCCCGATGCCTCGCTGCTGGCGATGGCGCCGCGTTACTCGCCGCATGTGCAGGTCTGGCGCATCCATCAGCGCATGGCCACGCGGCGTTTCCTGGCCGATCCGGCGGAGGATCTGCTGCAGACTCCCGCGGTCTCCGCAAAGACGCCCGCCGCTCTCAAGAATGCGGCGGCCCTGGGCTGGAACGCCGGCCGCACCTGGGTCGCGGTGGCGGATGCCGTGGGCAGGGTGCAGGTGCTGCATGCCGCCGACGGCCGGCCGATGGGGCCTGCGGTGGAACATCCACCCGCCGTGGGAGCGGTCGCGCTTTCCGGAGACGGCCGTCTGCTGGTGACTTCAGGCCGCGACCAGGAGGTGCGCTTCTGGGATTCGCAAAGCGGCGTGGCCACGGGCATGGTGATCCGCTTCGACGCCTTTGTCAGCGCCCTGGCGCTTTCCCAGGACGGCGCACGCCTCGTCACGGTGACCGATGACGGCGAGGCCCGGGTGTGGGACACCGCGGACGGGGTCAGCCTCGCCCCGCCGTTCCGGCTGGGGGCTGGTGTGGACGCTCTTTTTGTTAGGCCGGACGCAAAGGATTTCGTCTATCGTCTGCCGGAGGCGGGCTGGTTTGAGCTGCCCATGCCCGCCCTTTCAGCGGGGCTTCCCGGCTGGTTTCTGGATTTGGCCGAGGCCCAGGCCCGGCGTCGGCTGACGCCTGAAGGCCGCACGGATGTGCTGACCCTGAAGGACTGGCAAAACGCGGTGAAGGCGGTTCCGGCATCCGCCTCCGGTGGCGAGGGCGTCGCTCATCGCTGGGCCCGCTGGCTGCTGACGGAACCGCGAAAGCGCGCGCTTTGCCCGGAGGATGACGAGCCTCTCGCCGCCTACCTTGAAACCCTGGTGAAACGCGGCTCGCCGGCCGCCCGGGCCGAGCAGGACAGGTTTCGGATGGAGTCGGCGAAGTGAGCCGGCTCAGGCCACGCTGACGGTGGTGGAGATGACATGCTGGCCGCCCGGGGCGATCCTCAGGGCGGACTCGCCCGCGTTCGCCGCCTCGATGCACAGGAAGCCGTGATAGGCCTCGTCGGGCAGGTCGGTCAGCCGCTTCGACTTCTCAATCCAGGGGTTCCAGACGACCGTGGTGCCGCTGCCTAGCTTGTCGATGACCAGTTGCCGGTTCCAGGCGGGATCCTCGACGATGACGCCGCCGGTCGCCGCATACTGGCGGTCCACCTCGCGGTCAAAGGTGACCGGCCCCTCCTGCTGCCGCATTGTTCGTTCGCCAACGGTGTCCAGGTAGCGGCTGGTGTCGAGTCCGCGCACGACGACCCGGGCGATGTCGCCCACGCTGAGGTAGGTGTGCAGCGCCTCGGCGACTTCGAAGGCCTGCTCGCCGGTGTTGTGGGTCATGAGGGAGACCTCAAGCCTTTCGCCAATGCTTACGCCGAGATGGCAGGTGAAGTCATGCGGCCAGTGGCGGTGCGTGGTTTCATTGCTGGTTAGGCGAAGCAGCAGGCTCACGTGCGCGCCCTGGTCGTCCGCGCGCAGCAGCTCCCAGGGCAGGATGCGGGCGATGCCGTGCATCGGCTGCGTGGCGTCGGTCGGATGGGCGTTGAACCAGGGCCAGCAGACGGGGATGCCTCCGCGGATGGGCCGGCCGTTTTCCAGGAGGGCGTCGGGGCTGAGATACAGCACCGGGTGCGGCTGCCCGGCGGGCTGCCATTCCATGACATGCGCGCCGTTGAGGGCGATGCGTGCGCTGGCGGAGGCGTGGCGGATGACCAGGACGGGATAACCCGGCGTGGGTTCTTCAAGCGTGATGCAGGCGGGCAGGTTCATGAGAGGTCAGAGGAAGCGGGAGAGGATGGGGCGAAGGTCCTGCACGGTGGCCGCCGGCCACAGGCTGCGGTCGGTCATGAGAGCGCCGTCCAGCGCCTGGTGCTCGGGCCAGCAAGGCTCCGCCGGAATGCGCGGCACCACGCGGGCGATGACGGCCTTGGCCATCTGCGAGTTGGCGGAAACATGCGCCACCACGGCCTCCGCCGTCACGTGCTTTTCGTCCGTCTTCCAGCAGTCGTAATCCGTCACCATGGCCAGCGTGGCGAGGGCGATCTCGGCCTCCCGCGCCAGCTTGGCCTCGGGCAGGTTGGTCATGCCGATGACGTCAAAGCCGAGCTGGCGGTTGGCATGCGACTCCGCTCGCGTGGAGAAGGCCGGGCCGTCCATGTTCACGTAGGTGCCGCCGTCGTGCACCCGGGCTCCGACGGCGAGCGCCTCCTCGCGCAGCAGGGCCCGCAGCCCGCTGCTCACCGGATCCGCAAAGGCCACGTGACCGACGATGCCGCGCCCGAAAAAGGTGTGATGCTCGCGCCGGCTGGTGCGGTCGAAATACTGGTCGGGCAGCACGACGTCACGCGGACGATATTCCTCCTTGAGGCTGCCGACGGCGGTGACGCAGAGGATCCAGCGCACGTTCAGCGAGCGCAGCGCCCAGATGTTGGCGCGGTGGTTCAGCTCGGTGGGCAGGATGCGGTGGCCACGGCCATGACGGGGCAGGAAATAAACATGCCGCCCGGCCAGCAGGCCCGTGACCAGCTTGTCCGAAGGCGCGCCGAACGGCGTCTGCACCTCGATCTCCTGCCGGTCCTCCAGCCCCTCCATGTCGTAAAGGCCGGAGCCGCCGATGATGCCGATGGAGGGAGGGGAGGAATTCATCGGCGGATCTTAAGGAAAGTTTGAGTGCCTGCAACGTCGCAGGCGTCACTAACGGGCTCATTGTGTCTGATCGCTCCTCCCTCGTCGCCCGCACCTATTCCGCAACCCTCCTGGGCGTGAACGCCGTCGAGGTGGAAATCGAGTCCCACGACGGAGGTGGCAATCCGAAGATCGCCATCGTCGGCCTGCCGGACGCCTCGGTGAAGGAAAGCCGCGAGCGTGTCAGCGCGGCGATCGCCAGCTGCGGCTTCGCCATGAACGACGGCTTTACCACGATCAACCTGGCGCCTGCCGACCTGCGCAAGGAGGGGCCGGGCTTTGACCTGCCCATCGCCATCTCGCTGATCGCCCATCGCACGAAGATTCCCATCCAGGTGCTCGCGGAGACCTCCATGATTGGTGAGCTGGCCCTGAACGGCGAACTGCGCGCCGTGCGCGGTGTCCTGGCCGTCGCCCTGGAAGCCCGGACGCGTGGACGTCGCCGACTGCTGGTGCCCCGGGCCCAGGCCGTGGAGGCCAGCGTGGTCGCCGGCATCGACATCATCGGCGTCCGTCATCTGCGCGAGGTCGTGGAGTTTCTGAAGGATGACATCGACCTGCCCGCCGAACCCTGCCGGGCGACGGAGTTCTTCGCCGCCGCCGCCCAGTACGACATCGATTTCGCCGATGTGAAGGGGCAGAACGACGCCCGGCGTGCGATTGAGGTGGCCGTCGCAGGCGGTCACAACCTCCTCATGGTTGGGCCGCCCGGAACCGGCAAGAGCATGATCGCCAAGCGCGTCGGCACCATCATGCCTTCGATGACCGAGGAGGAGGCGATCGAGACGACGAAGATCCACAGCGTCGGCGGTCTGCTGACGGAGCAGCAGGCCTTTGTCGCCACGCGCCCCTTTCGTGCGCCGCATCACACGATCAGCGACGCCGGGCTTCTCGGCGGCGGTTCCAATCCGGGGCCGGGCGAGGTGTCGCTGGCGCACAACGGCGTGCTGTTTCTCGATGAGCTGCCGGAGTTTCGCCGCAGCACGCTGGAGGTGATGCGTCAGCCGCTCGAGGATGGCCGAGTGACCATCTCACGCGCCATGGGCAGCGTCACCTTTCCGGCCTCGTTCATGCTGGTCGCGGCGATGAACCCCTGCCAGTGCGGCTTCTATGGCGACCTGCGCCGGGCCTGCCGTTGTTCGCAGGTGCTGGTGCAGCGTTACCGCCAGCGCATCAGCGGGCCCTTGCTGGACCGCATCGACCTGCATGTCGAGGTGCCGCTGGTGGACTACCAGGCGCTCAAGGACTCCGCTCCTGGGGAATCTTCCGAGGTCATCCGTGCGCGGGTCGAGGCGGCGCGGGCCCTGCAGGTGGAGCGTTTCAAGGGCATCCGGGGCGTTCACACCAACAGCGCGATGACACCGCGCCTGATCAAGAAGCACTGCGAGATCGGCCCAGAGGCCGCAGGCCTTTTGGAGCACGCCATGGGCGAGATGAACTTCAGCGCCCGCGCCCACGACCGCATCCTCAAGGTGGCCCGCACCCTGGCCGACCTGCGCGGCCAGGAAAAGATCGAGGCCGACAGCATCGCCGAAGCCGTCAACTACCGCTCCCTGGATCGGAATTTGTGGCAGTGAGGTTCGTGAAACAGCATCCGCAGATGTCGCAGATGTCATGGATGAGCTTGGCAGGGAAGCCTAGGACGAATGGACGCGAAGGAGACGCACCACGCCACTACGCCCGTTTTTGTGGCGCAATGGCTGTTTATGCGCCACTACCAATGGCTTTGCCGCGGCGCTCACTGTCTCTGTTCCTTGCTGAATCAGGGAATTTTCATGGTGGCGCCATGACAGCCATTGCGCCACTATAAGGCTTTGAGTGGCGTATTCACGCTGTCTCCGTTCGTCGTGCCCGCCCTCTCCCATTCCAGCAGTTGCAAGCCGACGAGCGAGCTGTGGCCCGTTTCGCGGATGGGCTTCGCTGTCGAATCAGTTTGGCGCGCTGTATCCGCCGCCTGCGACACGAAATCTGCAACGATGGCTGGCGCTGCTAGTGGCCGAGGAGAAGCGGGAACGCAATCTGATCCTGATCGATTACGACGATCCTGCGACCGGATCAACCAAGCGGTGCTGCGCATTCTGGCGCTGCAAGACGCCAAGAAAGTGGCCTAGCGGCGGAGAAGCTTGTGGGATGGCTGCTCCCATCCAGCCCTCCCCGCAAACCTGGCTTGAAATCCGGTGTCTCGGAGTGCAGGGGCGGGGGATTCCATCATGCCTTCATTGATTCGACCCTGGTACTGGCCTGAACGTGGTCAGCCTGAACGCACCGAGCCTTTCACCTGGATCGTGGAGGGGGTGATTGCGGCTTCGTGGTGGCCGGATCCTTATGTCTTTGACCTCTATGCGGAGAACAACATCCGCGCGGTGGTGAACTGCTGTGAGTTCGACAACCGCAGGGATGTGCCGGCCCAGTTTGTCTATCATCACATCCATGTGCCGGACTATGGGGTGCCGACGGATGCGCAGATGGAGCATTTCCTGTCGCTGATGGATGAGCATCACGCCGCCCGCGAGGCGGTGGCGGTGCATTGCGTGGCGGGCTGCGGACGCACGGGCCAGTTCATCGTGGCCTGGTGCGCCCGGGCGGGATTCATTCCGGCGGGCGAGGATCCGGTGCGGTGGATTCGGGCGCGGCGGAAATGCTGCCTGGAAACCCGCGAGCAGACAGACTGCGCCAAGCGCTGGATGAACAAGCATCGGTCCCGCTGAATGCTGCCCGCCTTCAGGGGTGCTCATGCGCCTGGGGTTCGTTCGGCAGCCACTGCGGGAAGGGGTCGGGAAGGTTTCGCCAGGCTTCTGGACCGGTTGCGAATTCTTCGTCGGTGAGCAGGGCGGCGTCGAAGAGGGCGGTGAGGGCGGCCTTGTCCATGTCGCGGCCGATGAGGACAATCTCCGTGCGGCGGTCGCCGTGCGGTCCCTGCATGAAGGAGCGGATTTCGGCCTGGCTGGCTTCATCCTGCGGCCACTCGGATTCGCTCACGGCGCTCCAGAAAAAGCCGAGGGCGCGGGTGTCGCGCAGCACACCGGCCTGCGACAGATAGCCGGCGATCTCCGGCCGAGTTGCCAGCCAGAACATGCCCTTGGCGCGGATGACCCCGTTCCAGTTTTTCCTGAGCAGTTCATGGAGGCGTTGTGGATGAAAGGGGCGGCGGGTGCGGTAGACGAAGCTGCTGATGCCATATTCCTCGGTCTCCGGCGTGTGGCCCTGCAGGCTGTCGAGCCAGCCGTTTGACTGCTCGGCCTCGCTCATGGTGAAGAGGCCGGTCTCGAGGACGGTGCCGAGCGGCACCTCGCTGCGCTGGGTGAGGTGGACCTTTGCCTTTGGATTCAAGGCGCGCACGATGCCCTGGATGCGGTCGAGTTCATCGGGGCTGACGGCGTCCGTCTTGTTGATGAGGATGACGTTGGCAAACTCGATCTGGTCGGTGAGCAGGCTGGCGATGCTGCGTGCATCCTCGTCATTGAGCCCCATGGAGCGGTCAATGAGATCGTCGGTGCTGTGGTAGTCATCGAGGAAGTTGCGGGCGTCGACGACGGTGACCATGGTGTCGAGCCGGGCGAGGTCGCTGAGGCTGCGGCCTGAGTCGTCGGTGAAGGTGAAGGTCTCGGCGACGGGCATGGGTTCGGAGACACCGGTGGACTCGATGAGCAGGGCGTCGAAGCGGCCTTCACGGGCGAGCTTGGAGACCTCCTGCATGAGGTCCTCGCGCAGGGTGCAGCAGATGCAGCCGTTGCTCATCTCGACCATTTTTTCCTCGGTGCGGGAAAGCCTGGCATCACCGCTTTTGACGAGCTGGGCATCGACGTTCACCTCGCTCATGTCATTGACGATGACGGCGACCCTGCGGCCCTCGCGGTTGCGCAGGATGTGATTGAGCAGGGTGGTTTTGCCGGCGCCGAGAAAGCCGGAGAGGACGGTGACGGGGAGTTTGGCGGAGGTGGTTTTCATGGGGGTAAAATCAGTGATTCAGAGCCGCAGCAGGGAGGTGGGCCAGGGGTCGTCAAAGGCGGCGCCTTCGCGCCAGCGGGCGATTTCATCGTCGGTGCAGAAGCACTGGCGGAGTTCCGGGACGAAGACGGCAAGGTCGGCTTCGGGAGCAATGACGGTCAGCTCGCAGCGGCGGTCACCAAACCAGGGGTGGCAGCCTTGAAGCTGCTGGCGGAGCAGGGCGACCTCCTCGGGGAGCAGCCTGCCGTCGGGGTTGGAAACCAGGGCGGCCTTCCAGTAGGCGGTCAGCTCCAGGCCGAGGCTGCCGGCGGCCTGGTTCCAGAGCAGGACCTCGCGGTCGCGGGAGGCCAGCCAGATAAAGCCCTTGCTGCGGTGGATGCCCGTGCCGAGGCGATGACGAAACAAATCCCACAGCCGCCGGGGATGAAGCGGGCGTGGATCCTGGATCACCGCACTGCCCAGCCTCGTTGTGGTGTCTTCATCCGGAGCCGCCTGCGGCCATGACGCGGCGAGAGCGCGGGCGCGTTCCAGGTCAAAGCCGCCAGTGCCCAGCACTTTGGCTGCGGAGATGCCTCCGTACGTCACCGAGTACAGAACGGCCTGAGGATTCAGGGCGCGTAGATGACTGGCGGTGAGCTGGAGGCTGGGCGGCGTCAGCGGCTCGGTCTTGGTGAGCAGAATGACGCCGGCCATCTGGATCTGCGCCGCCATCAGCGAGGCCTGCGGGTGGGCGTTGTCGCGAATCAGGCGACCTGCCCCAAAATCTTCCAGCAAGGCCCTGGCGTCGATCAGGGTGACGAAGGTGTCGAGTTTGAAGCCGGGACGACGGCTGATCTCCTGCACCAGGGGCCAGGGGTGGGTGCTTCCTGAGGTTTCGATGATGAGATGATCGAGGTCGTTCCGGTCCTGCCAGGCATCCAGCAGCTTTGCAAAGGCCGGACGCTGGCCGGCACTGATGCTGCCTGCCTGAATGCTGGCGAAGTTGCCGAGTGCCTCGCTGAAGCTGCCTGCCTGGCGGAGAAGGTCACCATCCACCTCAAGCTCGCTCATGTCATTGACGATGATCCCGAGGCGCAGGGAGGGGCCGGTGGAACGCAGAAGACGCCGGAGCAGAGTGGTTTTGCCGGAGCCCAGGAAGCCAGAGAGGACGGTGACGGTTGTACTCAAGGGAGTTATATGCAAAGAATTTGCAAATAAGGCGTCCTGTTTATAATGCAAATGAATTGCATGTTAACCCTCCTGTTTCCCAAGCAGCCACAGTTGCAGACCATCGTGTCCAGGAACGGCAGCACGGTTTCCACCGTCGTGCCGCTCTCACGGAAGCGCGTGCTGCTGGCGGATTTTTCCGCCGCCTTGAGCCAGCAGATGTACTATTGGGGCCGGGATGTGCTGAGCGGCGGCAACCTGCTGCTGAAGCGAGGCTTCGAGAAGCTGCCCTCTCCCGGTCTCAAGGGGACAAGCTGCTACCGCATCAGGCATGAGGAAGGCTTGATCGAGCTGCATGGAGCCTGCGCAGGCTGGTATCCGGGAACCGATGGCGGAAGGCCTGGGCTGCTGTTTGTGCGGAAGCAACGTCGTTGTGCCGCCCATCATCTGCATGAACCGGTGGTGCCTGGAAGCTACCCGGCGGAATCCCTGAGCCACGACACCGCCGATGTCCTATCGGCCTCGCAGTTTTTTGCAGGTTGGATGCTCGACTACGAGGAGTGGGTGCTGCGAAGGATGGGAAGAACTTATCGCCCGGAATGTCGAAGAATGCTTGCCAGCCTGCCCCGGGGAGAAGCCTGGCTGCCTGATTCGGAGGCGCGGCGCTGGATGAGGTTGTTTCAGGTCGAAGGCGCCCGGGCGCCACGGGCCAGAACCCTGGCCAGGGAAGTCGCGCAGGACATGGCGGCGTCGAAGTCTGGATGGAGCAAACACTGGTGAAGGGCAGGTCGAGGCCGGGACGGAATGCGGCCCTGGACGAGGCAGTGAGCATCGTGGAGGGCCCCTGAGCCCGCAGGCGTTTCCCAACAATCTTTGCTGTGGGGAAAAGGCGGCTTTGGAGCCGACGTAGTCACCTGTCACCGACCTCCCGATCCCGACATGCGCCGGCTGATTTTCACGACCGCTTTTTTGACTGCCGCTGCCTCCGCAGCTGCGGCGGACATGACGCCGGACCAGCGCGCCTTCTTTGAAAACCGCATCCGGCCCGTGCTGGTGAAGCAGTGCTACGAATGCCACTCGCAGACGTCGAAGAAGCTGGGCGGCAAGCTGCTGCTGGACGCGCCTTCCGAGATGATCGCAGGCGGGGAGTCGGGTCCGGCGGTGATCCCTGGCCGGCCGGACGAAAGCCTCATCGTGCAGGCGGTGCGTTATGACGGCCTTGAGATGCCGCCGAAAAAGCGCCTGCCCGAACCTGTCGTGAAGGACTTCATCGAATGGGTGAAGATGGGCGCGCCGGATCCGCGGACGGAGCCGGTCAAAACCGTGAAGCGCAGCCCGCAGGAACCGCTGTGGTCGCTCAAGCCGGTCGCTGATCCAAGACCGCCGCAGGTCCGGCAGACCGCCTGGCCACGTTCGGCGGTGGACAGCTTCATTCTCGCCAGGCTTGAACAGCAGGGCCTGCCTCCGGCGCCGGATGCCTCGAAGGATGTGTTGCGCCGACGCCTGAGCCTGGATCTCACCGGACTGCCGCCGGACCCTCAGGACAGGTCTGATCCAACGGATCCGGCCTATGTGGACCGCCTGCTGCAAAGCCCGCACTTCGGTGAGAAATGGGGCCGTCACTGGCTGGACGTGGCGCGTTATGCCGAGTCGAACGGCAACGACGGCCTCAGCCGCAACCCCAGCTTTCCTCATGCCTGGCGTTACCGCGATCATGTCATCCGGTCGTTCAACGAGGACGTGCCCTATGACCGGTTCATCACCGAGCAGATCGCGGGTGACCTGCTGCCGGCGGATTCACCGGCCCGGCGTGACCGTCAGCTGACCGCCACTGGGCTGCTGGCGCTGGGCGCCAAGCCCGCGAAGGCGATGAACGAGAACTTTGAAATGGATGTGGTGGCCGACCAGATCAACGTCATCGGCAGCGGCATCCTGGGCCTGACCGTGGGCTGCGCGCGCTGCCATGACCACAAGACGGACCCGATCCCGGCGCGTGACTACTATGCGCTGGCGGGCATCTTCCGAAGCTCCGAGACCCTGTGGGGAGCGGCGGCGCGTGAAGGCCTGACGGCCCCGCAGACGGCGCTGCATGAGCTGAAGGCGGCTCCGAGAATCCGGCCTCGGGCCGAGGTCGAAGCTGTGATCACGGCGCACAAGCCGCGCAAGACTCCGTCGAAGGCCGCGCACAGCTACGCCGATGACGCGCCGCTGGCCATGGGGCTGCGCGAGGCGAAAACGATCACGGACTGCAAGCTCAACATCGACGGCGACTCCAAGAAGCTGGGTGCCGCCATCCCGCGCGGTTTCCTGAGCGCCTGTGGAAACGTGGAGCCCGGGGCGCTGCCGGGAGCGAAGCAAAGCGGCCGCCTTGAACTCGCGCGCTGGCTGGTCAGCCCGCGCAACCCGCTCACCGCCCGGGTGCTGGTGAACCGTGTGTGGCAACATTTGTTCGGCGAGGGCATTGTCGGCACGCCCGACGACTTCGGTCTCTCCGGCAGCCGTCCGTCGCATCCGGAGCTGCTGGATCATCTCGCTGCCCGCTTCATGAACGAAGGCTGGTCCGTCAAAAGGCTGATCCGCAGCCTCGTATTGAGCCGGACCTATCAGCTCAGCTCAAAGGCGGATGACCTGAAGGACCCGCAGGCCCGCGAGGCCCGGCAGGCGCTGTTCGGCCAGCATCGCCTGCGCCGCCTGGATGCCGAGTCGATCCGGGACGCCATGCTCTTCGCCTCGGGCGACCTGGACCGACGACCTGGGCAGGGCTCGCTGATCCAGCATCGTGACGTGCTCATCAACGAGCTGCCGCCGCTGCATCAGCCCAGCCCGCATCGCAGCATCTACCTGCTCATGCTGCGCAACTCGATGCCGCCGGAGCTCACGCCCTTCAACCTGCCTGATGCGACCACCGTGCTCGGACGGCGCGACAGCTCGGCGCTGGCGACGCAGTCGCTCTACCTGCTGAACAATGAGTTTGTCATCGAGCAGTCCCGTCGCTTCGCCGCCCGAGTGCTCCGGCTTCCGGGCGATGACGCCCGGCGTGTGGACCAGGCCCACTGGATGGCGCTGGGCCGTGCCGCCTCGCCGGCGGAAACGCGGCGTGCCCTCGACTTTCTGAACGAGGCCGGCGCCCTGCTGGCCTCCAGCGAAACGGCGAAGACGAAAGATGGCACCGAGGCCTGGGCCGCCTTCTGCCAGGCGCTGCTGTCCGCCAGTGAGCTGCGATATGTGGACTGAGGCAACCGTATGATGAAGACCATGATCCCGGACCTGATCAACCGCCGCCAGATGCTGCGCACCGCTTCCTGCGGTTTGGGTTATGTCGCCCTGGCAGGCCTCGCCGGTGCCGCCGTTCCAGGGCTGGAGCAGAGGCCCGCCCGGCGTCGCCCGCGGGCCCGGCGGGTGATCTTCCTCAACATGGCCGGAGGTCCGGCGCAGCTCGACACCTTTGACCACAAGCCCCAGGTGGGGAAGAACCCCCATGCAGGATCTGTCGCCAGCTTCCGGCGTCGTGGCGCCAGCGGGCTCTGGGTGTCCGACCTGCTGCCGAACCTGGCGCGTCATGCCGACAAGCTCTGCGTCATCAACTCGATGACCGCCGACACCAGCATTCATGCGCAGTCCATGCTGCAGCTGCACACGGGCGACCGGCTGCGGCCCTGCCCAAGCATGGGCGCCTGGGTGGCCTACGGTCTGGGCACGGAGAACCAGAACCTGCCCGGTTTCATCAGCTTCAACACGGCCAAGCCGGCCGAGTATGCCGCCGCCCAGCTGCCCGCCGTGTTTGGCGGCACGCCGATTGGTGTGAATGGCGAGGACATGAGCCGGGCCACAATTGGCGACATCGTCGGAAATCATCTGCCGCAGGCGGTGAAGAGGCGTCAGCTCGACCTCATCCAGGCGATGAACCGGGATCATCTGAGCCTGCGCGGGGATGACGCCGGTCTGGAGGGCGTCATCCAGACGATGGAGCTCGGCTTCCGCATGCAGTCCGAGGCCCCCGAACTGCTCGACATTAGCCAGGAGCCGAAAGCGGTGCTGGAGCGTTATGCCGTCGGCAAAAATCACGCGGCCGGCACCTGCAAGGCCAGCGACTTCGGACGCCAGTGCCTGCTGGCGCGGCGCTTCTGCGAGGCGGGCGTGCGCTTCATCGAAATCACGCACGGGAGCTGGGACCAGCACACGGACCACCGTCGCGACCTCACCGCGAACTGCGCCACCACGGACGCGCCGATCGCCGCGCTTCTCGATGACCTGGACGAACGCGGCCTGCTGGAGGACACGCTGGTGGTCTGGGGCGGTGAGTTCGGCCGTCCCGGCCTGACTCCGGGCAAGGACAAGGACCAGACCGGGCATCAGCATCGCGCCTTCACCTTCTGGATGGCGGGCGGCGGCGTGAAGGCCGGGCATGTTCATGGCCTAACCAACCATGACGGAAGCCTGGTCGAGGAGGGCGCGGTTCATTTTCGCGACCTGCATGCGACCCTGCTGCACCAGCTCGGGCTCGATCACGAAAACCTGGCCGTCGTCAGCGGCGGCCGGAGGATCCGGCTCACGGGCCTGCAGGGCGGCCGGGTGGTGAAGGAGATCCTCGCCTGAGGAGGCGGTTTATTTCGTCTTGGGTTTGGCCGGGGCCGGGGCCTTGGGCTCGACGTAAGGCGGGTTGGTGTAGGCGCCGGGCGCCGTTTCCTTGAGGTTGGCGGGCACGTCGGCCTGCACTTCGCCGAGCGCCCAGCGGATGCCGCCGATCAGGATGTCCTGAAACACGGGGTTGGTCCAGATGTCCTCGCGATGGCCCATCGCGGTGTACCAGACGCGGCCGTCGCCTTCCTTGCGCGCCCAGGTGCTGGGGAAGGCCGGGCGCTTGTATTCGTCGCCCTTCATCGCCGGGGCGTCCATGACGCTGAGCACATGGATGTCAGGGCTGAAGTCCTTCAGGGAGTACCACTCCTCATGGAAGGAGTAATCGGCCCCGACCTTTTCAAAGCCCGGGAATTTCGGGTTCGTGACCGTGTTGCGGGCGATCTGCTGGGCGCCATGCTTGATGAACTCCGCGCCGAGGAAGCGCACATAGGCGTCGGCCTGGTCGCCGTGGTTGAGGTAGCGGTCGGGACCCTTCTTGGACTCGTTGTTGGTGTGGAAGGTGTCGCTGGCGGAGTGCGTGCCGATGAAGCCCCTGCCGGACTTCACAAAATCAAACAGCGCCTGCTTGCCCTCGGCGGTCATGGGCGGCTGCTGGTCGGTGCCGGCCTCGAGCAGGTTGCCGGTGGTGTAGAAGAAGACGGCGTCAAACTGGGCGAGGTAGTCCTTGGAAAACTTCGAGCCGTCCTTGGAGAACTCGAAGTCCCAGCCCTGCTTCGCGCCGAGCTCGAGCAGCACCTTTTCGGCATGGCTGGGCTGACCTTTTTTCCAGGAGATGACGCTGTGCTCAAAGCCGCTGGACTTGGTGAAGAAAAGGATGCGCGGCTTCTTCGCGGGCGAGGCGGCGAAGACGAGGCCGATGACCGTGAGCAGGCAGAGGAACGGGGCGAGGATTTTCATGGCTGGGGCGGAGAAGTGCGCGTGGATAACCATGAATTCAATCACGAAACGGCCCGGGCTTGGCGAGGTCCTGGGCATGGCTTGCGAACCCAACCTGGCAAGGTTTTGGATACAGGATTGACAGGATTCTCATGATTCACAGGATGGGTGAATCCTGGCGTGAGTGCATGAACCTTCATGGGCGCGCCGTTCGCCGACACTCCGGGGAATGATTGCATTCTCAGCCCAGAAGCGCCTCCAGGCGCTTGATGCTGACCGGCTGGGCGGTGCCGAGCTCCTGGGCGAAGATGGAGACGCGGAACTCCTCGAACAGCCAACGGAAGGCCTCGCGGTTGGCCTCGGAAACCTCGCGACGCCAGTCGGCGAAGTCGGAGATGGCGAGCGCCTTCTCGCGGTCCTTGGCCGTGTTGTTGGCGGCGCGTTCGGCGCGCACCTGGACGGCCTTGAGGTAGCGGGGCAGGTGCTGGAGCTGGGCGTGCGGCGTCACCAGGAGGACATCGGTCGGCAGCAGGCGGGCGAGGTCCTGCTCAAGCTCCGGATAGCGGTGCCGGGCGGCGAGGATCCTGGCCTTCAGGTCCTCGCAGGTCTTCAGCAGCTCGCGGGTCCGGTGGGCGAGCGTCGGGAAGTCGCGGCGCGCGGCCTCGCACATGGCCTGGAAACGCTTTTGGTTCAGCGGCATGACCGGGTCCAGCCGCAGGGCGTGGGCGAGGATGTGCTCATGCGCCTGCTGTGAGATCGGGGCGACGCTGGCGGGCCGTGCCTGGGCCTGCAGCTGGTCGAGGGCGCCGAATCCCTTCGCCGCCGGCATGGCGATGGCGCGGCCGTTGTCCATGCCGCGCAGCTCCTTGTGCAGCCAGGCGATGTCCTTGCCCAGTTCCATCCCGGCCAGCGCACGAATGGCGGGCGGGCTGGATTTCAGGGCCTCGGCCGCCGTGCGGAACAGGCGGACGTCGACCTCCCGCTGCTCACGCAGGCTGAGGCCGGGAAAACCGTGCAGGGGGGCTCCGGCGATCTCCTCGACCAGGACGGATGCGGGCAGGTCGCCGAAGGTCCAGCCCTTGAGGTCATACTTTTCGTTCGCCAGCACGGCGCGCTCCCAGGCGCCGGACTTGGGCGCCTCCCTGCGGACCTGGGCCTGGATCTCCCGGAGGTCACGGCTGGCGATCCTGGTCTTCCTGTCCCCGGCGATCACCTCGAGCCTGGGCCTGAGGTGCGGCGGGATGCAGTCGGCGGGCCAGTCACCGACGGTGATGTCCGCGCCAAAGATGACCTGCAGGTGACGCGCGAGCGCTTCGAGAAAGTCGCCGCGGCCCGGCTTGAACTCGCGCACGATCTTCCGCGCGCTGGCCTCCAGCGGCATGAAAGCGGTCCGCTTCTGCTTGGGCAGCGCGCGCAGAAGCGTGGTGACCAGCTCCTCGCGCAGGCCGGGCACCATCCACTGCAGCTCGGCGTTGGTGAGCTGGCCGGCCACGGGCAGGGGCACCTGGAGGGTCACGCCGTCATCCTCCTGGCCGGGCTTGTAGGCGTAGGTGATGGGCAGCACGCTGTTGGCGATCTGCGCCTGGTCGGGGAACTGCTGAAGGTCGGCGCTGAGATCCTCGCCGCCGGTGAGGTCCGCCTCGCGGGCGACCAGGAAGTCCGGCTGCGTGCGGACGCGTTCATTGACCAGCTTGTTGAGGTCATGGACGGAGGAGACCGGCGTGCCGTGAAGGCGGGTGCGGTAGAACTCGAACAGCCTTTCCTCGATGGCATGCACACGGGAGCTGCGGACGCGGGTGAGCGCCGCCTCCAGCCGCGTGCGAAGCTTTTGGTTCAGCTCGAAGAAGCGATGGGGCACGTGCGCGCCCTCCTCCAGCAGGGCGCCGCGGATGAAGAGCTGCGTGGCGGCCACCGGGTCGAGCCTGCCGAAGTCGATCTTGCGCCGCGACACCTCCAGGCCGTGCAGGATGAGCCGTTCGGTGATCAGCACGCGGCCGGCCTTGGCGCTCCAGTGGGGCTCGGCGTGCCTGCGTTCGATCAGATGGGCGCCAAGCTCGGCGGCCCATTCGGGATTGATGCCGGCGATGGTGCGCGCAAACAGCTGCGAGGTCTGCACGATCTCGGCCGCGACGATCCACAGCGGCTGCCGGGTTTTCTCCTGGCCGGGCTTGGCGTTCTTTTCGCGGCGCTCGTAAAGGTTGGAGCCCGGGAAGACGGTGACCTCCCGGTTGCCGCCGGCCTTGTAAAGATTGCGCTCCTGACGCAGCGCGATGTGGCCCAGATGACCGGCGAGAATGCAGCGGTGCAGGGCATCCTGAGGGCCGGCGGACTTCTCCGCTTTTGGATCGGACGGGCGTGCCGGCGCTGAGGCGGAGGTTTCACGAAACATCTCGGCCAGCTGCCGCCAGACATCGCGCCACTCCGTCATGCGGGTGAAGGAGAGAAAGTTCTCACGGCAGAACTTGCGCAGGCCGTTCTTGCTGCCCGCGAGCGGATCGGGCGCGGCGCCCCAGATCTTCAGCAGCGACATGAAGTCGCTTTCCGGACTGGCGAACTTTTTGTGCGCGGCCTGGGCGAGCTCGCGCTTGTCCTCGGGACGTTCGCGCGGGTCGGGGATGCTGAGGCCGGCGGCGAGGACGAGCATGTCTTCCAGGCAGCCCTCCTGCCGTGCCTGAAGCAGCATGCGTCCGAGCGTCGGATCCAGCGGCAGGGCGGCGAGCTCGTGGCCGCGCTCGGTCATTTCATGGGTTTCGCCGAGGGCGCCGAGCTCGTGAAGAAGGTCATAGCCGGCGCGGATGGACGAGCTGCCCGGAGGCTGGAGAAAGGGGAAGTCCTCGATCTCGCCGAGCTTGAAGGCCTTCATGCGCAGGATGACCTCGGCGAGGTTGCTGCGCTGGATTTCCGGCTGGGTGAACTTCGGTCGCTTGAGAAAGTCCTCCTCGCTGAAAAGCCGGATGCAGAGGCCGTCGCGAACGCGCCCGGCGCGGCCTGCCCGCTGGTTCGCGCTGCTTTGCGAGACATCCTCCACGGGCAGGCGCTTGGTTCGCGTTCTCGGATTGTAGCGGCTGAGGCGCGCGAGGCCCGTGTCCACGACGGCGGCGATGCGCGGCACGGTGATCGAGGTTTCGGCGACGTTGGTGGCGATGATGACGCGTCTCTTGGGGCCGGGTGAAAAAACGCGCTGCTGCTCGTTGGAGGCCATGCGTCCGAACAACGTCAGCACTTCATAGCCTCCGCCCAGGCGTCCCTGAAGGGCGTCGCGGCATTCGCGGATGTCGCGCTCGGTCGGCATGAAGACGAGCACGTCGCCGTCGGCGGTCTCGATGAGCGCGTCCTCGGTGGCGCGGATGGCGGCGTCGAGATGGGTGGGGTCCTCGTCATCCTCGCCGACAGGGCGGTAGCGGATTTCCACCGGGTAAAGCCGGCCGGAGACCTCGATGATCGGCGCGCCGCCGAAATGCCGGCTGAAGAGCTCGGTGTCGATGGTCGCGGAGGTGACGACCAGCTTCAGGTCGGGACGTCTGGGCAGCAGGGTCCTGAGATAGCCGAGCAGGAAGTCGATGTTCAGCGAGCGTTCATGCGCCTCGTCCAGAATGATCATGGAGTAGGACCGCAGGAGCGGGTCGCTTTGAATCTCCGCGAGCAGAATGCCGTCGGTCATGAACTTGACCCGAGTCTCCGCGCTGGTGTCGTCGGAGAAGCGCATCTTGCAGCCGACCAGGCCGCCCCAGCGCACGTTCAGCTCCTCGGCGACGCGTCGGGAGACGGACATCGCAGCGACGCGGCGCGGCTGGGTGCAGCCGATCATGCCGCGGCGTCGGCCGGACCGCTGCGCATGGCCTTCATGATCCTCACCGGGCTCCGGCTCCTGCAGCACCTCGAGGCACATCTTCGGAAGCTGGGTGGTCTTGCCCGAGCCTGTCTCGCCGGCGAGGACCACGACCTGATGGCCGCGGATCGCCGCGAGGATGTCCTCGCGACGGGCGGTGATGGGCAGGTCTTCGGGGTAGCGGATCGTGAACACTGGAAGGGCGGGGCGTTGCCGGGAGGGGTGGATGTCGTTCTTGCCGGAGGATGCGGATGGCTGCAAACAGTTCCGAAGTCATCCGGGATTGCAAAGCGGCGGTCATGAGGCATCGGGCGTCATGTCCTCCCCCGCCATCCTGTCCGACATCGGCAACGTGCTGGTCGCCTTTGACTTCAAGATCGCCGCGCGCCGCGCCGCCGAGCTTTGCCCGTTCCCACCGGAGCAGCTCTTCACGAGGCTCGACTCCATCAAGCTGCCTTATGAGAATGGTGACATGGATGACGCCACGTTTGTGCGTGAGGCCATGCGACTGCTCGAGTTCGGCGGGGACGAGGCGATGTTCCGCCGCATCTGGTGCGAGATCTTCACCGAGAACCAGGCGATGGAGCGCACGCTTGCGGCCTTCACCGGACGGCTGCCGATGTTCCTGCTCTCCAACACCAGCGGCATGCACAAGGACTACCTGCTGGGCACCTTCGACATCTTCAGGCATTTCCAGGGCGGCGTGTATTCCTATTCCGCGAAGTGCAGCAAGCCGGACGCGTTGATCTTTGAAAGGACGGTGGCGGAGCTTGGCCTGGCGCCGGAGCAGACCTTCTACATCGACGACCTCGAGGCCAACATTGTCACGGCGAGGCGGCTGGGCTTTCAAACGCACCTTTACCGGCTGGACGACCATGCCGCGCTGGAGCGTGATCTCGGCATGTGGACAGAGCGCGTGCTTTCGTCATAATCGGCCGCGCCACACCTCATGTCTGCAGCGCCTTCATCCATCGCCCTCATCGCCGGCAGCGGCCTTTATCCGGAAACCTTCATCTCCGCGGCGCGGCGCGCGGGTGTGGGACGGCTGGTGGCGGCGGCCTTTGAAAACGAGACCCGGCCGGAGCTGGCGGGGAAGGTGGACGCCATCGGCTGGTTTCGTGTCGGGCAGCTGGGCAGGATGATTTCCTTCCTTCGGCGCGAGGGGGTCACCCAGGCGGTGATGGTGGGGCAGATCGCACCGAAGAACCTGTTCGACCTGCGGCCGGATCTCCGCACGCTGCTGATGCTGGCGAGGTTGAAGCGGCGGAATGCGGAAACGTTGTTCGGCGCGATCGCCGACGAGCTGGCGAAGGACGGCATCACCCTGCTGCCCGCGACGACCTATCTGGAGCATCTGATGCCCGGGCCGGGTCACGTGGCCGGACCGCAGCCGAAAAAGCGGCGCTGGGAGGATGCGGAGTACGGCTACAGGATCGCCAAGGAGACCAGCCGCATGGACATCGGTCAGACGGTGGTGGTGAAGAACGGCACGGTGCTGGCGGTCGAGGCCTTTGAGGGGACGAACGAGGCGGTCAGGCGCGGCGGGGCCATGGGACGGGGCGGGGCCACGATGGTGAAGGTTTCCAAGCCCGGCCAGGACATGCGTTTTGACGTGCCTGTGGTTGGGCCGGACACCGTTCGGAACGCCGCCGAGGCGGGCGTGGACGTCATCGCCATTGAGGCGGGAAAGACCCTTCTGTTAGGCCGTGAGGAGCTGGAGAGTGAATGCCAGGCCCGGAAAATCAGCCTGATCGCGCTCGCATGAGCGAGAAAATGACGCGGTGTTTTTTTGAAAAACTGCCTGTTATGTCTTGATTTGACGGGCCTGCTTATGAAAAAATGAGCGCTTCCCGTTGAGACGGGTCTGACCGAGTTCCTCATCTCCAACCCCATATGCTAATCACCGCACTTAAACTTAAGCTGGCCGCCCTCGTGGCAGTCGCAGGCATTGACACCGCCGAACTGAACACCCCGAGTTCCGATCTCGTCTCAGCGCTGCAGACCCTGGCCGACGACCAGGCCGCCGCCCAGAAGGCCGTTCAGGACAAGACAGCCGGACCTGACGTGAACAAGGCTTTCAATGACGCGCTGACCAAGGTGCGCGAGCTGGTGGCCAAGAATGACGCCAACGCCCAGTATGTGCTCGCGCACTGGGGCGTGCTGAGCAACAGCAACGTCTCCGAGATCATCGACCTCTACCGCAAGGCGGCCTCCCAGGGGCAGGTGCTGGCGAAGGTGGAGCTTGCCCAGGTTCTCCTTCAGGCATTCCCCCAGGACCAGGAGCGCGCCAAGGAGGCCGTCACCCTGATTCAGGAGGCCGAGGCCGCCGACAACAAGCTTGCCCGTCGTCTGCTTGCCAACCTTACGCTGGCCGGTGCGCCGAACGTGGGCATCAAGCAGGACGTGGAGAAGGCCAGGGCCCTTCTGGAAAAAGGCAGCGCCGCCGGTGACGGTGAGGCGACCCTTGGTCTGAGCCAGCTTTATGCCGCCGGAGTTCCCGGAGTGGCCAAGGATGACCAGAAGTCCCTCGACTATCTCGTCAAGGCCACCGAGCAGAAGAACGCCGTGGCGATGAGCACCTACGCCGCCCGCCTTTTTGACGGTGATCCTGCCAGCGGCAGCTCGAAGCCCCTCGTTCAGAAGGACCCGGCGAAGGCCATGAAAATGTTTGAAGACGCCTCCACCTCCGGTTTCGCCGCCGCCAGCCGCCTGCTTGGCGCCATCTATGAAAACGGACTGGGTGGCAACGCCCGCAACGCCAAGAAGGCTGTTGAATACTACACCAAGGCCGCCAACGGCAATGATGCCGAAGCGCTGTTCCGCCTGGGCAACTACTTCGAGACCGGCCTGCGTGATGGTGAAGGTGAAAAGGCCGAGGTGATCGTGCAGCCCAACCCCAAGAGCGCCCTCGACCTCTACCGCATGGCCGCCCAGAACGGCTCCGCCGCCGCCTTCTACAACGTGGGTGTCTATTATGAAACCGGCACGGTGGTGGACAAGGACCTGGAGAAGGCCTTCGGCTTCCTGATGCGCGCCTCCACCAACGGCGTTCCCCAGGCCCAGTTCCGCCTGGCCGGTCTTTACCAGCAGGGTGGTGGCACCCAGCAGGACAGCGTGGCCGCCCTGGCCTGGTTCCAGCGCTCCGCCGCCGCCGGCTTCGCTCCTGCGCAGCTCGCCCTGGGACAGATGTTTGAAACCGGCACCGGAATCGGCGCCCCCGATTATACGGCCGCCGCGAGCCAGTATGAGTCCGCCGCCGAACAGGGCGTGCCTCTCGCCATGCTGCGCCTCGCCAGCCTGAATGAGCGCGGTCTGACGAACATCAAGGAAGGCAAGACCAACCCCAACCTGCCTCGCGCTCTGGCTTACGCCATGATGGCCTGCGACGCCTCCCAGAACGCGGAAGTGGCCGTCAAGTACCGCGACGAGCTCAAGAAGAACATGAAGTCTGACGAAGTCGCCGAAGGTCAGAAGATCTACGACAGCAAGAAAAAGCCGGCCGCCGAAGCCGCTGCTCCTGCAAGCAAAGGCAGCAAGGGTGGCAGCAAGAAATAAGCCCTCGGCTGAATCTGCGAAATGATATAAAAACGGCTTGTCAAAACATTGAAGCCCGCTAGTCTCCGGCTCCCCCAACCAGGGGAGCCGGTTTTTCTTTTCCGGGGCATTAGCTCAGTTGGTAGAGCGCCTGCATGGCATGCAGGAGGTCAGCGGTTCGAACCCGCTATGCTCCACCAAACAGCGTCGAACAAGGCTGTTTGAGGGTCGCTTTGAAATGATGGGAAATGGCTGCTGTTTGCAATCCCCCGCAAACTGGCCGATAGGCTGGCCTGTCCAACATTTCCCCGTAGCATCGCGTGAACGCCTCCCGACAAACCGAGACCCCCAAGAAGAAATCCATCCTCCGTCGCCTCAAGGACGGGATCAAAAAGGTCATTGGGCTGGGTGGAAAAAAGAAGGCTGCCCACCCGGAGCATTCTGCGGAGCACACGCCCGCCAAGATGCACCCGCATTCAAAGCAGGAGCATGACCAGCGCCGCCGTTCAGAAGGATCTGGCGCTTCAGCCGCGCCTCGGCCAGAGCGTGAAGAACGCCCACGCACGTCCGACCGGCCCCGTGGTGGCAGGACAGAAGGCCGTGATCAAGGCCGGGATCGTGGTGGCAGGCGTGAACGTGACGGCTCGTCACGCCGCGGCCGCAGCGAGGAGAAAAGCGCTCCGATCAAGAATTACGAACCGCAGCCTCCGCCCCCGGCGCCTCCTGTTCCCGAAGGTCCTTATCCGGAAGCTTTTGAGGTCCTGGGACTGGCTCCGTCAGTTCTGGCCGCGATTCGTGAGTCGGGTTATGAGAAGCCCACGGAAATTCAGCAGCGTGCAATTCCTGTGGTGCTCGAAGGCAGGGATGTCATCGGTGCTTCACAGACCGGTACCGGCAAGACGGCTGCTTTTGCCCTGCCGACCCTGAGCCGACTGGGTGCCCCGGGAGGTTTTCGCTGCCTGGTGCTCGAACCGACCCGTGAACTGGCCCTGCAGGTGGTCGAGCAGTTTGAAAAATACGGCAAGCACACGGGCCTGCGGGTCGTGGCGGTCTACGGAGGCGTTGGCTACGAAAAGCAGCGCAAGGCCCTTCAGGAGGGAGTTGATGTGGTCGTGGCAACGCCTGGCCGTCTTCTTGACTTCATGCAGGACAGAACTGCGGACACGCGAAACCTGGAAGTGCTGGTGCTGGATGAGGTGGATCGAATGCTGGACATGGGCTTCCTGCCGGATGTCCGTCGCATTGTCGAGGCCACGCCCAAGAGCCGCCAGACGCTGTTCTTCTCGGCCACCATGCCTCCCCAGATCAAGAACCTTGCGGACTTCGCTCTCAAGGATCCCTTGAGCGTTGAGGTGGGCATCCGCTTCTCCCCCGCGGAAACCGTCAGCCATTACATGTATCCGGTCGCCAGCGACCAGCGTGAGGAACTGCTGCTGGGCATCCTGAAGCAGACCCATTTCAACAGCCTCATGGTCTTCACACGGACCAAGGCCCAGGCCGACCAGCTCTATTCGTCCCTCAATCAGAGCGGTGAATACAAGGTTGCCGTGATGCATTCCGACATCAGCCAGAAAGACCGTGAAAAGGCCCTCAAGGGATTCCGCGACGGCGAGTTTGAAATGATCGTCGCCACCGACCTTGCCGCCCGTGGACTCGACATCAGCGGCGTGACCCACGTCATCAACTACATGGTTCCCGAGAATTCCGAGGACTATGTGCATCGCATCGGCAGAACCGGCCGCGCCCAGAAGGAAGGCGACGCCTACACGCTTTTCTCAGCCGAGGAACTTCCGTATGTGGCCAGCATCGAACGGCTCATCAATCAGAAGATCGAGCGCAAGAAACTGCCCGGCTTCAGCTACAAGTACACCACGGTGCTGGATGAAGAGGACAAGGCCCGCGCCATTCTCCACGGCAGGAAGAAAAAGAGGCTGTAAGAAATTCGAAGCCCGAAGCCCGAACTCGCGGATGG
>CAZXPU010000024.1:0-47282 GCA_964642905.1 uncultured Prosthecobacter sp.
CGGGTGACGAGTCAAAGAGCCGCAGGGAGACCAGCGCGCTGAGAATGCCGCCCAGGCCCCAGCTCAGGCTGAGCACGCCGGAATAACGGCCGCGCATGTCATCCGGCGCCAGGCTGGCCGCATAGGCCTGCTGGCGGGAGAAGGCGAACATCTCACCCAGAGTGAACACGGTCATCATGGCGAAGAACCTCGGCAGCCCGGGGCTGCCCAGCAGCAGCAGATAGCTGCCGCCCATCAGCAGATAGCCCATGGCCAGCATCGCCCGCACCGGCCAGACGCGCGTCCAGGCGGCCAGCGGCACCTCCAGCAGGCAGATCATCACACCGTTCAAGGCCAGCACCGTGCCCGTCCAGTGCGCAGGCAGGCCGTTGCGTTCGAAGTGCAGGGGAAAGGTGCTGCTGGTCTGGCGGAACACCCAGGACATCAGCACGCAGCTCAACGACAGGATGAGAAACGGCCGGTTGACGCGGATCGAGCTCCAGGCTGGTGACCAGCCCGCCTGATGCGCCACCGTGCGTTCACCCCGGGGCAGGCAGGTCCAGGCCACCAGGCCGAAGATGGCCGACGTCACGGCATCCACCGCGAACAGCCAGAAGAACGACGATTCCGCCAGCCATCCGGCCACCGCCGGGCCGAAGGACCAGCCGAGGTTGATGGCAAAGCGCAGCACCGCATAGGCCACCACACGCTGATGAGCGGGCACCAGATCCTGCACGAGGGCGTTGCCGGCCGGGGCTCCGGCCTCCGACATCAGGCCGGTGAAGAAGGCGATGACGCTCAGCCAGCGCCAGTCCTGGGCCTGGGAGAGCAGCAGCATGCAGGCGGCCCCGCCCAGGGCGGACAACGCCAGCGTCACATTTCTGCCGAGCCGGTCGGCCAGCCAGCCGCCCAGCAAAGCGGCGAAAAAACCTCCGCCCGAATACGCCGCCACCGCCCAGCTTGCCTGCGCGGCGCTGTGACCGCTGCGGGTGATGTAGAGCGTGAGGAAGGGCCAGACGAAGATGCCGAACCGGTTCACAAAGGTGGCTCCCACCAGCACCCAGAAGGGCCGGGGCAGAAACCGGATGTCGTGGAAAAAGGAAGCCATGGCTGGAAAACAAAAAGGCCGGGTCCTGAAGCAGGCCCGGCCGGGTGGGTTGGAGAAGCAGGGGGGAGGCAGCTTAGCTGCGGGCCGCCTGCGGGCCGGAGGAAGAGGGGACGGGAGCGTTGCGTTTGACGCGGCACATCCCACGGGCATGCGCGCACACCACTCCCTGGAGGGAGCGTCGGTCGGACGGGCGCATGAAACCGGACTGCATGGCGCGGATCATCACGGCGAACCCAAAATTGTCAAATTTCATCTCGGCGGCTGACGGACGGCCCCGTGCATGGCATGAACCTGGAACGTTCATGCCGCTCAACGCACGCCTCTTCATCCTCTTCCGGCTGCTCTTCAACTGCCGCTTCTACTACCCGGTCTTCACGGTGCTGTTTCTCGACCTGGGCCTGGGCATCGGCGAGTTCGCCGCGCTGAACGTGATCTGGGCGCTGACCATCGTGCTGCTCGAGGTTCCCTCCGGGGCGCTGGCCGACCAGTTCGGCCGCAGGCGGCTGATGATCACCGCCGGCCTGCTGATGGTGGCCGAGATGGCGCTGCTCTGCCTGATGCCCGTGGGCGATCACGACGCCGTGCTCTGGCTGTTCGTGCTCAACCGCATCCTCAGCGGCGCCGCGGAAGCCTGCGCCAGCGGTGCCGACGAGGCGCTGGCCTACGACTCGCTGCCCGAAGCCGAACGACCTGCCCTCTGGCCGCGTCTCATGGCCAGGCTGCAGCGCGCCATGGCGGTGGGATTCATCCTCTCCTCCATCGCCGGTTCCCTGCTCTACACGCACGACTACGTGACCGCAGCAGCCGCCTTCCTCGGCCTGCCCGAACCTTCACGGGCCCTCACCCTGAAGGCGCCGCTGGCGCTCAACCTTCTCACCGCCGTCGCCTGCCTGATCACCTGCCTGCGCATGCGGGAGGAGGCGCCCGTGCCATTGACACAAAGTTTGTTCGTCCGCACGCGTCTGGCGTTCAGCGGCATCGTGACGACAGGCCGCTGGATCTGGGGTTCGCAGGCGGTCCTGCGCCTCCTGGTCCTGGGCGTGGTGTTTGACAGCATCATCCGCCTCTTCCTGACCGTCTCGTCCAACTTCTACCGCCTCGTCGGCATCAGCGAGAGCTGGTACGGCGTCATCGGCACCGCGGCCTCCGTGCTTGGCCTGCTCACCGCAGGACTCATGGAAACCACCAGCCGCCGCTTCAGCCTGGCGCAAAACTTCGCCGGGCTCGCCCTCGCGGTGTTTGGCGGGCTGCTCGCCGCCGCCCATCCGCAGCCGGGATGGACCGGTGTGATCCTCATCCTGCCGCTGATGCTGGGCATGCGCTTCCTGCAGTTCTATCTGTCCCATTACCTGAATGCCGAGGTGGATTCCGCGCATCGCGCCACCACCCTGAGCTTCCGCGGGCTGACGATGAACCTCGCCTATGGCGGCATGACGCTGCTGTTCGGCTGGCACAGCCACTGGCTGGCCGGACAATCGCGCCTGACGAGCGAGGATACACGCGTTTTCGCGGACAGCCTGGCCTGGTGGCCCTGGTGGTTTGCCGGCACCCTGCTCATCTCCCTGCTCTGCCTGCGTCTGCACCGGCTGCGGCAGGCCTAACCACGCGACGCCAGGAAGTCCGTGATGGTCTCGGCCAGGGTCCGGCTGATCCCGGGCACCTTCGCGGCGATGTCCGAGGCCGCGGCCTTGCGCAGGCGGGCCACCGAACCAAAAGCTTTGAGAAGCGCCGCCTTGCGGTTCTGGCTCACGCCGGGGCAGTCGTCGAGCAGGCTCTCCTCCACACGCCTGCCGAGAAGGAGCTGATGGTAGCCGTTCGCCCAGCGGTGAGCCTCGTCACGGATGCGCTGCAGCAGCTTGAGCGCGCCCCGCTCGTGCGGAATGCGCACCGGCTCGGATTCGCCCGGAAAGAACACCTCCTCATGCTGCTTGGCCAGGCCGACGACCGGCAGGCCGCCCAGACCGAGCTTCTGCAGCTCCTCGACGGCCATGCCCAGCTGGCCCTTGCCGCCGTCCACGATCACCAGGTCGGGCAGCTTGACGAAGGGCCGGCGCCCACCCTTGCCCGCCTGTTTGGAAATTCGCTCCATGGCCTCCAGCGGCGTCTCCTGGCTGAAGTCCGCCTCATCCTCTCCGACGGCTTCACGTCCTTCCCTGAGGATGCGCGAAAAGCGACGCCGGATCACCTCGGCCATGCTGATGAAATCGTTCTGACCGCTGACCGCGCGGATCCGGTAGCGGCGGTAGTTCGCGTTGTCCGGCACGCCGTTTTTGAAACGCACCATGCTGGCCACGCAGTGGGCGGTGCCGATGTTCGCAATGTCAAAGCACTCCATGACGAGCGGAGGCTTCTCCAGGCCCAGCTCCTCCTGAAGCTCCTTCACGTCCGCCATCGGGTCGATGGTGGAGATCACCTTCGCCCGCGCACCGCGCTCAAAGGTGCGCTTCGGCGCCAGGGTCTTGCGCATGTCCTCCACCATGTCACGCAGCTCGGCGGCGCGCTCAAAGTCCAGCCTGGCCGCGGCCTTCTGCATCTCCTCCTCCAGCACGGCGGTGAGATCGCGCGCCCCCTTTCCCTCCAGCAGGGCGCAGGCCTCCTCCATGCGGCGGCGGTACTCCTCCGGCGTCACGCGGCCGATGCAGGGCGCGCTGCAGTTTTTGATGATGTCGTTGGAGCAGTGCCGGTACTCCGCCTCACCCGGACGGATGGGCCGGCAGACCCGCAGACCATATTGTTTGTTCAGCCAGTTGAGGGTCGTGCGCAACGCGCCGCTGTGGGCGAAGGGGCCGAAGTAGCGCGCGCCGTCGTCCTTCTTCAGGCGTGTGAGGCTGAAACGCGGGAACTCGTCCTGCAGATGCACGCGCACCAGCAGGAAGCGCTTGTCGTCGCGGAAGCTGATGTTGTACTTCGGCCGGAACTCCTTGATCAGCCGCCCCTCCAGCAGCAGCGACTCCGGCTCGTTGCGGACCTGGTGGATGTCGAAGTCCCAGATGCTGGCGATCAGCGCCCGCGTCTTGCGGTCGGCCAGCCGCGACCTCGCCGGGGTGAAGTAATTGCTGAGCCGTTTGCGCAGGTCACGCGCCTTGCCGACGTAAATGACGCTGTCCAGACGGTCGCGCATGACATACACGCCCGGCGTGTGAGGCACGTCGCGCAGCTTGGCCATGAGGTCGGGCTTGTTTCGGGGTCCGGACATGTGTTGAAGAGAACCGCAGAGATAAACGCCTGCGCCCGGATGCAAGTAAACAGGGATTGTTCGTCCGCCCCGGCTTCATGGCCTGAAAAGCCTTGCCGGAGACGTCGCGGCGGCCATGGGTGCGGCATGACCGAACGAGAAAGCCTGCCGCTCGACCGCCGCCTGAGGCAGGAGATCCTTTTCGCCCGCGAACGCGTCTACCGCTTCGGCCAGCCAACGCCGCTCGAGCGCCTGATGCTGCCGGGTTCGGAGCCCGGACCCGAGATCTGGGTGAAGCGCGAGGACCTCTCGCCGGTGAAGTCCTACAAGTGGCGCGGCGCCTGCAATCGCATGGCCCAGCTCACCCCGGAGCAGCGCGAACGCGGCGTGGTCACGGCCTCGGCGGGCAATCATGCCCAGGGCGTGGCGCTCGCGGCCAGGACTCTTGGCATTCGCGCACGCATTCACATGCCGCGCTCCACCCCGAAAGTGAAGCAGAACGCCGTGCGTCATCATGGCGGCGACCTCGTGCAGATCGTGCTCACGGGCGACAGCTACGACGAGGCCGTGCTCGCCGCGCGCGAGGCCGAACGCCTTCACGGCCTGGTCTATGTTCATGCCTATGACGACCTCGCCGTCATGGCCGGCCAGGGCACGCTGGCGGACGAGGTGGTGCTTTCCGGCCATGGTCCTTTTGACGCGGCCTACCTGCAGATTGGCGGTGGCGGCATGGCCTCCGCCGCCTCGGACTGGCTGAAGACCTACTGGCCCGACATCGAGATCATCGGCGTCGAGGGCGTGGGCCAGGCCTCCATGAAGGCGGCGCTCGAGGCCGGAGCGCCCGTGGAGCTTCACGACCTGGACATCTTCTGCGACGGCACCGCCGTCCGCAAGGCGGGCACGCTGCCCTTTGAAATCTGCCGCTCCATGATGAACCGCATCGTCACCGTGACCAACGCGGAGGTCAGCGCCGCCATCCGCGTGCTCTGGGAGACGCTGCGCTGCATCTCGGAGCCGTCCGGCGCCATGGGCCTCGCCGCCGTGATGAAGGAACGGGCCGCGCTCGCCAACCAAAAGGTTCTCATCGTCATCACCGGCGCCAACATCGACTTCCTCCAGCTCGGCCTCATCGCCCAGTCGGAGGGCGCGGCCAGCACCGCCTCGCGAAGCCTGCGCATCCACATCCCCGAACGCCCCGGCGCCATGCTGGCCCTGCTCGACTCCTGCCTGGACGGCTTCAACATCGCCGACTTTCAATACGGCCTGCATCACCCTGATGAGGCCTGGCCCGTGTTCACCGTCACCGCCGAGGACGAGTCCAGCCTGTCGCGACTGCCCGCACGCCTGGATGCCGCCGGCTGCCGCTGGGAGGATCTCAGCGGCGCGGTGGACGTGGCCTTCCGCGCCATCCCGCTGCGCGGCGACCTGCTGAAGCATCCGCTGTTTCTGCGCCTCGACTTCTACGAGCGCCCCGGCGCGCTGCATGACTTCCTCTCCCGACTCATCCGCGACCGCGCCAGCCTCTGCTACTTCAACTACCGCCAGTCCGGCGAACGCGTCGGGCGCGCCCTCATCGGACTCGACTTTGATTCTGCCGAAACCCGGGAAGCCTTCCTGGCCTCCCTGCCTGAGCAGGGCGAGGGCTACCGATCCTGCAGGCCGCTGGACGAGGCCGCGACGCGCCGGCTCATTGGTTAGGCCGGAGCCGTGCAGGCATTTTTCTGGACGCCCCCGCAGTGGCTGCGGCTAAATGTCGGCACATGCGCCCGCTGGCCCTTTTCATTCTCGTCCTTTCATCCCTGCACGCCCAGGAGGTTCGGCGCACGCCGCTGACCTTCACTCAGGGCGGCACGCCGGAAAAGCCGGTCGTGTTTGACGGCCTGGGCCTGGTCATCGACCTCGGCATCGACATCAGCGGCCTGGGCTGGCTGAAGAGCGGCGACCTCTGGACGGCACCCGCTCCCCTGCCCGGCCTGCCACCAGTGGCGGACGTTCAGCGCGCCGGGCTTTTCATCGATGAAGTCCCCGTCCGGATCAGCCGCGACCGTGTCGCTGAAAAGGCCTCGGGCCTGACGGACAAGGTCATCTACACCGCACCGGACGCCCTTCAGCCAGGCCAGATGGGCTGGACTGCGGAAGGCACGGTGTATTTTCGCTGGCCACGGGAAAAGGCGCCGGGCACGGCCCCGGTGATCCAGCTTCCTTCAGGTCTGGCGAGCTGCGTCAACATCGCCTGCTCCCACATCACGATCCGCAACGTCACCGCCAGGCACGCGGCCAACGACGGATTCAACATCCACGGCCACCGCATCGGCATTCAGCTTGAAAACGTCCGGGCCTTTTCCAACGGCGACGAAGGCATCAGCGCCCATGAAACCGTGCAGATGGATGTCAGCGATTCGGTCATCGCCTGGAACGGCTCCTCGGCGGGTGGCGTGGCCGACGTGGGTGACAGCGTCACCACCTACACAAACTGCGAACTGCATCACAACGTGAACGCCGCCTTCTTTTTCGATGGCAAATTCCACCGCATCAGCCACTGCCTCATCCATCACCAGGACCAGGACATCCTGGTGCGCGGCGACACCTTGGTGGAGCGGTCTGATGTGCAGTGGCTGAAGGAGCAGGCCGTTCCAAAGGCAAAATAGCAAATGCCTTTGAGAAACGACTCGCACGACTTCTCTCAAAGTGTCGGCGCCAACAACCCCATGATGACATGTACACGCCCAGGCCTTTCCTGATCACCGACCGTGACGCCATCCTCTCGCTCATTGGGCGTCACAGCTTTGCCACCGTGGTTTCACAGGAAGCGGACGGAACCCCCGTCGCCAGTCACCTGCCCGTGCTGCATCGGGTGAGCGAATCCGGGGGTGATGTCCTGATCACTCACATGGCACGTGCCAACCCCCAATGGCGGCACTGGGCAGCGGAGCGTGAACTGCTGACGATTTTTCATGGGCCTCATGCCTACGTCTCGCCAGGCTGGTATCAGTCCAGCCCCATGGTGCCGACCTGGAACTATGCCGTCGTGCATGTCTACGGCATGCCGCGCCTGATCGAGGACGACGGGGACCTGCTCACAATGCTTCGCGGACTCACGGATCACTTTGAAGCCGGACAGGCGCAGCCCTATGGCACCCGGCTCACGGACGATCACATGCAACGACTGCTTCCCGGCCTTGTCGGGTTTGAGATTTCCGTCACCCGCATGGAGGCGACCTTCAAGCTCAGCCAGAACCGCAGCCCGGAGGACCGTGACGGCGTCATTGCAGCGCTTGCCGCCAGCAAGGACCCGATGGATCGCGAACTCGCCCTTCTGATGCAGCAGACGCCGCCTTGAACCGGCAACAACCCTGCCGGCAGGTCCGTTAGCAGGGACATGCGCCGAATCATGCTCGCCTTTGTCCTTGTCAGCCTCTGCCTGACAACCCGTGCGGCCGAGTACTTCAAGCAGGACTCGCGCAGCTTCTCCCGGTCGGCTGACGCCATCGTGCACCATGACCTTGCCAAAGCCGAACCGACCTCGGCGCTGATCACGGGCAGACGCCAGAAGGAACGCTGGAAGCTGATCCCCTTTGAGACGGCGGAATGGAAGGGCACGGCGCTCTCCACCTATGGCGCCACCAACCCTCCAACCGTGAGTCTGCCGCTGGCGGAAAAGGGCTGGCATGCGGTCTATGTCGGCCTGGCGACGACCTCAGGCGGCTTCAACATCGGCGGCAACGGCATCCGCGCGAGGCTGGCCGGCGAACCCATTTTCAAACGCCTCGCCAACAACCTCGCGCTGCTGCCCAACCGCCGCGCCGTGATCCAGGAATGCTTTCTCACCATTGCCGAGCTCAAGGGCCAGCCGGTGGAAATCGCGCCCCTGCCAGGGCTTCCCGCCACTGTTTGTTATGTCAGGACCGTGCCCCTGACCGAGGAGGAGGTGAAGGTGGCCAGGGCTCCGTCAGCTCATCGCACCTCCATCGCCACCTTTGACGGCCACAGCTGGATCTGGCCCTTCAAGCCGACCAGCGCCGAGCAGCTGGCGGAGGAGTTCCGCGGCTTCGAAGATTCAGATGTCGGCAAGTGGTGGTTCCAGGTCACCGGCAGCGACCTCGTCTGTTATCCGAGCCAGGTGGGCAGCTATCCCGGCCAGGGCACGGAAGATTTTCCCACCGACGCTTATGCGGGCTACACGAGGTCGCTGGAAACCCTTTTCAAAAAGGGCGTCAACCCGCTGAAAGTGGCGCGCGACGCCGCGAAGGCCCAGGGCGCGGAGTTTCATGTCATGCTGCGTCCCGGCGGCTGGGCAGGGTCGATGCCCTACGAGGAGACCTTCAACAGCCGGTTTTATGCCGAGCATCCGGAATGGCGCTGCATTGACCGCGACGGCACGCCCACCTTTTACATGAGCTATGCCGTGCCGGAGGTCCGGAAGCATCTGATCGAGATCTTCCGCGAGACGCTGGAGCTTCAGCCCGAAGGAGTCGGCTTCCTCTTCAACCGCGGCATGCCGCTCATGCTCTGGGAGGATGCCTTCTGCCAACGCTTCCAGGAGATGCATCACGCGGATGCAAGGTCTGTCGCGGACGACGATCCGCGCATTCATGCCACGCGCGCCGCCATCATGACCGACTTCATGCTGGAGGTGCGCGCGCTGCTCGATGAAACCGCCGCCCGCCAGGGTCGCCGCGAGCGCTACAAGGTTTCACTCGGCACCTTCGCCAAGGAGGCGGACAATCAGCGCTGGGGGCTCGATCTGCCGCACTGGATCCAACGCGGGCTCGTGGATGACCTCGCCACCACCTGGTTCGCCTATCACACCTCGTTTGAGAAAACGCCGGGCCAGGTGGACATGGACTACTACCGCCGCATCACCCGGGGCACGCAGACACGAGCCTATCCCATGGTGATCGCCTGGAAGACCGGCAAGCCCAGGGAGCTTTGCGCAAAAGCCGCCGCCTGGCTGGAGCAGGGCGACCCAGGCATCGCCATCTGGGATCCCCAGGTGCACAAAGGCTGGCCGGACAACTCGCCCGGCAATGTCTTGGACGTGCTCGGACATCTCGGGCACCGCGATGACCTGCGGCGCTGGGCGAAGCAGGGACCGCCCACGCCCCTGGCCATCCCGCTCACCCGCCTCGACGACAATCATTTCAGCCGCTGGTTCCCCAACACGGGCTTCTGAAGATCTTCACTGCGCAAGGCTGATGCATCCATTGAGCCGATGACTGCATCTCATGGCCTCAGTGACAGGATTCACAGGATAAACACGATTTTTCAGACCTGTTCATCCTGGCCATCTTGTGAATCCTGTCGCAAAAACCTCTTTTCCCCACTGGATGCGCAAGCCCTATTCACTCGGTGGCGCCCCCAAGCCGCCTTTGCAGGCGCAGAACAAACCTTGTAATGCTGTCATTCGTTATACCGTGCCGATGCCCCGACTCCTGCCGACTCTCACACGCCTGCTTCCCTGCCTCGCCCTGAACGTCGTGACGGCGGCGGCCCCTGACGGCCTGGAGTCCGTGGTGCGCCCCTTCTTTGCCGAGCACTGCAACCGTTGTCATGACGCCAGGAAGCAGAAGGGCGACCTGAGGGTGGACAACCTGCCATTCAACTTCGAGTCACCCCGCGCCCTGATGCAGTGGGAGGAGATCATGAACCGCATCAACTCCGGCGACATGCCGCCGGAGGACGAGGAGAGGCCGGTGCCTGCGGATGTCGCCAAGATTGCCGAATGGATCGCCGGCCAGCTTCACGAGGCCGAGGCCCTGCGTCAGTCTGCAGGCGGCGAACGAGTCAGCCTGCACAAGCTGACACGCGAGGAGTACGGCGCCACCATCCGCGACCTGCTGGGCGTGAACTTCGACGTCAAGGGTCCCGCAGGCCTGCCGGAGGACCCGGACTGGAAGGGCTTTGAACGCATCGGCTCCGTGCTGACGCTGTCGCCGGCCCATGTCGAGAAACACCTCGCCGCCGCCGATGCCATCCTGGACGAAGCCCTGTCGATCCGGCCCGAGCCCAGGCGTGAGACGCTCACCTGGCTGCCCTGGGACATGCGCTGGAAGGAATTCAAGGAGGAGTACCAGGCACGCGGCATCGCCGACCAGGTCCGCATCGAGATCGTGCCTAACAATTACACGACCGACTCCTGGAACCTGGAGGTGAAGACCACGGGCGACTACCTGCTGCGCCTGAAGCTCAGCGGCCTGCGGCCTGAAGGCGGCCGCGCCCCCAGGCTGAAGGTGTACCTTTCCAGCATCGACAAGACGCTCATCGAGCAGGACATCGACGCTCCGGAGGACCAACCCGTCACCGTCGAGGCCCGCGTGCATCTCATCGCCGGCAGGTATCCGGTGCGCATCATCAACTCCGTGCCCGGCCCCAATCCCGAAGGCCGGCGCTCACGCCACAGCGGCACGCCCAACGCCTTCACCAGCCTGCGCAGCCGCGTGCCCTGGCAGCTCAAGCTCAGCGATGACGACTTCAAGCCTATCCAACCCACGCTCATCATCGACCGTGTCGAGTGGGACGGCCCGCTCGTCGAGTCCTGGCCCACACCGGCCCACCGGAGAATCTTCTTCAGCAAGGACGCGCGCGAGATCATTACCCGCTTTGCCGAACAGGCCTGGCGCAGGCCCGTGACCACCGCTGAAATAGAACCGCTGATGCAGCCCTTCCTTCAGGCGCAGAAGCTGGGCGACAGCTTCGAGCTGTCCGTGAAGAACTCGCTCGCCGCCGTGCTGTGCTCGAAGAACTTCCTCTACCTGGTCGAGGGCGACGCGAAGAAGCCGCGCAGCCAGCTCAATGACCACGAGCTTGCCTCGCGCCTCTCGTATTTCCTGTGGAGCACAATGCCCGACGGCAGGCTGCTTGAACTCGCCCGCAGCGGCAGCCTGCATGACCCTGCCCAGCTCAGGACGCAGGTGAAACGCCTGCTGAGCGACCCGAAGTCGGAGGCCTTTGCAAAAAGCTTCCCGCGCCAGTGGCTGCAGCTGCGCAAGGTCGGCATGTTCCCGCCGGACAAGGAGCTTTATCCGGAGTACGACGAAAACCTGGAGAAGAGCATGATCGCCGAAACGCTCGGCTTCTTCGGCGAAGTCTTGCAGCACAACCGCAGCCTGCGCGACTTCCTCGACTCCGACTGGACGATGCTCAACGAACGCCTCGCGATGCATTACGGCATGACCGGCGTCCGTGGCGATCATCTGCAGCGTGTCGTGCTGAAGCCGGACGATCACCGTGGCGGTCTGCTGACCCAGGCCTCCATCCTCAGCCTCACCTCCGACGGCACCCGGCACCGGCCCGTGCATCGCGGTGTCTGGCTGCTTGAATCCATCATCGGCAGGCCGCCACCACCGCCGCCAGCAAACGTCCCCGCCCTGAGCACACCCGACCCGAAGGCGAAGAAGAGCACTGTGCGCGAAAAGCTGGAACTGCATCGCTCCGACCCCAACTGCACCGCCTGCCACAACAAGATCGACCCGCTCGGCATCGCCTTCGACAACTACGACGCCATCGGCCGCTGGCGGCTGGTTGAATCGATCAAGGACGGCGTCGGCGCCGATCCAAAACTTGATCCAAGCGGCAGGCTGCCGGACGGCCGGACCTTCCAGGACAGCCGCGAGCTGCGCAACCTCCTGGTCAGCGACCTCGACAGGTTCGCGCTCGCCTTCACGGAAAAGCTGGCGACCTACGCCCTGCGCCGGAGCATCACCTTTGGCGACCGCGAAGAGCTGCGCCACATCGTCGAGCAGGCCAGGGCAAACGGCTACCCCCTGGCCAGCCTCATCGAATCGCTGGTCAGCTCGCCTTTGTTCATCAAGCGGTAAAGCCGGGCGAAGGTGCAGCGTTCATTTTGGAAGACTCGCCAGAGTGCGGGCAACGTCTGGCACGACCCCATCCACTTCATCCTATGAAAAAGCACCTCAGGAACATTCCGACCCGCCGTGACTTCATCGCCACCGGAGCCGCAGTTTTCGGCTTCAACATCATCCCTCGGCATGTCCTTGGCGCGCCCGGAGTGCCGCCTCCGTCGGAGAAGCTGAACATCGGCTGCGTGGGCATCGGCGGCCAGGGCGGCGGCGTCACACGCGACCTCGCCACTTTCGCCAACGTCCACATCGCCGCGCTTTGTGATGTGGAGCGGAAGCATGAGGCCACCATGGCGAAGGCCTATCCCGGCAGGCCGTTTTACACGAATTATCGTGAGATGCTCTCGGCGGAGAAAGGCCTGGACGCGGTCATGGTGGGCACGCCGGATCACTGGCATGCGCCGATCTCCATCGCCGCCATGAAGCTCGGCAAGCATGTGTACTGCGAGAAGCCGCTGGCCCATACGATCGAGGAGACGCGCATCATGGCACGCGTGGCCGCTGAAACCAAGGTGGTGACCCAGATGGGCAACACCGGTCATGCCAGCGAAGGCCTGCGGCTCACCAAGGAATGGATCGACGCAGGAGCCATCGGCGAGATCGGCGAGGTGCATGTCTGGTCGGACCGCCCCGGCACCTACTGGGACTCCCAGGGACGCGCACGCCCCACCGAGAAGCTCCCTGTTCCCGACACGCTCGACTGGAACCAATGGCAGGGCGCGGCACCGGAGCATGACTACCACCCGCTGTATGTTCCTCGCAAATGGCGCGGCTGGTATGACTACGGCTGCGGCGCGCTCGGCGACATGATGGTTCACAACGCCGACCCGGCGTGGTTTGCCCTGGATCTTGGCGCACCCATTGCTGTCGAAGCGCAGACCTCGGAGACAAACGCCGATTCCTTCCCCCTGTGGAGTGTGGTCACCTGGCATTTCGCCGCCAAGGCAGGCCGGGGCCCCGTCCGGCTCACCTGGCACGACGGAGGCAGAAGACCCGCGCCGCCGCCTGGATTTGATCCTGCGCGCAAGATCGGCGACAACGGCATCCTCTTCCTCGGCGACAAAGGTTCCATCATCGCACCCGGCTGGTGCGGCACGCCCCGCATCGTGCCCGAAAGCCAGATGCGCAGCTTCAAGCTGCCGCCGCGCAGCCTTGCCCGCAGCCCCGGGCATCGCGAGGAATGGGTGGCCGCCTGCCTTGCCGGCAAACCGGAGGATGCGAAGGCCGGCTTCGCCTACGCCGCCCCCTACACCGAGGCCCTGCTCACCGGCGTGCTGCCCATCCGGCTCGGCAAGCGCATCGACTGGGACAGCGCCGCCATGAAAGCCGTCAACGCCCCTGAGGCCGACGCCTTGATCCGCAAATCCTACCGCAAAGGTTTCGAACTCCCCGCCTAAAGACGCAGGCCTGGATTCGAGCACATGATTCCCCAGGGCAGGCGGCTTCTGCTCGCACTCAGGCCTCGGCGCGCTACGATTCACGTTCATGCCGTCTGACCGCCCCGCCCTGCTCTCCAACATTGTCCAGCTCCTGCGCTGGACATGGCTGGCGCTGCCGGTGGCAGTGCTGGCCGGATCGGCCAGCGCGCTGTTCCTGGCGTTACTGGACCAGGTGACGGAGCTGCACTGGCGAAACCCCTGGCTGCTCTGGCTGCTGCCGGCGGGCGGGGTGGCCGTTGGGTTTTTGTATCATGGGTTAGGCAAGGGCTCGGACAGGGGCAACAACCTGCTCATTGATGAAATCCACGAGCCCGGCGGCGGCGTGCCGGCGCGCATGGCGCCCCTGGTGCTCATCGGCACGCTGGTCACGCATCTCCTCGGCGGATCCGCAGGCCGTGAGGGCACGGCGGTGCAGATGGGCGGCAGCCTCGCCGCGCTGCTGGCGAGAACGTTCCGCGTGACGCAGGAAAGCCGGCGGCTCATGCTCATGTGCGGCATCGCGGCAGGCTTCGGGGCCGTGTTCGGCACGCCGCTGACCGGCGCGATCTTTGCCATGGAGGTGCTGGTCATCGGCCGTGTGCAGTACGAGGCGCTGATCCCCGTGCTGGTGGCGAGCCTGGTGGGTGACGCGACCTGCACGGCCTGGGGCATCCATCACACCGTGTATCATCTGGAGGTGCCGCACGCCGACGCTTCCCGCGCGATGTTCAACGCCGCGCTGCTGGGCAAGGTGGCGCTGGCGGGCATCGCCTTCGGCATCGGCGGCCGGTTGTTTGCCGAGCTGACCCACCGGCTGCAGCGCGGCTTTGCCAGGATCGTGCCGTATGCGCCTCTGCGGCCCGCGCTGGGCGCGGCGCTGGTGATCGTGATGGTGTTCGCGCTGGGCTCACGTGACTACCTCGGCCTTGGCGTGAATGCGCCGCCCGGCGGGCAGGTGTCGATTGTGGATTCCTTCAGGGAAGGCGGAGCCACGCCCCTGAGCTGGCTGTGGAAGACCCTGTTCACGTCGGTGACCCTGGCCAGCGGCTTCAAGGGCGGCGAGGTGACGCCCCTGTTCTTCATCGGCTCCACCCTGGGCCATGCGCTCGGTGTCCTCATGCACGAGCCGGTGGCCTTGTTCGCAGCCCTCGGCTTCATCGCCCTCTTCGCGGGCGCGGCCAACACGCCGCTGGCCTGCACGGTGATGGGCATCGAGCTGTTCGGCGCTCATCACTCGGTCTCTTTTGCCGTCGCCTGCTTTGTCTCCTACTTCTTCAGCGGGCATTCGGGCATCTACCTCTCGCAGCGCATCGGCGTGGCCAAGGGCGGCGCCTCCGAGCATCTGCACGGCCAGTCCCTGCGCGATGTTCGTTCAGGCAGGAATTCACAGCCGCCTCTCTGAGGGGCGGCCGGTTTTCGTTTCAAGGCGCCGGAAGATTCCGGCGGGCTGAACAAATTGTTGTGGAGATGCGTTCACTGCTGCGTCCTCTGCGCCTGATGAACATTCAATCCCAACGCTGGCTCCTCGGCCGCCGCCACCTGCTGCGCGGCATCGGCACCACGCTCGCTCTGCCCCTGCTCGACGCCATGATCCCGGCTCGGGCCGACGCCGCCTCGGTGGTGAAGCCGCGCCGCAGCGTGTTCGTCTACATTCCCAACGGCGTGAACGGCATGACCTGGCAGTGCACAAAGGCCGGACGCGACTATGCGCTCTCGCCCTCGCTCAGGCCGCTGGAAAGGCACAAGGCCGACTTCACCGTCTTCAGCGGCCTGCACCATCCCAACGGGCTTGGCCAGGCCCACGTCTGCGCGGACACCTGGCTCACCGGGGCGAAGATCGACGCCCAGGGCGGCCGCAAATACGAGAACAGCATCTCCTGCGACCAGCTGATGGCGGAGACCGCCGGCCGGCAGACCCGCTTCCCCTCCCTTGAGCTCTCCATCTCCTCCGGCACCGGCCAGCCCTTCAACAGCGCCACGCTCGCCTTCTCCCGCGACGGCGTGCCCCTGCCGGCGGAGGACAACCCGCGGCAGATTTTCAATCGTTTGTTCGGCGAGGAACCCGGCGGCGTCGCCGCCCAGCGCGCGCGCCTGACCCGCCGCCGCAGCGTGCTCGACTCCGTCATGGACGAGGCCGGCGCCCTGCGCCGCGAGCTCGGCAAGGAGGACCGCACCAAGCTGGACGAATACCTGCACGCCGTGCGTGACGTGGAGAAGCGCGCCGAGCGCCTCGACTCCTGGCTCGACATCCCCAAGCCTGTTGTGGACCCGAAGCTCGCCGCCCCCTTCCAGCGCGACGTGCCCAGGGCGCAGGCCGGTGAGTACTGGCGCACCATGTTCGACCTCATCGTGCTCGCCCTGCGCACCGACATGACCCGTGTCGTCACCTACATGAACGGCAGCGAGGGCAACGGGCTCGCCATCCCGGAGATCGGCATCACCCAGGCGAGGCACAACCTCTCCCACCACAACGGCGACCCCGTCGTGCTGGAACGGCTCGCGAAGAGCGACGCCTTCATCATGCAGCAGTTCGCGCATTTTCTCGACGAGCTCAGCGCCGTCCAGGACGGCGGCGAACCCTTGCTCGACCGCACGATGATCCTGTTTGGCAGCGGCATGAGCTACGGCCACAGCCACTGCAACAGCAACCTGCCCATCCTCCTCGCCGGCGGCAGGGGCCTCGGCCTGAAGCACGCCGGTCACATCGACTACAACCGCCCGCATCTGAAAGAGGACTACAGCCTGGGCTACGACGAATGGCGCAGCCTCTGCGGCAAGCCCAAGGATGACAAGGCCCGCCTGAGCAACGTCTTCGTGACCATGATGCAGAAGATGGAGGTGAACGCCGAACAGTTCGTGGACAGCCTGGGACCGGTCAGTGAAATCCTATGAGCCGCGCGGTCTTCACCACCCGACAGGTCATGCGCCTGTTTTTCCCTCTGCTGCTTCTTGCCCTGCCGGTTCGGGCGGCGGACCCGGCCTTTCCGAAGATCGAGGACGCACGCCGCGTGCGTGCAGAACTCATCAGCGCCGACTTCATCCATCGCAGCGGGCAGATCCGCACGGAAAAAGGCGAACGGATCGACTTCATGATGCCGCCTCCGGCCATCATGAAATTTCGCGGTGTTGAGTCCGACATGCGCGACGTGCCGCTGGGCACCCGGATGGATTTCCTGCTGCTGCCTTCGGAAACCGGCCGGCCCGCGCCCCTGCTCACGACCGACGACGGACAGAAGCCGGATCCGGAACAGCGGAGGAAGTTTCGCGAATTTACCGAAAAGCGTGGCATCGCCGGATGGATCACGAAAACGGAGGGGAAGCAGGTGACCGTCCAGCTGTTCAGCGGCGATCCGGCGGCCTTCCAGGAGGCCTATGGCGACCTGCTCGCCAAGGGCAGGAGCACCCGCACCTGCGTCGCCAATGACGAACTGCGCACCTGGAATCCGCCGGTCGATGGCGAGAACGGCTCCATTCAGGAGGCGCGAAAGCTTCCCGCCGACCGCTTCGGCTTCAGCGGCCATGAAATCACCGTCAGCGTCTCCAACATGCTCGAAGGCTTCCGTCGCGGGCGCATCGTGCGCATCTTCCTCCAGGGCTGGAAGGCACAGGATCAGTTCTATGGCGAAAGCCTCATGGGCTATGGTTTCGGCCGCATGCAGAACCGCGACCTGGTCGAGAACGTGGCGAAGGAGTATCCGGACCAGTTCCCGTTCCGCACGGATCACAGCAATCCCCACCTGCCCTGGCATCAGATCAAGGACGGCGTCAGCCCGCCGCCCTTCTCCGAACATCTCGTCTATGGTGAGCTGACCCGCATCGATGGCAGCACGGGGGGCGGACGTTTCCTCACGGAAAAAACCGGTGAACCCGTCGATTTCACACTGGTCGCCAAACCTGTGCTCAGGCACCTTGGCAAGGACGTGCTGGCCGCAGACCTGCCGCCGAACCAACGATACCGTTTCCATTGCTTTCAGGACTCCGGGGGAGCCTTCACGCGCATCGCCCTCATCAGCGACGACATCAGCCATCTCGCCGCCAACGCCACCACCGCACGCATCGTCTCCATCACGGGCGGCAGGATTCACGCCGTCTGGCAGCTTGCCCTGGTCAAGGATTACAACGGCGACATGCAGCGTCCGCCGGACATCGGGGCCAGCCTGCTTGAAACCGGCGCTGACACCACCGTTCTGAAGAACGGCAAGGCAGCGCCCCTTGCCAGCCTGAAGGCCGGTGATGAAATCCGGGTCAATGTCGCCGCCGAACTTCCGGGCAGGCCCTGCCACGTCACCGAAATCCAGGTGATCCAGCCGTAAGGAGGCCGCAGACCATGGTCAGGCATGCTGACCAGCAAGGGCGGCCAAGTCAGTTCGTCTTGTAGCAGCACCGCCATGAAACTTTTCCTGACCATCTTCAGCCTTGTCACAACCGCCGCAGCCGCGGTGCATGAGTCCGACATCTGCGTTTTCGGCGGCACCTCGGGAGGCGTGGCCGCGGCCGTGCAGGCGGCGCGAATGGGAAGGACGGTCATCCTCGCCGAACCGGGCCGTCACCTTGGCGGCATGACCAGCGGCGGCCTCGCCGCCGTGGACATCGGCGACCCGCGCAGCGTGGGCGGCATCGCCCGCGAATACTTCACCCGCCTCATCGCCGTGTATGGGAAAAAACTGGAATGGGACCAGCCCTTCAAGAGCCACGGCGGACCGGCGACCGGCGGAGCCTATGCCATCGAACCGCACCAGGCGGAGCGCGTCTTCGACGCGATGATCGCGGAGGTGGGCGTCCGGGTGCTGCGCGAGGCCAGGCTCGCCAGCGTCACCAAGACAGCAGAAAATGGCGTCCCGCGCATCCGCCAGCTCCGACTGGAGAACGGCGATGAAATCCGCGCCGGCATGTTCATCGACACCAGCTATGAAGGCGACCTCATGGCGAAGGCCGGAGTCAGCTTCACCGTGATGCGCGAGGGCAACGCCAGGTATGGAGAGAGCTTCAACGGCATTCAATACGACCCGAAGTTCCAGCCCCGGACAGGTCACCTCCAGCCCGGTCCCAATGGCCGAGTGAAATCAGGACAGGGAGCCTGGGACCGCGACTTCCCGCTGGATCCCTACCTCATCCCAGGTCGTCCGGACAGCGGCCTGCTGCCCCTCGTGGAAGCCGGAAACCCGGGCGTTCCGGGGGATCCCGCCCCAGGCATCCAGGCCTACTGCTACCGGCTCTGCCTGACCACGGACCCCGCCAACAGCCTGCCCATCAGGCCGCCCGCGAACTACGACCCAAAGCGCTATGAACTGGTCGTCCGCTTCATCGAGGCCTGCCGGAGGAACGGCGACGACATGGACCTGCGCTGGTTTTCCAAGCACGATCCTCTGCCCAACCAAAAGTGGGATTTCAACACCGCCACCTTTGGGGGCAACCTGCCCGGAGCCTCCCGGGCCTGGCCGGAGGCGTCCTACGCGCAGCGGGAAAACATCGCGAGGCAGCATGAGGACTACCATCGCGGCCTGCTGCACTTCCTGGCCACCGACCCCAGGGTGCCTGCGAAGGTGCGCGGCGACATGCAGCGGTTCGGCCTGCCCCGGGATGAGTTCAAGGACAGCGGCGGATGGCCGCATCAGCTGTATGTGCGCGAGGCGCGGCGCATGATCAGCGACCTCGTGATGACCGAGCATCACACCTTTGGCAGGCAGGCCGCCCCGAAGTCCATCGGCCTTGGCAGCTATGGCACGGACGTGCATGAAATTCGCCGCATCGTGAAGGACGGCGTCGTCACCCGTGAAGGCAAGCTTGCCGGAGGCCGGGACGGCTTCGGCCCCTATCCAATCGGCTGCGACGCCATCATGCCGAAGCGTTCCGAATGCGGCAACCTGCTCGTCACCTTTGCGCTGAGCGCCAGCCACACGGCCTTTGCCAGCATCCGCATGGAACCCGTGCTGATGATCACCAGCCAGAGCGCGGCGACGGCGGCGGCGCTTGCCTTTGAAAAGGGCGTGGCGGCCCAGGACCTCGACTACGCCGACCTGAAGCCCAGGCTCGTCAAGGACGGCCAGGTGCTGGAATGGACGGTTGGCAGCGAAGCGAAGAGACCGCGATGAAACGCTTCCAGATGGACGATCCCGGCTGTGTTTTGCACGCCAGGACGCTGCGGGACGTGACACGCTGAAACACTTGTGGTTTAAAAGTGGACCGCCAGCCAGAGAGCATCGTCGGAAACTGAGGCGACCCTGTGGCGCAGATGCGCCGGGATGCGCAGATGGTCGCCGGTCTTCAAGCGAAGGTCTGGCTGTCCCTCGACCTGCAGCACGGCCTCGCCCCGGACCAGGAGCACCCATTCCTCCTGCGCCTGGTCATACCAGAAGCCCTCGGGGCTGGACCGGCCATGCGAATCGATGCGCTCAATCTTCAACCCGGACTTCTCAAGCAGCATCGTGAACACTTCCTCATTCACGCCCGGGGCGTCTTCCGAAAACAGGCTGTCAGGCTTCAACATGCTCACTTTTTCAAGAGCCGGATGGCGACTGCAAGGAGGAGCACGATGCCCGCGATGGCAAAAACCGGCACCCCCTTGAATCCCTGCGTTTCAGGGGAGGATGGCCGGGTGGTCACGGTCACGGGCTCCGTCGACTTGGCCAGGGCCGCGAGGCTGGGAAGCTCACGTTCAAGCAGGGGCGATGCCTGGGCGAGCTTCTTCCAGTCCGCCGTGAAGAGAAGGTCGATGCCCGGGTTCTGCTCCTTCACCTGGCAGGAGCACTTGCCGATCAGGAAGGTGGCCGCCTCCTCGATGGTCTCGGGAGCGATGCCCTTGCCGACCAGCGCATACAGGGCGCGTCCGCGTCCGAACACCGGAAACACCATCGGCTGGGAGGCCAGCCCCTGGAGATCCTCCTCGGAGCCCATGAGCATGGCGACCAGGGCGCGTTCATCCTGGTTGCCACGCGACAGACGAATCACGGAGAAGTCGAGGCGCAGGTCATCCTGGCCGACGGAGACCAGGCCGTTGGCGATGTCCTGGGCGTCGAGCTGCGGCAGGGAAAGAACCCCTAACAAGTAATCCAACCGCTCCTTCAGCAGCTTCTCCGCCGCGTCATCGGCGGCCTTGTCACCGGATTCCAGCAGCACCCAGACGGCGCTCTGGCCCTCGCCGAGACGGTCGAGGATCTCCTGCCTGGCCGGAGAGTCGGCGATCCTCCACCCTGCGGCCTCCTCCAGGGGCATGGCGGCGAGATCCGTCAGCAGGCCGGTGCTGCGGGGATAGCGCAGCACAACGCGCGGCAGCGCGGCCTCCCGGGGCTGCGCCTTCCAGATCGCGGCATGATCCGGGCTCATCTCCGCAGACACATCGACGGTGGTGACGCCGAGGTTGGCGGTTTCCACCGCTCCGGCCGGCGGCTTGAGCGCCTGAACCTGAACCCGTTGCCCGGATGTCAGCGGCCCCCGGTGAAACACCACGGCCTGATAGGGGTCGGCCTCCCAGTGTTCCAGGGCATAACGAAAAACAGGCACCGAGCAGGCGAGCAGGGCGGTCGCGGCCAGCATTGGAATAACAAGCAGGCTGCGAAGCAGCGAGGGTGAAGGTTGGGTCATCATCGGCCTGGTCGGATAGCGGCGGGCGTGAGCATACGTATGAAAAGCCGGCCAGTTTGCATGACGCTGAACGGCCATCACCCACCGCATGAAGGCTCTCCCGTTTCTTTTTCTGGCCGCACTGACCCCGGCGCTTGCCGACTGGCCGACCTACCAGCATGACAACAGTCGTGTCGGCCACACGGAGGAGTCCTTGAAGACGCCCCTGGCGCCCCGCTGGGAGCATGTCTCCCCCACCCCGCCGCAAATGGCCTGGTCGGGCGAGGACGGGCGCGTGATCGAGGGCCTGGAGCTCTTCAACCGCGTGCGCTTTGACGACTGCTTTCATGCCGCCATCAGCGATGGCAGGGTCTATTTTGGCTCATCCGTGGACGGCCGCGTCCTCTGCCGTGACCTCAGGACGGGCCGCGAGCAATGGTCCTTCTTCACCAACGGCCCGGTGCGGCTCGCCCCCGCCGTTTCGGAGGGCAGGGTCTATGTCGGATCCGACGACGGCCACGCCTACTGCCTGGATGCGAAGACGGGCGTGGTCATCTGGAAGCTGCGCGCCGGGCCTAACGATGAACGCATTCTCGCTCGCGGCCGCATGATCTCGCGCTGGCCCGTGAGGACCGGCCTGCTGGTCGACGGCGGCACGGTGTATTTTGGAGCAGGTGTGTTTCCGCATGAAAACATCTACCTTTACGCGGTCGAAGCCGCGACCGGACGGGTGACCTGGGTCAATGACGCCATCAGCCAGGAGGACGCAGGCAGGAACGATCTCTCGCCCCAGGGCTACCTGCTGGCCACCAAGGACCTGCTGTTCGTGCCTTCCGGACGCGCCCTGTCCGTGGCCTTCGACCGCCAGACGGGCCGCCAGGTGAACAAGCCCGCGCCGGGCTGGCGCGGCGATGCGGGCGGACAGATCGGCGGTTCGCAGGCCATGCTGGTGGAGGACCAGATCCTCGCCGTGGGAGAGCATCAGATCCTCGCGCTGGACCAGAAGACCGGCAAAACGGGTTATGCCTGGTTTCGCGGCACGCAGATGACCATGACCGGACGGAGCGGCTTCATGGCCACGGGCAAGGAAATCATCGCCATCGACCGCGACCGACATGCCGAGGGCACCCGCAGAAGGCATGCCCTGGAGATGACAACGAGCAAGCTCACCGCCGACCTGCGCAAGCATCCGGCGATCGCGGAGCTGAAGAAGGTGGAAAAACTTGAGGCCGCCCTGAAGACCGCGAAGCCTGCGGATGCAGAGAAGCTGAAGCTCGACCTGGCGACGGCGGCCGCCAAATACGAGTCCCTGCGCGCCGATTACCAGGTGAAGAAGGACCAGCTGGCCACGGCGAAAAAGCAGCTCACGGAGATGAAGGACGATGGCGTGCTCTGGAGCCTGGCCACGCCGCATCAGTCCGCCCTGATCCATGCAGGCGGGACGCTGGTCGCCGGCGGCCGGGGCGAGGTCATCGCCATCGACGCCAGCACGGGCAAAATCGCCTGGCAGGCCGCCGTCGAGGGCGAGGCGCGCGGCCTGGCCGCAGCCGAGGGCCACCTCGTTGTCAGCACCACCAGCGGCCGCATCTACACCTTTGCTGACGCAGCGCAGCCAGCCGTCCAGGCCCTGGCCTCGTCGGCTCAGCCCGTGGCGGACCCGTTTCCCAAGGATGAACACACTTCCCGTTATGCCGAGGCGGCCGAGGCCATCCTCCGGGCCAGCGGCGTGAATCAAGGCTTCTGCCTGGTGCTTGGCAGCGCGGACGGCCGGCTCGTGCATGAACTCGCCCGCCGCAGCCACCTTTCCATCTTCGGCGTCGAGGCCGACGAGGCCAGGGTGCGGTCATCCCGCGAGACCCTGCTGCGCACCGGCTTGTACGGCTCACGCATCACGATCGACCATCTCGACCTGTCGATGATCCCCTACTCCAGCTATTTTGCGAATCTCATCGTCTCGGATTCACTGCTGCAGACGGGCCGGGTTCCGGGCATCCCGGCAGAAGTCGCCCGCACGCTCAAGCCCATCGGAGGCGTCCTCTGCCTCGGCGCTCCCGGCCGGGAGACCGACGCGGCGGAATGGCTGGCCAAAACCAAGCTGAGCGAGGAAAAGGCGGTGATCAGCAAGTCGGGTGACTGGACCCTGCTCAAACGCGGAGCGCTGCCGGGCGCCGACTCGTGGTCGCATCAATACGGCAACGCCGCGAACACCAGCAGCAACAACGACCAGCGCGTCAAGGGAGGGCTGAACGTGCTTTGGTACGGCGACCCCGGCCCGGGCGAGTCGGTGAACCGTCATGACGGCGCCGTGGGCCCCATCTCCGTGAACGGCAGGCTGTTCACGCAGGGCGACACGAGCATCCAGGCGCACGACGCCTTCAACGGCCAGTTTCTGTGGGAGGTGAAGAATCCCGGCGCCATGCGCACCGGCGTCTACAACGCCCGCGAGCCCGGCAACATGGCGGCCAGCGACGACCATCTCTTCATGCTGCTTGCGGAGAAGTGCCTCCAGTTTGACGCCGCCACCGGCCGTCTGGTGCGCGAGCTGAAGATCCCCGACGCCGGCAAGCCTAACCTTGAATGGGGTTATCTGGCCGTGTCCGTCGGCATGGTCTTCGGCACCAGCACCCTGAGGGTGGAGAACGCCGCGGAGAGCGCCCGCCGAGGCAAGAGCGCCTCGATCTCCACCGACACCCTGTTTGCCTATGACGCGAAGACCGGCGACCTGAAGTGGACCTACCAGGGCAGGCATGTCTCGCATGTCTCCATCGCCATCGGCGACGGCCGGGTGTTCTTCATCGACGCCTCGCTGACTCCCGCGCAGCGCGAGGAGATGCTGCGCCAGGACAAGACCGAACTGGCCAGGCTCACCGGCAAGGCCCGTGACCTCGCGGAGGAACGCATCAAGAACGCCGACCTGCGCATGGCCGTGGCGCTGGACGCCAGGACGGGTGAGAAGAAATGGGCCAAGCCCGTGGACGTCACCGACTGCAGCGAGATCGGCATCGGCGGCGGCGCGCTGACGCTGATGTATCAGAACGGCCGGCTCGTGCTGGGCGGCGCGAACGCCAACGGACATTACTGGGAGCAGTTCCTCGCGGGCGAGTTTGCCCGGCGCAGGCTGGTCGTGCTCGACGCCGAAAACGGCAGCAAGGTCTGGGCGAAGGACGCCAACTACCGCCACCGGCCGGTCGTCATCGGCAACGAGGTGGTCGCCGAGCCCTGGGCCTACGACCTTTACACCGGCGAACAAAAAATGCGCGCGCACCCGCTGACCGGCGAGAAGACCCCGTGGATGTTCGCCCGGCCGGGCCACCATTGCGGAGCGATCTCCGCCACGGCGAACCTCATGTTCTTCCGCTCGAAGTCCACGGCCTACTACAACATGAACGAGGACGAGGGCACCGAGCACTTCGCAGGACAGCGCCTGGGCTGCTGGATCAACACCATCCCCGCCAACGGCCTCGTCATGATCCCCGAGGCCAGCGCCGGCTGCGTCTGCCTGTTCTCCATCGCCTCGACCATCGTCTTTGAGCCGCGCGCAGACCGCATGAGCTGGGGCGTTTACAGCGCCACCGGCTCCAGCACGCCGGTCCAGCACATGGCCCTCAACCTCGGCGCGCCGGGCGACCGTCGCGACGCCACGGGCAGGCTCTGGCTGGGCTATCCCAGGCCGTCCTCCCGCGCCGGCATCGACCTGCCGCTGAACATCGCGCCGAAGTTCACGAAGGGCGGCGAGTTCTTTGCCGTGAACGAGGAGTCCCACAAGATCGAGGGCACCCGCACGCCCTGGATTCACACCTCGGGGGCACGGGGTCTTTTGAAGGTGGAGCTGCCGCTGATCGGCGAGGGCGACAAGCCTGAAACCTACACCGTGCGCCTCTACTTTTCCGCCCCTGAGGGCGACAAGCCGGGCCAGCGTGTCTTTGACGTGAAGCTTCAGGACAAGACCGTGCTGAAGGGCATGGATGTCGTCGTCCGCACCGGCGGACCGGGCCGTGCGCTGGTTGAGCAGTTCGAACGCATTCCCGTCACGGGCAAGCTGCTGCTGGAGATCCTGCCCGCCCACGAAGATGCAGGCGTGGAAAACCAGCCCGTCATCAACGGCATCGAGGTCCTGCGCACCAACGCCAGCGAGGTCAAGGGCGGCGTGGCGGGCCGCTGACCTGACTCAGGCCGCAAGATCCAGCCCCCGCTGGATCACGCGCTGATAGGTCACGACCTCGAAGGCGAAGGCATGTTCAGGGTCGGTGTCATGGGCCTGACGCAGCACGGGCTCCCATTCGCGTGGCGAGATGACGGGAAACGGCAGTCCCCCGCCGAGCCTCTGCCGCACATGCGTGATGACCAGCGAATGAGCCTGCGGCATCGCCAGCGCGTACACCTGGGCGCCGCCGCAGCACATCAGCTCGTGTTCACCCGCCTGCCCCGCCATCCGCAGGGCTTCATGAACGGACGACACCACCCGGCCGCCCGGCACGTCCAGGGAGGCGTCGCGGCTCAGCACCAGGGGCACATGCCCGGGCCGGAACCAGCCGGTCATTTCATCATAGGTTCGGCGGCCCAGCAGCAGCCAGTGTTCACGCGACTTTTCACGAAACTGCGCCCGGTCGGCCGGCAGATCCCATGGCACGCCTTTTCCATGCGAGATGAAGCCGTCAGCGGAAACGGCTGCAATGAGGGTCAGGCGAGGGCTCATGCCTTGAGGCTAGCCTGGAAGGCCCGTCCTGTCACTGACCTGCGGCCGGGGCCTTGAAAAGATCATCCCCCGCCTCCTCGGTCGGCGCCGGGTTCAGCGTCAGGATGTAGCCGACGACATTTTTCATCGTTTGTTCGTCCGCGATGAACAGTGTCGCCATCTGCACCATCTTGGCGCCCTTCTCATCGCCCTTGGCGGCGCCGCGGTGCAGGCCCTTGAACTTCTTCAGCTGTTCCAGCAGGTACCAGCCCTGACGCCCCACCAGCGGCGGGCTGCCGAAGGCCATCTCCCCGCTGGCGTTGTAGCGATGGCATTCCATGCAGCGTTCATAAAAGAGCTCCTGGCCGAGACGCACGTCGGCGCCGGCGATCTCACGCTCCTTGGGAACGACCAGGGGCAGGCTTTCCACATGCTTCGCCACCGCCTCGATCTGTTCCGGCTTCAGTGACTTGGCGATCGCGGCCATCATCGCCCCCTGCGGGTCCGCCTGGATGTTGGAACCACGCTTGCCGTCATGAAAATTCAGCAGCTGGGTGGTCACGTACCAGGAGGGCTCGTTCGCGATGGAGGGCGACCTCACCTCAAGCTTGCCCTCGCCCTTCTCGCCATGGCACTGGGAGCAGACGTTCTTGAAGAGCAGGGCGCCTTCGTCCGCGGCAGGCAGAGACAGGGGCATGACCAGGCAGAAAAGCAGAATGAGCGGGTTGGGGCGCACGAAACTAAAACGTCCAAAGTCGACGCACTTTGGCACAAGAACAACCGCGGCACAGCGAAGGACAAGCCCGGTCACAGGGGCTCCACGGCCGCCAGGATGTCGCCCAGGAAAAGCCCTTCATAGTCCTGCTCGAAGGCCTTCTCCGCCGGCGGCCAGAACAGGCCTTCGCGCAGGCGGCGGACGATTTCGGCGGCACAGGCCAGGGCCTGACCCTCCCAGGCGTCGTCGAAATTCTCCCAGGTGAGGATGGCGGTGTCCTGCACGCTTTTGGGCAGGCAGAAGTAGCCGGCCTCGTCCACGCGCAGCCCCTGCTGGCGCATGGCGGCGGCATAGAGAGGAAGCTGCAGGTCCTGCCAGAGCCAGGTCTCCCCCTCCAGCTCAAAGGTCTTCCACAAATCCGCGTCGGAAATCCGGCGGCGCGGGCCGATCTTTTCCACATGGGCATCGCGCGGGTTGCGCGCCTTGTTCGAGGTCTTGAAGTCGATCAGGCGGAGGCGCCCGGTCTTTTCATGTCGGTCCACGCGGTCGATCTTGCCCTTCAGCACCGCCCCTTCAATGCGCAGGGCCTCCCGACCGCCGGCCGAACCTATTTTCATTTCAGCGGCATAAATGCGCCAGCCGTCGGCACGCTGGGCCGCCTCGATCTCGGCGGCGTGCCGGAGGTTCTGGACCAGTGCCTCAAACTGGATGCTGATCAGTGGCGCGGGCCTGTGACCATGAAGACGGTGCATCTCGGCCCTGGCCGACTCGACGAGAAATTCGGCGATCTCCTTTTCGGAACCGCTGTCCTTCACCGAGGCGTCGAGCGCCAGCTGGTGGAAGGCGTGATGGGCCAGCGTGCCGAACCCCATGGCGTCAAGCTCGCGCCGGGACGCGTCCACGGCGGCCATGCCGAGCTCGTTGGAGCAGTAGTCGCGGAAGGGGCAGTTCAGGTAGGAGCGCAGGCGTGTTGGAGAGATGGTTTCGACCACCGGGGCGGTGATCCTCGGCCGCAGTCGCCAGAGCAGGGTGCGCGGAGGTTCGGCGGCATGAACGGCCCCGTCCTCCTTGGGAAACAGGTGCTCCACACGGTCCGGCAGGCGATGGTCCGGACAAAGCAGCAGCAGGCGGGAAGGACGCAGGGCGTCGCCGCGCTCCCCCCATTGTCCGCAGGTCAGATGCAGCGAGCCTGACGGCCCGGCGCGCATCTCGGCAAGGGCGCGCAGCAGGTAGGCGTCGCGGGCGAAGCGGCTGGCCTGGCAGGGCAGGCCGAGGGCCTCGCGGGTGCTGTCCGGAAGGAAGGGGTGCGCGGTCAGGATGCCGGGGATGTGCTCCTCGTTGACGCCGGCCACGACGAGGTGCGGCGCGGGCTCCCAGAGCAGCTCAAGCCAGCCCTGCAGCACCAGGTCCACCTCGCCACGAGGCTCGCCCAGGGAACGGTCCTGGATCATCTGGAGCGAGAGCGCCAGCTGCTCGCCCGGCCCGGCGCTCAGGCCGAAGCGGGGCAGCTCCTCCTGCACCTCGGCGCAGGCCAGGAGCCAGGCGTCCGCAAGGCCCTGAAGCAGATGATCCAGTCGTTTGTTAGGCACAAACTCACGGGCGCCATGGAAGCAGATCAGCATCTCCCGGGCCGCGTCGGCCAGCGGCAGGCTCCTCATCCGGGAAAGCAGCGCCTGCATGCCCTTCATGGCCCGGGCCAGCAGGGGGCTCCTGGCGGAGTCCAGCAGCTCCAGGCCATGCTCCAGCGTCACCGGAAGATGCCTGGCGGCAAAGTCATCCGCCTCCTCCAGCAGGCGCAGTCCTGAAGGCTTCACCGCGGCGGACGGCCGCGTTTCCAGTTCGTCAGCGTCAGAATCCACGGTGCTTTCATCACCGGCCCCCGCCAGCCCCTGCCTCACCTCGGGCACGCGCAGCAGGCTGGCAAAGGCCCGCCAGGAGCCTCCGCCCAGCAGCGCCTGCATCTGCTGCAGTACATGCCACAGCCCCGTTTGCATGGGCGGCACACCGCCGGGCTCGAAGACACGCACGCCCTCGACCCGCAGCTTTTCAATCAACACCGTCCCGGTTTCAGGATCGCCGATGCCAACCGCGACACGTCCCTTCGGCGCCGCCTGGCGGATCAGGCCCAGAACGGCGGCCGCCTGCGCGGCGGCGTCGTGACAGACATGGATGTGCTCCTCCGTCAGCGGCACCTGATGATCCGCCTGCTCGCCCCAGAAACCTGGCAGCGGACGTCCGGCGTCATCAAACCAGCCCGTCATCTGCGGCGGGGCATGCACGCAGACCATGACCTGCGTCCCGCGTGAGGCACAGGATTGCAGCCAGGTGGTGAGCAGGGGCGTGAGATCGGGTGAAGGCAGGACCAGCACCGAACGGACGCCTTCCGGAATCAGCGGCTCATGAGCCACCGCACGTTTGGCGGCCTGAGGCTCCTCCAGACCCGCGGTTTCAAGCTCCTTGAGGAAGGCCGCCTCAAGCCGGGCCAAATCCTTCCAGCGTGCCGCGTCGGCCTCGATCTTTTCGGCGACACCCGCAAAGGTCAGCCCGCCGGCGCCGAGCAGGGACTTCAGCTCCGAGAGAAGCTCCGCCATCTCCAGCTCCCAGGTCCAGCCGACCTCCTCGGGCGGCCGCGGGAAGAGCGACTCCAGCGCGGAGAGGGGCACGTTTTGCAACACTTTTTGCCAGGCCATCCGGCACTGCAGCCGGGAGGCCACGGCCCCCTCGCGCAAGGGCGGGGAAAGGACCGTCTCCGGCGTCCAGACCCAGGGCACGACGGCACCGGAGCCATGCTCGTCCGCAGCGCGGGCCAGTGCCTCCTTCAGACGGCGTCCCGCCTCCATCGTCGGCACGACCACGAGCCTGTCCGAAAGGTCCAGCGCCCCGAGCCCGGGCCGCCATCCCTGCATCAGGTGCGCGACCGCTTTTTCAAGCACAGGGGCGTTCCAGGACCAGGGAAGTTTCTGCAGGGCGGCGGGCATGATGATCTATGGCAGGATTCCATGCGTCACGCCACCTCCACCGCATGGCTGCTCACCGCCTCGATGCGCAGCGCGTCCAGAAAACCCGCCTCGGAATCCACGCGGGCCAGGGCGGCTCCAACCTTCAGGGCGGCGGACCTCCAAAGGTCAAAGTGCCGCGCATAGGCCTCCAGATACCTCTTCAGGAACTCCGGCTCCACGCGGTGCTCCTGCGGCAGCAAGGTCTCGGCGTCGACAAACTCATGATTGCCCCGCCAGCCGGGAGAAGATTCGGCGAAGCAATGGGGAACAAACACAATCCCCCTGCCCTGGCCGCGCGTCAGCTCCGCCAGCAGGGGTTCCGGCGCGGCCGGAAAAAGCAGGTCGCTGACCAGCACCCGCATCGAGCCGGCGCGCAGCGGCAGGCGTGACAGCACGGGAGGCTCGGCGGCGCCATCACCAGGCATTCTTTCCAGGACCTCAAACCAGCGCCCCGAGCGCAGGGCCTCCATCTCCAGCACGGCATGGACCGGCCCCCTCACGGCAAAGGCGCGGACAGAGGCGCCGGCGGAAAACGCGGCCTCCAGCACAAACGCCAGCAGCTCGAGCGTTCGTTGCCATTTAGTTGGATAGGCCGACATTGACGCGCTGGCGTCCAGCAGGACATCCACCTGCGGGCGCACCTCCTCGCGGTGCACCTTCATCGTGTAGCTGCCGGTGCGGGCGTAGGCCTGCCAGTTGATCTGGCGCGGGTCATCGCCCGGCACATAGGCCCGGTGGTCCTGGAACTCGAGGCTGCTGCCCGTGCCCTGGCCCATGAAGCCGCCCGCCTGACCGCGCCAGCGCTGCTGCCGGAAGGGCAGGCGCAGCACCTGCGCCCAGGCCCTGGCACGGCCCAGAATTTCCGTCATCTCCCCGGGTGTCGCGGTCATGAGAGGGATGAATTTCCGGACTGCGCACGCTGGCGCACGGCCTCGTAGAGCACCACGGAGACCGCCGTGGCAAGGTTCAGGCTGCGCGTGCCCTTCATCGGAATGTGAAGGGTTTCACCCAGCTGCATGATTGACGGCGGGATGCCCCGTGTCTCAGGCCCATAGACCAGGAAAAGGTCTTCTCCAGCCGCGAGGTCGCTGTCCCAGTAAACACCGGATCCCTGCACCTCCACCATCTTCAGCAGCGCGTCTTTTCCAACGGACTGGTGAAACTCCTCCCAGCTTTCCCAGACGCGCACATCCACCTCATGCCAGTAGTCCAGGCCGGAGCGTTTCAGGTACCGGTCCTCAAGACTGAAGCCCAGCGGCTTGATCAGATGCAGCCGGGCCCCGGTCGCCAGGCAGAGCCTGCCCACCGCACCAGTGTTGTGCGGGATCTCCGGCTGGAAGAGGACGATGTGGATCATGCATCTCGGGCGGGCTGTCTTGCGACCTAGTACCTTTTGCCAGGAGTCGCGCCCACCTCGCCGCGGAACAGGTGCACGCCGTCAAACTTTTCGTCAGGCCGGAACAGCCAGCCGGGCGAGCTGTCCTTCAGCTCATGGCGCTGGAGCACGAACTCGGGCAGGATCATGTTGCTGTTCGGGTCATACACCTTGCGGCCAGAGAAGTAGCCCCACAGGCGGTATTCGGTGTTGTGGTCAAAGCCATAGGCGGGCGTGTCGCCCTCCGGCATCTCCGGGTAGCGGTCAGGCTGCTTCATGAAGCGCTCGTTCAGCACCACCAGGCGGGAGTTGTCCCAGCTTTCGCCGGGCTTGCGCACATAGCCCCAGAAATGCGTGCGGTCGATGTGGAAGCGGCGGCCGATGTAGTAGTCCCCGCGCGGCTCGGCGGCGATGGCCATGCGGCGGTATTCCAACTGCTGAAGCTGGGCCGGTGAGAGGCCGCCGGTCTGGCAGGAGGCAAGTGCGACGGCAAGCGCCAGCAGGGAGAAAAATCGGGAGATCAGGGACATGCGTGGCGCGAGTCTGAAAAGAGACCGCCGGGGCGCAAACGGAAAGCGGAAGCCGCTGGCTTCATCTGACAATGCGGCCAATGTCAGCCCCGTGCCGGACACCCCCATTCCATCGTCGCCTGACGCCTCAGATCCCAGCCCCGCCTGCTGCGGCCGCTGCGGCGCGCCGGAAGCGTCAAGGTTTGGCGATGAATGGATCTGCGACGACTGCTACATCCACTGCGGAGCCTGCTGCGCCGATGATCCTGACGACGACTGAAACCGTGTCTTCGGGTCATTCGCCGCCCGCCGCATCTTCGGCCGCCGCCTTGGGCAGCCTGCGGACGCAGACCTTGTCGATGCGCTGACGGTCCATGTCGATGACCTCGATCTCGAATCCGCCCACGCTGAACTTCTCCGCCTCGCGAGGCAGCCGCTCCAGATGCTGCATGATGAAGCCCGCCAGGGTTTGAAAGCTGTCCGCCTCCGCCTCGGAGACGGCTTCAAAGCCGGGGATCGCCGCGTTCACCGCATCGATTTCCGTCATGCCGTCCGCCATCCAGGCATCAGGGCCGGATTCACGAATCTGCGGCGTGCTTGGCGTTCCCGGGCGGTTGACCGGCAGCTCGCCGACCACCTCCTCGGCCAGGTCCTCGATGGTGACCAGGCCGCGCACGATGCCAAACTCATCCGTCACCACGGCGGCGTGATGAGAGGCACGGCGCAGCTCCTCCAGCAGCGTCAGCGCCGGCTGGTTGTCGGAGACGAACACCGGCTCCCGCATCAGCTCGCTCACCTTCTGCACCTGCCCGGCCGCGACCGAAAGGAACAGGGCGCGCAGCGAGACCATGCCCACGATGTGATCCCTGGTTTCGTCATAAACCGGAAACACCACCTGGCGCGCGCCCGACTGCAGTTCCTCCGCCACACTGGCGGCCGTTTCGTCGACATGCAGAAAGATGACCTTGGGCTTCGGCCGCATGATCTCCTCGGCCTTCAGTTCACGCAGGTCGAACACGCCCTCCACCATCTCGCTTTCACGATGGTGCAGGTTGCCCGTGACCATGCCCTCGCGCACCAGCACCTCGACCTCCGCCAGCGTCGGCCCAACCGGCGAGCTGCTGGTTCCAAAGAAGCGCATCAGCGTCCGCGTGCTCAGCTCCAGCACCCAGACCAGCGGGCTTGCCACGCGCGACAGCCAGTCCATCGGGCCCGCCATCAGGCAGGCGATGCCCTCGGCGTTGCGCAGGGCCAGGCTTTTGGGAACCAGCTCGCCGACGACCAGGGACAGGTAGGTGATGAAGGCCACCACCAGGCCGAACGCCACCTGCTCCTCATGCCCCGCGATCCAGGGGATGCCCTGCAGCCACGGCACCACGTAGCCCGCCAGGCTGGCGCCGCCGTAGGCACCCGCCAGCACGCCGACCAGCGTGATGCCAATCTGCACCGTGCTCAGAAAACGTTCCGGGTTTGCCGCCAGCCGCAGCGCCAGGCCCGCACCACGGCTGCCGTCCTCCGCGCGTTTCTGCATGCGCGCCTTCTTCGCCGACACAATGGCGATCTCGGCCATGGCAAACACGCCGTTGAGCACGAGCAGGAGAAGGATGACGAGGATTTCAGACATGAAGGCGATGAACTGGCGTCAGGCTTCCTCCGGACGCCGGACTGGACGAAGCGCCACGGGAGCAGACCCGGCCCGCTTCTGCAACAGCGCTTCCGAATTCTTCGACGAGACGCCGGAAGTTCTTGTTAGAACAGCGACCGGCCATGATGAAGCAGAACAGCAGGGTGAAGATGTCCGCGAGGACCAGGGTGATGCGGCCAACGATGCTGCCCGCCACCGCGCCCTGATCAGGCCAAGACTCTTCTAGACCTCGCCGGAGGGCGGCTGCTGAAACGGTAGCAGCAGCGCATCACGCACCTTGTCCTCATCTGCGGCCCGGGCCAGCACGGTCACCTGATCCCAGCCAAGCAGACGGGTGTTGCCCTTGGGGATCAAGACCTCCCCGTCACGGGTGATCAGGGTGATGACGGCACCGGGCGGGAGCTGCAGTTCACGGATCTTCGCACCAGGGCAGCCTTTCGGATCCGGCAGGTCCACGACCACCAGGTCAAGCTCGCTTCTGGCCATCGTCACCAGCTCCAGGCCGTGGCGCTGCATCGGACGGGATGGCGTGGAGAGGCCCAGCCAGCGTGCCACCATGCCCAGCGTGCCGCCCTGGATCATCACGGAGAGCAGCACGGCGAAAAACACGAGATTGAACACATCCTCCCCCTGCGGCAGACCGGACGCCATCGGGTAGGTGGCCAGGACGATGGGCACCGCGCCACGCAGCCCGGCCCAGCTGATGAACAGCTTGCTGCGCGAATCAAAGCCCATTCGCGGCGTGCCCAGCCACACCGCCAGCGGCCTCGCCACGAAAGTCAGCACCAGGAAGAGGACGATCCCGTCCTTCCAAAGAGTCGCCCAGCGATGCGGAAAGACGAGCAGGCCCATCAGCACGAACACCCCGATGTTTGCGATGGTGGAGAGCGCAGCGGAGAAATTGCGCGCGCCCTGCTTGTAGATGAAGTGGCTGTTGCCCATCACGAATCCTGCGGTGAACGCCGCCAGCATGCCGCTGCCATGCACCAGCTCGGTAAGCCCGTAACTGAGCAGGATCACGCCCACCAAAAGCACGTAATAATAGCCGCGTTCCTGCGGATTGAGCCGGTTGAAGAGCAGCACCGCTCCACGTGCGATCAGCCAGCCCATCGCGGGGCCGGCCACGAACTTCCACAAAAACAGCCCGAGGGTCTGAATGCCCTCCATCTGCCCGGACTTCAAGCCCTCCACCGCCGCCATGGTCAGCAGGATCGCCATCGGGTCGTTTGCCGCGCTCTCAATTTCCAGCGTGGATGACAGGCGCGGAGGCAGGGACTGCCGGCGCAGGATGGAAAAGATGGCCGCCGCGTCCGTCGAGGAGATGATCACCGACAGCAGCAGCGACAGCTCCATCGGCCAGCCCAGCACATGATGCAGGCAGCCGTAGGATGCAGCGGCGGTGAGAATCACCCCCCAGGTGGCCAGGCCGCCCGCAGGCAGCGCCACCGCACGGAAGTCCCCGTGCTTCGTGGCGAAGCCGCCCTGAAACAAAATGAAGACCAGCGCCAGGTTGGCCACCTCATTGGTCAGCGCCGCGTCCTCGAAGTACCAGACGTTCAGCACATCGCTGCCGAACAAAATGCCCGCGCCAAGCGCCACCAGGATCACGGGCACGCTGAAGCGGTCCAGCCACACGGCGGCGATCACCACCAGGATCAGGAGCGAGGGAATGAGGAGGTAGGTGTAGGAGATGTCCATGGTTTTGGAAACAGGACGAAGGAAGCACCGGCCACGTTCACCGGAACTTTGGCAGGTGCCATGCCCCGCCAGTACATGCCAGCCTAAAATGAAGCTGCGGCAAGACGATGCGATGCCTGCCAAAGACGCCGTTGAGGACGGATTGCCGAAGCGGCCTCACAAGCCTGGCCAGGAGTCTGCCTGCACGGCAAGATTCATGCCGCAGGCAATGCCCGCCTCGCCAGCCACTTCCGGACTTCCTCCACCCACAGCACGCTGCTGCCGATGAGGCCCAGGAGCAGGAAGTCGGAAAACGGGATCGGCACGGTGTGGAAGATGTGGTTCATCGTGTCGGTGTAGATGACGAGCACATGCAGCAGGTTGCCCAGGAGCAGGCCGCCGATGAGCCAGCGGTTCTTCAGCACGTCCAGGCTCAGGCTCGACTTCAGCGCGCTGCGACAGTTCAGCACGTTGAACCACTGGCAGACCGCCACCAGCGTGAAGGTCTCCGTCTGCACCAGTTCAAACGGCGCGCCGCTCCGCAGCCTCCACACAAAGAAGCCGAAGATGGCCGTCACGCTGGCGGCGACCATGAGCAGCATGCGCCGCCACATCGGCCCCGTGATGAGCGTCTCGCCCACCGGCGTCGGCCGGCGCCGCATCTCATCGCCCTCCAGCCCTTCCATGATGAGGTTCACGGTGACCGTGCCCTCGGTCACGATGTTGATCCAAAGGATCTGCACCGCCGCCAGCGGCAGCGGCAGACCGCTCAACAGCGCCAGCAGCAGCACCACCACCTCGTCGATGCTGGTGGCAAACAGGAACAGCACCACTTTCTTGAGGTTCTGATACACCAGCCGGCCCTCCTCCACCGCCTTGACGATGGTCGCGAAGTTGTCGTCGGTGATGACGATCTTCGCCGCCCCCTTCGCCACCTCGGTGCCGGTGACGCCCATCGCCACGCCGACGTCCGCCGCCGCCAGCGCGGGCGCGTCATTGACGCCGTCCCCGGTCATGGCAACCACCTGCCTCCGCGACTGGAAGGCCTCGACGATGCGCAGCTTCTGAGCCGGATGCACGCGGGCGAAGACGGAGATGCGGTCCAGGCCCGCGCGCAGGTCCTGTTCGGGCATGCGCTCCAGCTCGGCGCCATCCACCGCGACGTCACCCGGCCTGGCGATGCCCAGGGCGGTGGCGATGGCAAGCCCGGTGGCCTTGTGGTCGCCCGTGACCATGACCGGACGAATGCCGGCCCCGAGGCACTCGGCGACCGCAGCCTTCACCTCCTCACGGGGCGGATCCATTTGCCCCAAAAGGCCCAAAAATCGCAATTTCCCGCGAAACGGCTCAAAACCGGCCTTTTCGTCGATCGGCAAATTTTCGACTTCCGCGACCGCGAGCACGCGAAGGGCCTGCGTGGCGAGCTGGGAGGCGATTTCAGCAGGAAGTATCGGGGCCATTCCTGGCCCCTCTGAATTCCGACGGGGCAGGAATGCCCCGGCTACTTCACAGAGCTCCAGCAGGCATTCCGGAGCCCCCTTGACGATGACGCATGAGCCATGCTGCGTGGCCATCATCTTGGTGGCGGAGTCAAAGGGGATCTCAGCGTGACGCGGATGCCGCCGACGCAGCGGCTCGGGCTCCACGCAGCCCTTCAGCGCCGCAGTCAGCAGCGCGGCCTCGGTGGGATCGCCGAGTGCCCGCCAGCGTCCGTCCGCCACGTCAGGCGGGACAAGCTGGGCGTCGTTGCAGAGCACGCAGGCCTCCAGCAGACGGCGCAGCGCGGGATCTTCGAGCTCACGCCCGTCGTGAATCAGGCGGCCCTCCGGTGAATAGCCCGCACCTGTCGCCTCGATGCGCCTGCCATCGGGCAGCACCAGCACCGTGACGGTCATCTCGTTCTTGGTGAGCGTGCCCGTCTTGTCGCTGCAGATGATGCTCGTCGATCCCAGCGTCTCGACCGCCGCCAGCCTGCGAACGATGGCCCCACGCCGCGCCATGCGCTGCATGCCCACGGCCAGCGCGATCGTCATCGCCACCGGCAGGCCTTCCGGCACCATCGAGACCATCTGGCTGATGGCGACCATGAAGATGTCCACGAACGGAATGCCGCGCATCAGGCCGAAGGCCAGCACCAGGGCGAAGAGCACGATGCTGGCCGCGACCAGCCACTGGCCGAACTGGGCGAGCCTCTGCTCCAGCGGCGTCCTGGGCTCCTGCGCCGTGGCCGTCATGCGGGCGATCTTGCCCACCTCGGTCTGCAGACCGGTGGCCACCACCACCGCACGTCCTCTTCCCGCAGTGAGGTGCGTTCCGGAGTAGATCATGTTCCTGCGATCCCCGAGCGCCGACTCCTCGGGCACCAGGCCGGTCTGCTTCATCACGGGCAGGGATTCCCCCGTCAGCGCCGCCTCGGTGGCCTCCAATGCGGCGGCCTCGAGCAGCCGGGCATCGGCCCCCACCTGGTCGCCCGCCGCCAGCAGCAGGATGTCGCCCGGCACCAGTTCGCGGGCCTCGATGAGCCATTCCCTGCCGTCCCGCACGACGCGAACCTTCAGGGCGGAAAGCCGCCGCAGAGCCGACATCGAATGTTCGGCGCGCCCCTCCTGGACGGCCCCGATGACGGCGTTGATGAGCACGACGGCCAGGATGACCGCCGCATCGCTGGCATGTCCCATCGCGAACGAGATCACGGCGGCCACAAAAAGGATGTAAATGAGCGGGCTGGCGAACTGTCCGGCAAACACCCGCCACAGCGGCTTGTGCTCCGCCTCGGGCAGCTCGTTCGGCCCGAACTTCACCAGCCTTGCAGCGGCCTCGGCAGAAGCCAGCCCCTCACCGGCATCGGTCTGAAGCTCACGGAACACGGCGTCGACGGGAAGGGCATGCATGGAAGGATCCTGCGATGGCAGTGGCTGGATGTTAGTCCGGTGCGACAGGCTTCACCAGCCCGGAATCCGTCACCACCGCGTGAAAGCGGGTGTCCAGCCGCGTAATGTCAGGATGTCCCTGATTCGTGCCGTCATGCTCACCGCCGCCCTGCTCCCGCCACTTGGCGAGGCGCTGGCCCGGGAGGTCATCCCCCTGGAATCACGCAGGCTCCATCTCGGCAGGAACGGACAGTTCGAATGGGATTTCTCCAGGGACCGCAAGGTCGACGCGGAGCGGCTTGAGCTTCGTTTTCAAAGCCGGACCAACAGCGATGAATGCACGCTGCGAATCTGGCAGCGGGATGTGAAGCTGGGCTGGCCCGTGCTGCTCAACGGCTGCAGGATCGGAACCCTGACAACGGCAGAACCCGCCCAGGAATGCGTGCTTGCCGTGCCTGCAGGAGCTCTGCGCGACGGCGACAACCAGCTCGTCGTCGAGGCTCCTACGGCCCTGGACGACATCGAGGTCGGACCTCTGTTTCTTGAACTCCGACCGGTCCGTGAGGCTGTGGGCGGCGCCACGCTCGACATCACGGTGGCGGATGCCGCGACCCAAGCCGGACTGCCCTGCCGGCTCACCCTGACGCGCAGGGACGGCACGCTGCAACCCCTGCGTGCTGAGCCTGCCCGGGAGATTGCCGCGCGCACCGGCGTGGTTTACACGACCGTGGGGCATGCGTTGCTGCATGTGCCGCCGGGAGACTATGTGCTTCATGCGGGACGCGGCTTTGAATGGAGCGTCAGCCGGACGGAGGTGTCGGTGAAACAGGATGAAACCCGCACGCTCTCGATGAGCCTCACCCGCGAAGTCGACACCCGCGGCTGGATCGCCGCCGACAGCCACATCCACACGCTGACCCACAGCGGCCATGGCGATGCCAGCGTTGAGGATCGCCTCATCACCATCGCCGGAGAAGGGATCGAGCTGGCCATCGCCACTGATCACAACCATCCCACCGACTATGCCCCCACCGCCGCGGCCATGGGCCTGAGCGAACGCTTCACCTCCGTCATCGGCAACGAGGTGACCACGAAGCAGGGCCACTTCAACGCCTTCCCCATCGCCCCCGGCGCGGCGCTGGTGAATGCTGGAACACAGGACTGGACGCAGCTCATCCCGGCCATCCGTTCGACGCCAGGCGTGCGGGTCATCACGCTCAACCATCCACGTGACGTTCACAGCGGCTTCACGCCGTTCGGAGCACTGCACTTCAATCCGCGCACAGGAAGGCACCGCCGCGCCGAATCGTTGAAGGTGGACGCCATCGAGGTCGTCACCTCGGCCGCCATGCAGTCGGACATCCATCTTTTGTTCCATGATTGGTTCGCGCTGATGAACCGCGGGCACCGCATTGCCGCGGTCGCCTCCAGCGACTCGCATGATGTCAGCCGCTACATCCTCGGCCAGGGCCGCACCTATGCGGCGGCGAAGGATGAAAGCCCGGCACACCCCGACCTGGACGAAGTCTGGCGCAGCTATCAGCAGGGCCGGCTGCTCGTCAGCCTCGGGCTCATGGCCACGATGCAGGTCAACGGACGCTTCAGCACCGGCGACCTGGCAACCGGGCTCGGAGATGAAATCGAGGTGGAGGTGGTCGTGCAAGGCCCCTCCTGGGTGCAGGCGGACCAGGTGGAGCTTTTCGCCAATGGCACGTTGATCCGCGAGCAGGTCGTCAATGATCCGCACCAGCCCGGTGAAAAGGCGCGCATTCTTTGGAAACTGCCACGACCGGCGCATGACGTGCATCTTGTGGCGGTGGCCACGGGGCCCGGCGTGACCGAGCCTTTCTGGGAGATTCCACGCCCCTATCAGCCGAGCAGCAAGGTCTTCACATCCCGTGTCATCGGCGCCACCAACCCGGTGTGGCTGGATGCCAGCGGCAACGGTCGGTTTGAGTCCGCCTACCTGGTTGCCCAGGAGCTGATCGCCAGGCATGGCGCGGGAACGGAGGCCTTGCGCGAGGCATTGAGGAAGTGTGATGCCTCGGTTGTCCTCCAGGCGGAGTCCATGCCGGAGGAATGACCGCCGGCCTGGCTCCGCCTAACTTGAGAACCTCAGTCTGCGGCCAGGGCGTCGAGGAGATACTTCGAAGGCTGGAAATGCTCGATGAGGATCTCGTTTTGCGCCCCGCGCGTCATGCGCACCTGACGGATGTCGAAGTTCGGCGTCTTGTGCGGCGCGAAGAGAATGTCGTCGTGGGTGGCGTTCTGGCGGCGCTTGAACTGATCCGGCGTGATGTGGCCGCCGAGATGATCGTCACGGCCCGTGGCGAGGTGGCAGGTGCCCAGCACCTTCTCATCCTGGATGTCGGAGCCGGAGACGGGAAGCACCTGCGTTCCGAAACCAAGCTCACCCAGGACTCCGGTCATCGGGTCATCCTGAAGCCGGGCGTTGTGCGCATCAATCACCTCCTGGTTGCCGGCGATGAGGTCGCTGCGGATGATGCGACCGCCGGTCACCGTCAGCTTGCCGAGGGTTCCGTCCTCATACTTCATCGGGAAATGCCCCTCCGCACCGGTCGGCACAAAATAAACCTCGCCGGCGGGCAGGTTTGCCACGTCGGGCTCCGTGCCGCGGCAGAGGCCGTGGGACTTCTGGGCCTCCTGGCCGCTGAGCTCGAGCTTCGCCGTGAGCACGCTGCCGTCCTCAAGGCCGAAGTCGATCTCCACGGAATCCGCACGGGTCATGGCAAGACGAAGCTTCTCGGCATCACGGCTGACCTCCTCATAATTCACGGCCAGCCCGCTGTTCAGGATGACTTCGTTGACGCCGTGCAGCGTGGCGCCGCGGAAGCCGTACTGCTTGGCAAAGGCCGTCAGCGGCGCCGTGGCGGAGAAGGTGGTGATGGCCAGGATGATGTCGTAGTTCGGATACACGTCCTTCTCCAGGCTCAGCTCACGCCCCTCCATGTCCACGCAGAGGTCGGGCAGGTCGAGGTTGCTGCCGCCGGTTTGCACATAGGCGAACATCTCGCCGCCCTTGAGCGCCAGCTCCTCCATCACGCCGCCATGAAGGCCCTGGTGGAAATGGTCATAGGCACGGCGCTGGATGGCGCGGGCCGGGTTGCCGAGAAAGGCCATGCCCTTCGCCTCCGCAAGATCCGGCAGGTCGATCAGGATGCAGATGCGGCAGCCAAAGGTGGGCTGAAACACCGTGTGCAGCAGGCGATAAAGGTCGAACTTGGGAAACTGGCGGCTTTGGGCGGAGGATTGAACTGTGGGCATGGATGCGCTCATCATAATCGGGGGAGTTGAGTCTTGGGTAGCGACATTTACGGAATGCGGCCGGAAAATGGCCGCGCTTTTCTTTTCGTGATTTCAAGGCATCCGGAAGCGGCTAGGCTGCGTGATTCGACACCGACATGCTGCGCAGCTGCTTTGGCGACGAGGCGGCGGGCTTTCCGGACGCCGCCACCTGGGCCGGGCGCGCGGTGCCCTTTCTCATCCGCCTGGGTCCGAAGGACAACGGCAAACCTTTGACGGCGCCCGGCTGAACGGCCAGAATGTGCCGCTGATTTTTCCTCTGAATAGAAGGATGCCGCCTTGCGTCTGAACCCCTGCCATCTCCGAAAGCATGCCCGCCTCCACTGCGCCTGATCCTGGCGAAGTCCCGGACATCGACCTGGTCAAACGCTGCCAGGCGGGCGACACGCGCGCGTTTGACGTGCTCGTGAGCCGCTACCGGGGGAGGATCTACGCCATGACCCATCACATGATCCAGAATGAAACCGAGGCCTGGGACCTCGCGCAGGAGGCCTTCATCAAGGCCTGGCGCGCCCTGCCCTCGTTCAAGATGGACTCGGCCTTTTACACCTGGCTTTACCGCATCACGCACAACGTCGTCTATGACTGGCTGCGGAAGCGCAGGCTCCAGGGCGACGGAGAGTTTGACGACTCGCGCACCGAACACCGCATCGCCGCGGGTGCGGAAGCCGTGCCGCGCGGCGACCCCGCCCCGGACACCGCCCTGAAGAACGCCGAGCTGGGCATGCGCATCCAGTCGGCCATCGCCAGGCTCAGCCCCGAGCATCAGCAGGTCATCCTGCTGCGCGAGGTGGAGGGCATGGCCTATGAAGAGATTGCGGCCGCCGTGCCCTGCTCCCTCGGCACGGTGATGAGCCGCCTGTTTTACGCCCGCAAGAAACTCCAGGAACTCCTCAAAGATTGTTATGAACACGCCGCCTGAAGATTATGAACTGCTCCGCTGGCTGGACGGAGAGATGAACGAAGCCGAGACGGCCGCCTTTGAGGCGCGCCTCGCCGCCGAGCCGGCGCTGAAGGCCGAGGCCGACCTCATGAAGAGGCTCAGCAGCGACCTGCGCAGCCATCTGCCGGCGGAGATGCCGGTGCCGTATGCCGACTTCTTCAACAGCCAGATCCAGGTGCGCCTGGCCCAGGAGGAAAACAGCCAGCCTGCACCCGTCGTCTCCGGTGGCTGGTTCGCCTGGCCGCGCCTTCCCTGGCTGACCACCGCCTTTGCCGCGGCCGCCCTGGCCCTGGCCGGACTGGCTGCCTGGCAGAACAGCGCCCTGGAGGGCCAGGACGAACTGGTTCACAGCATTTATGTGCCCAAGGCCGGCGTGCAGGCACACAGCTTCCATTCCAGCGACGCCCAAGCCACGGTGCTGGTCCTCGACGGGCTGGAGGACATGCCCGCCGACCGCAAAATCGTCGGCTTCAACATCAGCCGCGGAGAAGTGGACGAGGCCCTGGCCGCCACCACGTTGTTTGACGACCATGGACACGCCGTGGCGGTGATGTCCAAAGACGCCCGCAACCAGCCGCTGCTGCTCACCCCCACGAATCCTCGCGGATGAAGCTCCTGGCCCTCCTCACCCTCCTGTCGGCCATGGCCTGTCTTCACGGCCAGGAAGCGCCGCCCGTGCAGCCGCTGCCCGTCAAAAAGCCCGCCACGGATGCCAAGGTGTGGGGTGCCCTGGTTTTTGCCACCAACGACGACGCCGAGGCCGCCGCCATGCCGAAGGTGGATGTGCCCGCCGAATTCGCCGACATTCCCTCAAGGCTGGGCAAGGTCTTTGAGTGGAGGCGTTACGAGGTGATCGGCCAGCATCTCCAGGATGTCTTTCGTGAATACGAAAGCTGGGTCGTGCCCACAAAGGACCTGTTTTTGAAGGTGGACTCCAAGGGACCGGCGGAGGGAGGAGGCATGAACCTGCATCTCCAGTTCTGGCGCGACCAGCAGGTGCTGGTGAAGACGGATGCCGTGCTGAAGGCGGAAAGCCCGCTGTTCATCGCGGGCCCGAAATGGCGACAGGGCAGGCTGCTGTTCGTCCTCGTTCTGCAGAAGAGCCGCTGATCCCGTCCGGGATCAGTAACGGTCATTCCTCACGTTCAGCTCCTTGCCGAAGTAGAAGGCCAGCACGGATCCCGCCAGCGCCCACTCAAAGAAGTGATCGGCCATGTTGACCATCAGGTCACGGCCTGGCAGCTCAAACCAGATCCAGTCCGGAACGTCGGCGGCCAGCCCCACAAAGACACCGATCGCGGCGGTGAAGCAGAGCTTGCCAGGATAGCTCATGGTCAGCTGGGACATCAGGACGGCCAGGATGATCGAGGCAAGCAGCGAACGCACGAAGCCCTGGATGAGGCTCCGGCGCATCGTCCATTCCGTCTTTCCTGGACGCACGACGGCATAGACGTAGGGGCCGTTGATGTAGGCCTGCTCATGCTTTCTCTCCATCTCCGCCTGCTCCTCCTCTGTGGCCATGTCCAGTGCCTCGTGCTTGAAGGGCAGCATGTAGATCCCACGGCCGCGCCCGGCGTTTTCCTGGATGACCTTGCCGACGACGGCCTCATCCTTGAAGTCGCTCATCCCCGCCTGATGCCAGCCAAGCTGGGTCCAGGAGATCACCCCCCAGACAAAGGAGACCAAGGCGGTGAGAAGAACGGCAAAAACGGGTTTCATGAACCCAGAGTGCCGCCTTGTCGATGGAGCGCAAGCAGGGATGTCCTTTCCGCCTTTCCGTCATGGCGGGCGCCACCGACTGACAAGGTCCATTCCCGCCGGGAGAAAACCTCTGCTGGCAGCGTTTATGTCCGCCGTGATGTCTTCCGAATCCCCGACCCAGGTCCGCCGCCAGATCCTGATCACCGCGACCCTTGTGGCCTTCCTGATGTACCTCGACCGCATCTGCCTGGCCAACATCATTGGTTCGGACTCCTTTCAAAAGGACATTCAGCTCGCCCCGGGCCAGTCGGACTGGGTGAAGCTGGCCTTCTTCTGGGCCTACGCCTTTTTCCAGGTTCCCGCCGGATGGCTCAGCGACCGGTTCGGGGCCCGGGTGCTCATCACGCTTTACATCGCCGCATGGTCGCTCTTCACCGCCGCGACCAGCCTTGCCACCGGCTTCGCCACGCTGTTTGTCGCCAGGCTCTTCTGCGGCCTGGCCGAGGCCGGATACTACCCGGCAGGCAGCAGCCTGCTCACCCGCTGGGCGCATGTGGAGGGCCGCGGCTTTGCCAGCAGCGTCATCTCCTGGGGCGGCCGCGTCGGCGGTGCCGTGGCCCCCGGCCTAACCGCTTATGTCATTCTGTCGGCCGGTGACTGGCGCTGGGCGGGCTGGATTTATGGCGCCGCAGGCGTTCTGGTCGCCGCTGGATTCTGGAAGGTCTTCCGCGACCACCCGCGCGAGCATCCAGGCTGCAACACCGCCGAGATCAGCCTGCTGGCCGAGGGCCGCGGTGACTTCCTTCCTGTCAAGGATCCGCCCCGCCGCTTCCCGCTGCGCGCCGCCTGCCGAAGCGGCAATCTCTGGATGGCGAACGCCGTGCAGTTTTTCACCAACATCGGCTGGGCCTTCCTCGTGCTCTCGCTCTCCGACTATCTCAAGCAGGCGAAGCATCTCGACGACCAGGCCGCCGGCTGGATCACCACCGCCGCCCTCTCCATCGGCATCCTCGCCCTGCCGCTCGGCGGTGCGCTGACCGACGCCATCACGCGCCGGAAAGGCAAGCGTCTGGGCCGCATGCTGCCCATGTCGCTCACCAAGTTCGCCGCCGCCGCCTGCTATCCGCTCGCGCTCTGGACCGACTCGCCCTGGGGCATGGCGGCGGCTTTCGGCCTGGTGGCCTTCTTCGCCGACATCGGCCTGCCCGCCATGTGGACCACGATGCAGGACATCAGCGGCAGGCATCAGGCGCAGCTGTTCGGCTGGGGCAACATGTGGGGCAACATCGGCGCCGGGCTCATGCCCCTGCTGTTCACCGCAGCCCTCAGGGCCTACGACACCAATCACGACTATCATGAGGGCGTCTGGCTCTGCGCGGCGGCCTTCGTCTTCGCCGGGCTCTTCGCCCTCGGCGTCAATGCGGAGAAGCCCGTGGTTGAAGAATCCTGACACGCCAGCCATCCACGACCATGAAGAGACTGATCCTGCTGCTCTGTCTCACGGCAGCCCTGCGGGCCGCCGAACCGCCTAACCTCATCTTTGTTCTCTGCGACAATCTGGGCAACGGCGACGTGCGCTGCTTCAACCCGCGGACGCTTCACCGGACGCCCAACCTCGACCGCATGGCGGCGGAGGGCACGCGCTTCACCAGCTTCTATTCCGCCAGCGGCGTCTGTACGCCCAGCCGTGCCGCGCTGATGACCGGCTGCTACCCGCGCCGCATCCAGATGCACGTCAGCGCCACCGGCGGAGCGGTGCTCCAGCCCATCGCAGCGCGCGGCCTGAACCCCTCGGAAACCACCCTCGCCGAAGTCGTGAAGCCGGCGGGGTACACAACTCACATCATCGGCAAGTGGCACCTCGGCGACCAGCCGGAGTTCCTGCCCACACGCCAGGGCTTTGATCATTTCTTCGGCATCCCCTACAGCGATGACATGACCCGCGACAAGAAGCCGGACCTCTGGCCCGAGCTGCCCCTGATGCGTGATGAAAAAGTCATCGAGGCGCCGGTGGACCGGGATTACCTGACCCAGCGCTACACCCAGGAGGCCGTGCGTTTCCTGGAGGCCAGCCGCGGGCGGCCCTTCCTGCTTTATCTGCCCCATGCCATGCCTGGCAGCACCAGCGATCCCCACGCCAGCCCCGCCTTCAAGGACAAGTCCGCCAACGGCCACTGGGGCGACAGCGTGGAGGAGCTCGACGAATCCATGGGTGAAATCCTCGCGGCGTTGAAGCGGCTGGACCTGGATGAAAAGACGCTCGTCATCTGGACCTCTGACAATGGAGCGCCCCAGCGCAAACCGCCGCAGGGCAGCAACGCGCCTTACCAGGGCTGGGGCTACAACACCAGCGAAGGCGCGATGCGCATGCCGATGATCGCTCGCTGGCCCGGCAGGATCCCCGCTGGACGCGAATGCCGCGAGCTCTGCTCGATGCTCGACATTCTGCCGACCTTTGCGGCGCTTGCCGGAGCCTCACCGCCCCGGCAGGCCATCGACGGGCATGATATCCGCCCCTTGCTGATGAATGAGGCGGACGCTCGCTCGCCCACCGATGAAAAGGGCTTCTTCTATTATCACATGGACCAGCTTCAGGCGGTGCGAAGCGGACCCTGGAAGCTCTATCTGCCGCTGAAGTCAAAGCGCGGCAACCTGAGCAACAAGCGTGAACCCTCGCCGCTCCGGCTCTTCAACGTGCGCGAGGATGTGCGCGAGGAGCAGGAAGTGTCGGCACAGCATCCGGACATTGTGGCGCGACTGACCCGATTGGCGGAGGCGGCGCGCAGGGAGATTGGCGACGACAACCAGCCGGGCTCCGGGCAGCGCGCTGCCGGACACGTTGAAAACCCGACGGCCAGGGTTCCCTGAGAGGCCGCTGAAACCGGAGCACGGAACTCCGATTCCGCAGCTGTGCTCAACGGGGCGCGGAACTCCGATCCCGCAGCAAGGCGAACGCAGAGGGAGGAGTGGAGCCATCTTCAGCCCACTTCGAACTCCAGGCCCTTGCTGCGGGTTGAAGCGGGCGTCAGGGAGGTTTCACGCACAACAGCGAACCACCCTTCTGCGGATTTGGAAATCCGCGCTCCGGCGCTGGGGCGAAGATCAAAACTCCTCCGATTCCGCAGCATCGCGGACGATGGGGAAGACTGCCACCTTCACCCCACTTCGAATCCCAGACGCACCCTTCGCGTTGAAGCAGGTAGAGCGGAGGTTTCCTGCAAAGCAACGAACCCCACGACTGCGCTCCCAGGCTCCGGCACGCTGCGCTGGACATTTCAAAGCGCGCCCGCTAGCTCTGTGCCCGCCTCCTCCCATGCCCGCTCTCCGTCACCGTCTGCCCCCGATCCTGGCATGGGCGGGTCTTCTGCTCTCCACCCACGCAGTGGCGGACGACACGCTGACCGGCGACTGGGGAGGCCTGCGCAAACGCCTGGCTGACGCGGGCCTGCAGTTTCAGGCCAGCTACACCGGATCGGCCATCGAACACCTGGCCGGCGGCTTTCGTCGCGGCCTCGACAGCCAGGGCCTGCTGGATGTGTCCCTGGAGCTCGACCTGGACAAGGTCCTCGGCTGGAAGGGCGCGCTGTTTCACGCCGAAGGCCTCTGGCTCCAAGGTTCCGATCCTTCCTCCGCCTACATCGGCAACTTCGACGAAGTCAGCGGCATCGCGGGGGTCGCCACGGCACGACCCTACCAGATCTGGCTCCAGCAGCGGTTCGCCCCGCTGCCGCTGGTCGTGTTGATCGGGCT
>CAZXPU010000024.1:47292-50348 GCA_964642905.1 uncultured Prosthecobacter sp.
CAAGGCGGGCTGGGTGACGCTTGACGTGGACTTCATGAACTCCACGGGCGCCAACCTGTTCACGAACGCCTCCTTCGGCTCGCCCGTTCAGACCTGGAACGGCAACTTCACCGCCCCTGTCTATCCCGTGGCGGCCTTGGGCGCCGCCCTGGAATGGAAGGTCGATGATCGTCATGAGCTTCAGTTCGGCGTCTATGACGGCGACACCGGAGGCGAACGCGGCAACCTGCGCACCTCCAACACCCGTGTGGCCGGCGATGACGGAGCAGCGCTCCTGCTCGAGTTTTCGAGATCCTACACACTGGCGGGCCGACCGGGCACCTGGAAGCTGGGCTCAGGCTGGAACACCGGCCTAACCACCGTCAACGACACCGGCGACATGAGCCACGGCAACGGCCATGCCTACGTCATCATCGACCAGACGCTGCTCAGCGGACCCGGCAAGGATGCGGACGACCGGCTTGCGATGTTCACCCGGCTGGGCTGCGCCCCCTGGGCGGAACGCAGCGTCGTGGACTTCTCCCTCGACTTCGGGTTCACGGGTGCCGGGCTCCGAAAAGGCGACCTGTGGGGTGCGGCGGTGACTTACGTGAGCTTCAGCGGCAGCTTTGTGGCCGCACAGGCCGGTGCCGGCACCTTCAGCACCACGAGTGAAACCACGCTTGAGCTGACCTACAAGACCTCGCTTTCGGAATGGCTGACGCTGCAGCCAACTCTGCAATACGTGATCACGCCGCAGGATGGCGCCCAGGACGCCACCGTGCTGGGCCTGGTGATGGGCGTGACCTTTTGACCTGCCGAAAAAAAACCCAGGGTTTGAGCCCTGGGTTTCAAAGTGTCCCTGGTCTTCAGCTTACTTCGCCGGCTGGGCAGCACCTTCAGCCTTCGCCGTCGTGGGCCGCTTGGTCGTCAGGTCCAGCAAGTCGCGCATGATGTTGACCGCCTCCAGCTTCATCGGCTCAAGGCCGAAGGGGAACTTGGCAGCGACAGGCTCGGCCTCCTCGTCGTCGTCGCGCTTGGCCATCCTCATGCCAGTGCTCTGCTCGCGGGTGAAGTCGGATTCGATGACGAGGTCAGGCTTGTCCACGTTGTCGAGGGTGAGGTGATAGACCTTGAAACCTTCCTTGTTCTTGGCGGCGATCTCCTTGACCCGGGCGGAGCGCTCCGCGTCCTGCTTCTCACGACGGGCCTTGGTCTCGGCCGTCTCCTTCTGACGCTCGGCAAGGTTCAACGACACCGTGTTGCGATCGATGCGATCCTTCAGGCGCTTCGATTCGTCGACGATGTACTGGAACTCAGGATTGGTCTTCACCCGCTCATCCATGCGCTTGGCAAGGTCCGTGACCGGGAAACCCTTTTCGTGGATCAGGTTGTATTTCCGCGCCGGGATTGTGTCGTAGGGCAGCGGGTTGTCGGCGGAGGCTTCGCCGATGTCGAGCACATCACGGATGGAGGGCAGCACGAGGTCGGGTTCAACGCCCTTGAGCTGGGTGGAGCCGCCGGCGATGCGGTAGAACTTCTGGATCGTCACCTTGAGGTTGCCGGCCCTGTCCTTCTTCGCGTAGAACGGCATGAAACGCTCCACCGGCAGGATGGTCTGGACGGTGCCTTTGCCGAAGGTGGACTTGTCACCCACGATCAGGGCCCTGCGGTAGTCCTGCAGCGCGGCCGCCAGAATCTCCGAGGCGGAGGCGCTGGTCTTGTCGGTCAGCACGATCATCGGACCGTCGTAGAAGGCCTTCTCATTTTCACATTCACGGAAGGAGATGCGGCCCTGCCAGTCCTTGGCCTGGACGACGGGACCGGAAGGCACAAACAGGCCCGTCAGGCGGATGGCCTCCTCGAGGGAGCCGCCACCGTTGCCGCGAAGGTCGAGGACCAGGCCGTCGATCTTCTCCTTGATCAGGCGCGCCAGGAGCTTCTGCACGTCGTCCGTGGTGGAAACCGTGCCGTTCTCCATGTCGGCATAGAAGGAGGAGAGGTTGATCCAGCCCAGCTTCAGCGGCTGCTTGCCCTCTTCAGCCGGGGTGACGAGCATCTCGGCGTTGGCCAGCTTTTCCTTCAGCTCCACCTCGCCGCGCACGATGGACACAATCTTCGTGGCGCCGGGATCCGCCGCCGGGTTGATGCGCAGGCGGACGGTGCTGCCGTCCTTGCCGCGGATCATGTCGACGATCTTCTGCAGCTTCATGTACTTCGTGTCCACAAACTCCGCCTCGCCCTGGGCCACGCCGGTGATCTTGTCATTGAGCTTCAGCTCGCCCTGCTTGTCCGCCGGGCCGCCGACCACAATGCCCTGGATCTGCGCCACGTCGTCCACCAGGCCGAGAAGGGCGCCGATGCCGACGAGCTTGTGCTTCATGGAGATGTTGAAGCTGTCGGTCTCCGTCGGGCTCATGTACTCGGTGTGCGGGTCATAGGCCGTGGACAGGCTGGACAGGAAGAAGTCGACGATGTCCTCCTGATCGTTCTCGTTGATGCTTTCCAGGAGGCGGTCGTAGTCCTTCTGAACGCGCTCGACCGGCGTCTCCTCCTTCTCCTTTTTCTCCTCGGTCTTGGCGACGGCGGCGTCCGCCTTTTTCTCGGCAGGCTTTTCAGCGGCGGTCTTGGCGGCCTTCTCCGCCTTCTTTTTCGCCTCCTCGACCTTGGCGTCGTCAGCCAGCTTTTCCTGCAGCATGTTTTCCTCGAGGATGTCGAGCCAAAGCTTGTCCTGCTCGGCGATGTTCTTCGGATAGGGCGCCTTGTCACGCTTCAGCTCCACCGTGCGCTTGGAATCAAAGGTGAACTTGTGGTCGGCCAGGGATTTCTTGACGAACGCCAGGCGTTCCTGGACGCGCTGCTTGTAGATGTCGTAGATCTCGATCGCAGGGCTGATGTTCCGCATCAGCACATGGTCGTCGAGGGTGGTGTCATACTTGGACTTGAGCGTGTCCACGTCTTCCTGGGTGAAGAAGATGTGCCGGAAATCGAGCAGGTTCAGGTAGTTCTGCAGGAGCTTGGCGGACAGCTCGTCATCAAAGTCACGGTGCGAATAGTGCTGGCTCTGCAGCATGTAG
>CAZXPU010000025.1:0-12458 GCA_964642905.1 uncultured Prosthecobacter sp.
TGCGTGCTGGGCACCCCTTTTTGCACGGCCAGGAAATAGTCGCGGCGCACGGCGGTGATCAGGAGGGCGGTCGTGGCGGTGGGATCCTGGCCGTCAGAGACGCAATGGTCTTCGACGAAGTCAAAAAGTTCACGCTCCTTGCAGCCGATGGCCTTGAGGTAATCGAGGTCCTCGTCGGTGAACCAGGCGGCATAGTCGCGGTTGCCGTCATCGTATTCCTGAACGCAGGAGTCGAAGAGCTCGGCAAAATAGGCGTCCCAGATGTAGTGCTTGGTCATGAGAAAAGGGGGGAGGTGTGAGGGGGGCGGGTGTCTGGCAGGATCCCAACGCGTGGAACTCATAGCGCGGATGTGGCGGCTACCAAGGACAAAGCTGGGGGCCGGGGAAGTTTGAGTCCTGGTTTTTTGCAGGCTTTGGCTGCTGACTTCTGGACAGTTTCGGCTGCGGGGCCACGTTTGATCCGCAAACCATGAAACTGAAGCCTTTTCTTTTCGTCTTGTTGATGACCCCAGGCCTGCTGACCCAGGCCCAGCAGCCCAATCAGGGGCAGGAGCCGGGACAGGTTCCGCAGGAGCTGATGCAGCGTCTTTTCAACCCCGGGGCGACGGAGCAGGAGCTGGTGGAGGCGACGAAGGAGGCGAACAAGGCGGGCGTGCCTCGTCAGCAGATCATCGAGGCCAAGCTGATCTGGGGATTGAGGACACAGAACACTGCCTGGCTCATGAAGATCCTGCCGGAGCTGGAGGTGCTTGCCGCGAACTTTGACGCCGCCCAGTCAGCCGGCATCAAGTCAGCGGACGACATCCGGGCCTTCATGGAATACGCCAAAGGCCTGCAGGCCCAGGAGAAGAAGGACGAGGCTGGTTTCAAGAAGCACCTGCAGGAGGCCTTCTGGCTGGCACCAGCCCAGGCGCAGCTTTTTGCTCAGGCCATCGAGAAGGGCAGGCGTGAGGCGAAGATGGCCACGATGAAGATCGATCTGCAGCTTGTGCTGGCCATGTCCAATGGAGAAACAACGACTCTTGCAGACCTCATGGCCGGCAAGAAGGCGGTGCTTCTCGACTTCTGGGCCTCGTGGTGCGGTCCTTGCATGCAGCTCATGCCCGAGTTGAAGAAGAAGGCCGGGCATCTCATGAAGCACGGCATCGTGGTAGCCGGCATGAACAAGGATGATGAAAAGGCCGAGGCAGTCTCCGAAAAAGTGCGCAATGAGCAGGGCATCGACTTCCCCTGGTTGATCGAGCCTGCGGACCGTCCTTTCACGAAGATGCTGGAGATTGAAAGCATCCCCCGGATGATCCTCGTCGGCCCCGATGGAAAAGTTCTCTACAACGGCCACCCGCAGGATCCGTCTCTTTGGTCGGCGCTGCAGAAGATCGATCCTGAAATCAAGTCACCCGGCGCTTGAAGTTAGGCGTCCGGATTGATGAACATGTAGCCGGCGCTGCGGACGGTCCGGATGTGACGAGGTTGATGGGCGTCGTCGCCGAGCTTTTTGCGCAGGGCGGCAATGTGGACGTCGACACTGCGGTCAAAGACTTCATATTGACGATCACGCAGGTTTTCGATCAGGGCCTCACGAGACTTGATACGCCCGCGCGATTTCATCAAGGCGGCAAGAATGTCAAACTCCACCGGCGTGAGAACAAGCACCTGGTCGTTCTGGGTGGCGACGCGGGCGTCCAGATTCAGGCGCACGGTGCCGACCACGAGCTCCTTGACCGGGGACTCCGTCGGCTGGCCCTGGGTAATGACGGAGCGGCGGGTGACGGCGCGCAGGCGTGCCAGCAGTTCACGCGTGGAGAAGGTCTTCGGCAGGTAATCGTCGGCGCCAATCTCGAGGCCGACGATGCGATCAGCCTCCTCTCCGCGGGCTGTCAGCATCAGGATGGGAACGGCGGATTTGGCACGGATGCGCTTCAGCACCTCAAAGCCGTCACAGCCGGGCAGCATGACATCGAGGATGATGGCATGCCATGGAGAGGCCAGTGCTCGTTCAGCTCCCTCGGGGCCTGAATGGACCAGTTCCACTGCATACCCCAGAGGAGTGAGGTAGTCACGGATCAGTCCGGCGAGCTTGCGGTCATCGTCAATAACGAGGATGTGGGTGAGACCATCTTGGAAGCCGGCAGGTTCTTGAGACATGGAGGGGAAGCTAGAGGGGCTGCAGATTTCAGGCAGGGGATTTACAATGAATTAACAAAAATGCCCGGGATTGCACACGAGATGTTTACAAGACAACGGTTGTGATGAGGACCGCGACAAAGAGCGGGTTTTTCACGTCTCATCATGACCCAAGCGAAACATTCAGACCTGCCTGTCGAAGCCTTCTGCCGGAAGCACTGGCGTCGGTTGCGGGCGTTTGCGGTTCGTTCTGTCGGGTCGTGGACGGAGGCTGAAGATTTGGTGCAGGAGTTGTTTTTGGGTTTGGTGAAGAATGGCAAAGTGGCTGCTCTGGCCGGCCGGTCGGCAGGTGAGCAGTCCGCTTATCTGTCGATGCGGCTGAACTGCCTGCTTCGGAGCCGGTGGCGCAACGCACGAAGGGGGCGGCGCTTGATGATGATGAATGCATTGCCTTTGGATGAAGACCACGTCGAGGAGGCTGCAACGAAAGTTTCACCGGCATCTGAGGCTGACCGGGACTGGCTGGCGGCCTGCATCACGACGGCCCTGGAGCGGCTTCGGCAGCAGACAAACCAGGCCGTTTGGAGGCAAGTCAGCATGAGGCTGGATGGGGAGTGCGAGCGCTGCCGGCAGACCGGCGCCCAGCGTGTGGCGCTGCATCGGGCACGGCAGAAACTGCGCGAACTGCTTCGCGAGGAAATGAACGGAGCTTTCCAGGACTGGGACCTGCAGCCGCGGGATCAGGCCTTTTCAAAGGCGTCGGCCACGCGCAGGAGGGTGGTTTCATCCAGGGGTTTGCCGATCAGCTGAAGCCCGACGGGCAGCTTGCTGCCTCCTTCCTCCACGGTGCCGCAAGGGATGCTGATGCCCGGCAGGCCCGCGAGATTCACGGGGATGGTGAAGACATCCTCGAGGTAAGCGGCGAGCGGATTATCCTTGAGTTCGCCCAGCTTGTGGGCGGGCGTCGGGCTGGTGGGGCTGATGATGACGTCCACCTGTTCAAAGGCTTTTTCAAAATCCTGACGGATCAGGGTGCGGGCACGCTGGGCCTTGATGTAGTAGGCGTCATAGTAGCCGCTGCTGAGCACATAGGTGCCAAGAAGGATGCGACGTTTGACCTCGGGGCCGAAGCCCTCCTCGCGGCTCATCATGTAGTGTTCCATGAGGTCCCCGGCCCCGGCGCTGCGGTGGCCATATCGCACACCGTCAAAACGGGCCAGGTTGGCGGAGGCCTCCGCCGGGGCGATGATGTAATAGGTGCTGACGCCGACATCGGTGTGCGGCAGGCTGATCTCGACCGGGATGGCGCCGAGGCCTTCCAGTTTTTGGATGGCGGCCTGAATGGCGGCCGAGACGCCGGCGTGGATGCCGGAGATGAAGTACTCCTTCGGCAGGCCGATGCGCAGGCCCTTGATGTCCCTGCCGAGGTCGCTGGTGAAGTCCGGCACCGTCACGTCGAGGGAGGTGCTGTCGCGGGGGTCCTTGCCGCAAAGATGGTTAAGCAGCAGCGCGGCGTCCTCAACGGTCTTGGTGATGGGGCCGATCTGGTCCAGGGAGGAGGCGAAGGCGACGAGGCCGAAGCGCGAGATGCGGCCGTAGGTGGGCTTGATGCCGACGCAGCCGCAGAGGGCGGCGGGCTGGCGGATGGAGCCTCCAGTGTCGGATCCCAGGGTGGCAATGGCAAGGTTGGCTGCCACGGCGGCGGCGCTGCCGCCACTGCTGCCGCCCGGGATGCGGTCGAGGTCATGGGGGTTTCGCGTGACGCCCAGGGCGGAGTTTTCCGTGGAGGAGCCCATGGCGAACTCATCCATGTTCAGCCTGCCAAACGGGATGGCACCGGCGTTGCGCAGGCGGGTGATGGCGCCGGCATCGTAGGGGGCGGTGTAGTTTTCCGACAGCATCCGCGAGCCGCAGGTGCAGGGCTGGCCCGTGACGTTGATGTTGTCCTTGATGCCGATGGGGATGCCGCCCAGGGGCAGGCTGAGGTCGGCTTTTTCGGCTTCCACGAGGGCTTTTTCGACATCCCAGTTCAGGTAGGCACCGAGGCTGCCGTTCCTGGTTGCGAGGCTGTCGGCCAGGTCGGTGATGATGTCACGCGGTGAAATTTCCCGGGCGGCCAGCTGGCGGCGCAGCGTGGTGATGGTGGAGGAGGAGAGGGACATGAAGCGGGAAGGGGACGGGCTGGGGTGCAAAGGACGGCAGTGCCGGAGTCTGAGAAAACAGGCTTACTCGATGACCTTGGGGATCTGGAACTGGTCCATGGCACGGCGGGGGGCGTTGGCGAGGGCCTGCTCCTGCGTGAAGCCGGGGCGCGCCACGTCCGGACGGATCACGTCAAAGACCGGCATCGCATGGGCACTGGGCTCGGCGTCGAGAGTGTGGGTGCTCAGCTGGTCGATGTGACCGAGGATGCGGGTCAGCTGCTCCTGATAGCGAGCGGCCTCCTCGTCGGTGAGTGCGAGGCGGGAGAGCTTGGCGACGTGGTGGATGTCGATCTGCGGGGAAGGCATGGCCTGCTTTTAGGCCGTCTTGGCGTGGTGGCAAGCGGAGGCTCTCGTCACCCAGGGGGGGAGACGACTTTTGCCGGACTGGCGGCCGTCCTTCTTGCATTTGCGGTGGAACTCGCCAGACAAGGCCGACTCCTGTGTCAGCCAGCCAACCGCCACCCACCGACGATCATCACTTTCGTCGTGGCATGTTCTGGATGCTGGGGTCGCTGGCCGGTTTCACCGGCATGGCGCTGCTGGTGAAGCATCTGGGCAGCGACCGGGGCGTCAGTCCCTGGTGGGCCCTGTTTTTCCGCGCCTGGGTGGGGATTGTCGTGGTTGCCTTTGTCTATGGGCCGCGGAAGAACGTGAGCTTTCGCCGTGCGATGACCGGGCGCCTGCTGGTTTCACGCGGGGTGCTGGGGGCGCTGGGAACGGCGGCTTATTACACCACTCTGCCGGTTCTCGGCGCAGGCAAGGCGACGCTGATCGGCAACACCTGGTCGATCTGGGCGGCGCTGCTGGCCGTGCCGATTCTTGGGGAGTTGCTGACGTTCCGCAAAGTCATGGGCATGGTGCTGGCCATTGGCGGCATCGCCCTGATCACGGAGATGGAGCCGGGGGCGGCCGGGCATCTGGGCCTGCATGAAGGCATCGCGATAGCGGGAGCCCTGGTGGCGGCCTGCGTGGTCGTGGTCATCCGGCAGCTGACGCGTACGGAAAGCAGCGGGACGATCTTCGCCAGCCAGTGCATCTACGCAGGGCTTCTCGCGCTGCCTTTCTGTTTGCAGGCAAAGCTTCCGGGTGGGCTGGATTTCGTGCTGCTCACCTTGTCAGCGGTTCTGGCCGCAGGGGGCCAGTTGGGGATGACGGAAGGGTTTCGTTTTCTGCCGGTCAGTATTGGCGGCGCCTTTCAAATGCTGCTGCCGCTGCTCATCACCGCGGGGGGCTGCCTGCTGTTTGGGGAGCGCTTCACCTGGATGCAGAGCCTGGGGGCGGTGCTGATCCTGGCAGGCTGTCATGGTGTGGTTTCCTCGCCTGCCCGCAAATCGAAGTGATGATGAGTCCGGCAACATGACAGAACACGGGATCAACCCGTTTTCCGGGGGAGTTGGATTGGCGGTTCAAGTGAAGTGCCGGATTCATAGAAATCGCGCTGGCTGCAAATGAAGGTGGCGGTTTTTCCCGGTCGCTGACATCATCCCTCTTCATGAGCGCTCCCTCCTCTGGTCTTCAGCTTCCGAAACGCCATTCCCTGGTTTCGGAAACCGTCGTCAGCCTGCGTGAGAACATCGAGGCGGGGCACTGGGTCGGCGAACTGCCGGGTGAACGTGAACTCTGTGAGATGCTGCAGGTCAGCCGCAGGACGCTGCGCGCCGCCCTGGATGAGCTGCAACGACAGGGGGTGTTGGAGGTTCAAGGGCGGCAGCGGCGGCGCATCCGTGAACAGAAGGCCTCGTCCAGACAGGCCCCTCAAAGCAAGGTCATCGGCATCCTGACGCCCGGTTCCTTCCTTTCCATGCCGGGGCCGATCGCGTTCATGATGGACACGGTGCGGGCCAAGCTGACGGCGGCGGGTTACGAGGTCAGGCTGCATTCCGCGCCGGGCTGTTATTCGGCGTCGCCGGCCCGGGTGCTGCGGCAGTTCCTGGCGGGGCACGAGGCCTCGGCCTGGCTGGTGCTCAGCGCGGAGGAGCCGATGCAGCGCTGGCTGGAATCCCAGAAGGTGCCCTGCCTCATCCTGGGATCTTCGGTTCCGGGCATTCATCTGCCCTCGATCGACGCGGATTTTCACGCCACCTGCCGTCATGCGGGAACCCTGCTCTGGCGCAAGGGGCACCGCCGGGTCGCCCTGGTGCTGCCTAACAGCCATTTTGGCGGTGACATTGCCAGCGAGGCCGGCTTGCGCGAGGCCCTGGGGCAGGTGCCGGGCGCGAGCCTGCGCATGCTGCGCCATGACGGCACGGCCTCGGGGGTCTGCCGGATCATCGACGACAGCCTCAAGCTTCCGCAGCCGCCGACCGCCTACATTGTCGGCCGCAGCGCCCACATCCTGACGGTCATGATGCATCTCATGCGACGGGGGAAGCGGATTCCGCAGGATGTCGCGGTGCTGGCCCGGGACAGTGATCCCATCCTGGAGTGCACCAGTCCGCAGGTCAGCCGCTATGCTTCGGAGCCAAAGCAGTTTGCCGCACGCCTCATCACGGCGCTTCGGCAGCTGGCGGATCATGGGACGCTGACGACGCCGACAGTGCGCCTGATGCCGGCCTACATCGCCGGGGAGACCCTGTGACGGCGAATTGAGCCGGGTCAGTTGCGGTTCTTGCGCATTTTGAGCCCGTTCAGGCTTCGTTCACGGATGCGGGAGCGAAGACGCTCGGCGGTGAGGGCCTGCTTCAGCGCGGTGTTTTCCTGGCGCAGGGCGAGGACATCACCCGTGCCGGCTTCACCGGCGGAAGAATCTGTGCCATCGGAAGCCGTGAAACCGTCAGCAGCCTGCCAGATACCGTTCAAGTCGGGCAGGGGGGCGATTTCCCCGCTTTCGGCAGCGGAGGGGACGGAGCTTGAACCTGTGCCCAAGGACTCGCCAGTATCGATGCCGAGCAGTCCCTCAAGCTGCATGAGCCTGGCCTTGGTGGAGGGCAGTTCGGCGCCCATGCGGCGGGCGATGTCCAGCTCGGCCTGCAGGTCGCGTTCACGTTCGCGGGACTGCCTGAGCAGGTTGTCAAAGCGTGTCTCCTCAACCTTGAGCTGCTCGCTGGCCATGTGGCGGAAGTGATCAAACTGCCGCTGCATCTCAGCGCGCCAGGCGTTGGCGTCGGAGCGAACCTGCATCAGCTCCTTCTGCTGGGCCACGACCTGTTTCTCGAGAGCATCCTTGTTCTTCAGCAGGCGGTCCTCGACCCTGCGCAGCAGCCACAGACGGACCAGGGCTGCGATGAAGAAGACCGCGATCAGGGCGGTGAATACGACAAAGGGCTGGGCTTCAGGGTGAAACATGCTCACGATGAAGAGGGAAGCAGTTCGCGGGCCTGACAGCAAGCCTGCCTGAGAATCGGTGAAAATTTTTCATCTCAGGAATGAAATGCGGCGGTAAAAAATCAGGAGGCGTGAAGCATGCGGCCGGGTGCCGGCCGATGTGCCGGAGGAGCTGGAATCCCGGGCATTCCTCCTTGCCGCTCCGGCCGTCCTGCCCATGCTTCTTTCTCCATGCGCGTCCTGCTCACCACCACCAGCTATCAAGACACCCCCGGCGACCACCATGCCCTGCTTGAATCCCAGGGCTTTGACATTCATCGCGAACGCGGCCCGCTTCCTGAGAGTCGCATGCTGGAGCTGGCGGGTGACTTTGACGCCTTCCTGTGCGGAGATGACGAGATCACCAGGGCCGTTCTGGACAAGGCCATGCCTCGTTTGAAAGTCATCAGCAAATATGGCATCGGCCTGGACAAGATCGATGTCGCCGAATGCACCGCGAGGAAGCTGCCGGTGCTCTTCACCCCGGGCGTGAATCACACCACCGTCGCCGAGCACACCTTCTGCCTTCTGCTCGCCCTGGTGCGCAACCTGGTGGACAGCGCCAACGCGGTCCGTGAAGGCCAATGGAAGCGCGTCACCGGCAACGAAATCTGGAACAAGAAGATCGGCATCGTCGGCCTGGGCCGCATCGGCCAGGAGGTGGCGAAGCGCGCGCTCGCCTTCGGCATGGAGGTGCACGGCATGGACCTTTACTGGCCCGAGGCCTTCGTCAAAGACCACCCCGTCACCCGTCACGAAACCATCGAAAGCCTCATGGCTCAGGTCGATGTGCTCAGCCTGCACGCCAACCTCAGCGAAAGCACCCGCCATCTGGTCCGTGCCGACCGCATCGCCCTGGCGAAAAAAGGTCTGCTGGTGGTCAACACCTCGCGGGCCGAGCTGGTGCACATGCCGGACATGATCGACGCCCTCAACAGCGGTCATGTGGGAGGTTACGCCACGGACGTGCTCGACGAGGAGCCGCCGCCTGCGGACCACCCGCTGTTGAAGCATCCCCGGGCGCTGATCACGCCGCACATCGGCAGCCGGACCTACGAAAGCGTCCCCCGGCAGGCCATGCGCGCCACCTTGAACCTGGTGAACTTCCTCCAGGGCGGTGCGGACGTGATCCAGGCGAACAAGTGGTGATCCTGCCGGCTGATGAAGGGGCGGGGCCGACGCGGCGCTGAGTCCTTCCGGCCTAACCTCTTGACGCCAAACCCTGTTTCTCCACGCCCTTCGGCACCCCCTTTTTCATGTCCAAACATCTTCACTTCATCGGCATCTGCGGCACCGCCATGGGATCAACCGCCGTCGCCATGCGCCAGCTCGGTTACACGATCTCCGGCTCCGATGAAAAGGTCTATCCTCCCATGTCCGACGTTCTGCGTGACGCCGGCATCAAGGTCATCGAGGGGTATTCGGCCGCGAGCCTTCCACTCGATGCCGACCTGTATGTCGTCGGCAATGCCATCAGCCGCGGCAACGAGGAGCTGGAGGCCATGCTGGAGAAGCGTCTTCCCTACACGAGCATGGCGGAAATGCTCCGGCGCGAGGTGATCCAGGGCAAGCGCAGCTTCGTCGTCAGTGGCACGCATGGCAAGACGACCACGACCACGATGCTGGCCTGGATCTTTGAAAACGCCGGTCGCAAGCCCGGCTACATGATCGGCGGCGTGCCGGAGAACCTGCCCAGCGGCGCCCGCTTCAGCCATGGCGACCTCTTTGTCATCGAAGGCGACGAGTACGACACCGCCTACTTCGACAAGCGCAGCAAGTTTCTCCACTACCTGCCGGAGTGCGCCATCGTGAACAACATCGAGTTTGATCACGCGGACATCTTCCGCGACCTCGACGAGATCAGGCTGACCTTCCAGCGCCTGCTCAACAGCGTGCCGCGCAACGGTCTGGTGCTGCTGAATGGCGATGATAAAAACTGCCTGTCATTGAAAAGCTATGCGCCCGTGAAGACCGTCGGCCTCGGGGAGGGCTGCAGCGAGCGCATCGTCATCACCGCAGCCGATCCGGACAGCACGGGCTTCACGCTCAACGGCGCTGCCTTTACGGTGCCGATGATCGGTGAGTTCAACGTACGCAACGCCGCCATGTGTGTCTGCGCGGCGCGGCATGCCGGGCTGACGGATGATGAAATCCGCGCCGGGCTGGAGAGCTTCCGGGGCGTGCGCCGCCGTCAGACCGTGCGGGGCGAGGTCAATGGCATCACGGTGATTGATGATTTTGGCCACCATCCCACGGCCATTCGTGAAACCCTGCGCGGCTTCCGGCAGAAGTATCCCGGCCGCCGACTCTGGGCGGTGTTTGAGCCGCGCTCGAACACCAGCCGCCGCAATGTGCTTCAGGGCGAGCTGATCGAGGCGCTCAAGGCGGCCGATGGCAGCGTGGTCGCCGCCGTGGCCAATCCTGAAAAGGTTCCTGAAGGGCAGAGGCTGGACGTGGAGGCTGTGTCGAAGGCGGTTGTTGATGGAGGCGGACGTTGCTTCCATGAGGCCGGCACCGAGGCCATTCTGGCGCGACTGAAGGCCGAGACGAAGAGCGGTGATGTGATCATCATTTTCAGCAACGGCGGCTTTGACGGCATTCACGGCAGGCTGGTGAAGGCCCTTGCCTGATCTGCGGCCTCACGCTCCTGACTGAGGCATGGGAACCCACTTCCGGGGCACCTCCCAGGGGGCGAGAGCGGCGCAGGCGCTGCTTTTGAAGGCCTGGGTGAGCTGGTCCTGGGGAAGCTTGAGGGTGCAAACGACATCCTGGGTGCGCTCGGGATCGCGGCTGGGAACGCCGCTGATGGTCACCTCGTGAAGGCCGGTGGCTTCACGGATTCGGGCCGCAATTTCCGAGGGGCTGAGCTTGCGGCTGGCGACGTTGATGCCGGCGCCGAGGCAGTTTTGAAAATGCAGCCGCCCATCGTCTTCCGTGATCACATCCCAGGTCAGGTGCTCGCTCGATGCCAGGACATCACCGGGCAGGACTTCATCATAGGCAAGGCCTGCTGCATCACTCTGGACCCGCAGGCGTCCGTCGTCCTCCTGCCGGATGGCAAGGCCCGGCAGCAGGGTGCCGATGTCACTGGCGGAACTGCGCGGTGTCAGCGTGGCGTCGTAGCTGATGGCTCCACATTCACTGGTGCCGTAGAGGTTATGCAATTTGAAACCGAAGGTCTCGCGCACCTGCTGCTCCAGGCTCAGGGTCAGCGGCGATCCTGCGGTGACGGCTAGGGAGACATGGCTGAGGTCGAGTGCCGCGATGAGCCAGGCCTTCCACATGGCTGGCACGCCGGGGAGAAACACGCGTTGATGCAGGGCGAGGGCCTCGTTCATGCCGGCGGGGAACGGCGTGGGCAGCCAGTGGGTGGCCAGGCCGTTGAAGAGGGTCTGCAACACGGTGGTGGTCAGGCCGAAAGAGTGAGCCACGCTGAGCGGAGCCAGGGCCGCCTCATGACGATGAAGCTCAAGCGCCTGGTGCAGCCGATCCACATCGGCGGCGATTTGAGCCAGAGTGAAAAACTGGCACCGGCGCACTCCGGAGCTTCCCACCGTCTGCTTGATCAAGGAAACTGGGGCGGCTGGAACAGTGAGGGGCACGCGCCGCTGGCGGTCCATTTCGACGACCTGCACGGGAAGGCCCGAGAGGAAACCTGCCAGCAGGGCCAGGGTGACTTCGACACCATCTCCCTGGGCCAGGAAAAACGCGCCCAGCCGGGGGCAATATTGCGGTTGCAGGCCGCGGGCAAGCCGGTCGAGCTCCCGAAAGGTCAGCGCACCGCCAGGATGCCAGAGGGCGGTCTGCGCGCCTTTCTGATTCAGGATGTTTTTCCAGCGATCACCAAACATTTGACACTCAAGCCTGCGCGCCCTTAAACCGAAACTGCGACAACGCAACCCTGGCGAGTCTGGCGTGTGCATTCAAGCGCTGGAATCCACGGGGGGCTGCGGGCCGTTTTTCTGAAACACATGGCGAACCACCCCTCCTCCCAACGCATCCTGGTCACAGGCGCGGGCATTGTGTCGCCGCTGGGATTGAACTGGCGGGAGAACGAGGCCTCGTTTCGGGCCAACCGGATGAATTTCACGCCGGTCACCGCCTTTGACGTCAGCCAGCGGATCGCGAAGACGGCGGCCCAGGTGGACCTGCCGGACGAGCGGCTGTTTCTGAAAGTGCCTTCGAGGCGTGATGCGCTGATGGATCGCGGCACCAAGATGCTTTTCCTGGCCGTTCGCGAGGCCTTGGCGATGGCGGGGATGTCCGGACTGAATGGGGTGGATGCCATCATCATCGGCACCTCGGCTGGAGCGATGAGCGTCGGGCAGGATTATTTTCGGAAGGCCATCGGCAGCCCGGGGCGGGTGCCGGGTCAGCTTTCCCGGGTGGAGTTTTACCAGCCGCAGAAGCAGATCGCCGCGATTGCGGCCGAGTATGACTGGCGTGGCCCGATCCTCGTCGTCTCCAATGCCTGCGCCAGCGGTGCCAATGCGATCGGGGATGCGATGGCGATGATTCAGACCGGCCGGGCAAAGCGGGTTCTGGCCGGTGGTTATGATGCTCTGGCGGAGCTGGTGTTTGCCGGATTTGACACGTTGCGTGCGCTCGCTCCGAGCGGTGTGCCGCGTCCTTTCGATGCGGCGCGTGACGGCCTGGCTTTGGGCGAGGGTGCGGCGGTGGTGCTTCTTGAAAGCGAGTCTGCCGCCGCCGAGCGAAGGGCCCCTGAGCCTCTCGCCGTGGCGGCGGGATATGCCACGGCCACGGACCTGCATCATCTGACCCAGCCGGATCCCGAGGGCAAGGCCGCCATACGCACGATGCGAGGCG
>CAZXPU010000025.1:12468-15492 GCA_964642905.1 uncultured Prosthecobacter sp.
GCCGGAGGAGGTGGATTACATCAACTCACACGGCACGGGCACGCCTTACAACGATGTGGCTGAAGCCAGCGCCATCCAGGCCTGGGCGGGCGAAGCTGCGTCCGGCATCGCCCTAAGCTCCACGAAGTCGGTGATGGGCCATCTGCTCGGCGGTGCCGGAGCCGTGGAGGCGGTGATCTGCCTCATGGCCATGCGCGGCCAGTGGCTGCCCGGCAGCCTGAACATTCGCGAGGTGGACCCGGCGGTGAAATCCAGCCTCGTGCGTGAATGGCGTGAGGCCCGGGTCGATGTGACGCTCACCAACAGCTTCGGCTTTGGCGGCACCAACGCCACGCTGGTGTTTCGGCCGGCCTCTGCCAGCCTCCGCGGATTGAGCGTGCCGGTTTCCTCAGAGACCTTGAAAATTGCGGGAGCGGGCGCGGTTTCGCCTGCTGGCTGGGGGACTTCAGCGCTGCTTCAGGCAGTCAGGGAACGCCAGGACCTGCCGCTGGTGGAGTGTGCGCGGAGCGTGGGAACCCGTGACTGGAGCTGTCCCGTGCATGGGGTGCCAGCCGCCACGCCAGACGCGCTGCCGAAGTTCGCGCGCCTGCGTCGGGCAAGCGCCGTCACCAAGTTTGCCATGGCGGCGGCGTTGGAAGCGCTGGCTTCCGCCGGTTTTCCGAACGGCCGGGACGCGGGCAGGCTGGGCATCATCCAGTGCATGTTCAATGGCTGCGTCCAGTTCAGCGGCAGGTTTTATCATGAGGTGATCGAGACTCCGGCGCTGGCCAGTCCGCTGATCTTTCCTGAGACGGTTTACAACGCCCCGGCGTCGCACATCGCGGCTTTCCTTGGGGTGGATGGTCCGGTCACCACGCTGATCGGCGAATCCAGCGCGATCATGGAAGGCCTGGCGATGGCGCGTGACTGGCTGACGCTTGGGTGGGTGGACCGTGTGCTGGTCATTGGCGCGGAGGAAGGGGACTGGGTGGGGGCTGAAGCCGTGACGTATTACCATCCTGAACTGCGTGCCTCCGAGGGCGCCGGTGCGCTGCTTCTCAGCCTTCAGGACCCAGGCCCGGTTTTGGAGGGCGGTTCTGCCTGCTGCTTCCTGAGTGAAGCTGAACGTGCGGACTGCCTGAAGCGGCTCGCTGACCAGCCGGTCTTGAACTCCGGGCTGCCGGTCATCCACGTCAGCTCTCTCTGTGGCATTTCGATCCTGGATGAGGCGGAGGAGGCCCTTCAGGCCGGCAGGGACGCCCTGCGGGTTCTTGAGCCACGAGCGGTGCTTGGAGAAAGCATGGGCGCGGGTGGTGCGCTTCAGCTGGTTCTGGCGGCGCAGGAGGCTCGTGAGGGCAACGCCGTGCAGGTCCTCCTGCCGGGCAGCCTCTGTGCGTCCCATGCGGCCCTGATCCGGCCGTGATGATCCTGAGGTTGCATTTTTGGTTTGGCCGGCCGTCGCCGGCCTAGGCCATCTTCATCTTCGTGTAGGCGCTGCCCTCGTTCATGTCGATGCGCTCGGGCCTGCCCTTGTATTTGTAGACCAGCCGCGTATGGTCGAGGCCCATCAGGTGAAGGATGGTGGCGTGCAGGTCATGGACGTGCATTTTTTGATCCACGGCACGCAGGCCGAGTTCATCGGTTGCGCCGATCACCTGGCCGCCGCGGATGCCGCCGCCGGCCATCCACAGGGTGAAGCCGGTCGGGTTGTGGTCGCGGCCGTCGCCCTTTTCACTCATGGGTGTGCGGCCGAACTCGCCACCCCAGATGACCAGGGTTTCGTCCAGAAGCCCCCGGGCCTTGAGGTCCATCAGCAGGCCTGCCACCGGCTTGTCAGTCTCCTGGCAGTACTTGGTGTGGTTGGCCTCAATCTTGTCGTGGGCGTCCCATTTGCTGCCGGAACCTGAATAGAGCTGAATGAAGCGGACGCCGCGCTCGACCAGTCGGCGGGCGAGCAGGCAGTTGCGGCCAAAGGTGGCGGTCTTTGGATCGTCCATGCCGTAAAGCTTCCGCGTGGCTTCGGATTCACTCTTCAAGTCCACGGCCTCAGGGGCCTCAGCCTGCATGCGGAAGGCGAGTTCGTAGGCCTTGATGCGGGCGTCGAGCTGGCTGTTGTCGGCACGCTCCAGGCCATGACTGCGGTTGATCTTGTTGAGGAAGGAAAGCTTGGCGAGCTGTCGCTCCTGGCTGATGCCCTTGGGGGCCGTCAGGTTGGCGATCGGGGTGCCGTCGGGCTCGAACTCGACCCCCTGGTAAACGGCGGGCATGAAGCCGCTGCCCCAGTTGCGGACGCCGTTGACGACCTGGGAGTCGGTGTCCTTGATGACCACGAAGGCGGGCAGGTCCTGGTTGAGGGAGCCGAGGCCGTAGTTGACCCAGGCCCCAAGCGAGGGGCGGCCGCCGAAGATGCTGCCGGTGTTCATCGAGCACACGCCGCCGGCGTGGTTGATGCCGTCGGAAACACAGGACCGGATGACGCAGAGTTCGTCGGCCATGCGGGCGGTGTGGGGCAGCCAGTCGCTGACCCAGAGGCCGCTTTCGCCATGCTGCTTCCATTCACGCTGGTCGGCTAGAAGCGGAGCACGGCTTTCACCCATGGCGGTGATCACGCTGCCGAAGCTGGCGGGAAGCTGCTGGCCGGCGAGCTTGCGCAGCAGGGGCTTGGGATCAAAGAGGTCGATGTGGCTCGGGCCGCCCTCCATGAAGAGGAAGATCACGCTTTTGGCTTTGCCGCTGCGGTGGGCGAGCCTGGCGGACATCGGATTTGCGGCGCTGCCTCCGGCATCGCCAAGGGCGGCCAGGGCGGGATCTTCACCCAGCAGCGCAGCAGCGGCCAGCGCGCCAAAGCCGCCCCCGGCTCGGCGCAGGAAGTCCCGGCGGTTGGTCAGAACTTCGTGATGGGGGAGGATGGGCGGCATGGGCAGTCTGCTACATACAGGCCCTGCGGGCTGAATCTTGGACAGGAAAGCGAGGCTTTCCGGGGGGGCTGGGGCGCTGGCTTGGCGAATCAGATGCGCCGCCGTTGGTTTTCGATCTCGATATTCA
>CAZXPU010000025.1:15502-49307 GCA_964642905.1 uncultured Prosthecobacter sp.
TTGAGGAGGGCTTGAAGGGGGCGGTGAAAGCCGTTTCAAAGTCGTAGCCGCCGGAAAAATCCTCCAGGCTGTCGCCGTCGTTTTTGCCAAAGTAACCCGTGTCGATGAGGTTGTAGACGATGTTGCCGATGTCCTCGCCACGCTCCAGGCCCCATTCATGCAGCACGGTCAGGGCCATGGGACCGTATTCCTCCAGGGCATGAAGGCGGACGCCTTCCAGCACCTCCTGGCCGCTGACATGCTGATCTTCCTTGCCTTCCCGGAACTGCTTCACCGCCACATGCAGGGCGTCACGCACAAACTCATAGGCTAGAGGATGATAGCGCGGGTCTTTGCTGACGGCCTGGGCGACGGCGAGGTGAAAGGGAAGATCTTGGGACATCCGGTGGGGGAGGGGCGGAAAAGCACTTTGGCGGGGGGTGGGCCGTTTCGCAACTTTTCCTCCTGTCAGACAGGCCGAACCAAGAGGAGGTCAGCGACCGGGCGGATTCATGAAAGCAAAAAGCCCCGCCATTCGACTGGCGGGGCTTCCATGGCCTGTGAAGGAGTCAGAGAGGGCCGGGCTTACCAGCCGTGGGCTTCACGCACCTTGATCATGGTGTCGAGGATGGTGTTCCAGGTGCCGGGGGTTTCGAGCACGGCGTTCGGGAACATGCAGCCGTCCCAGCAGATGTGCTGGATGCCGCGGGAGGCGGCGTCCTTGAGCCAGTAGCCGGAGCACTTGACGATGTCGAGCTTGCCGTTCGGATCGTCGGCGCGGCAATGCTTGCCGGTCTTGTCATGGCTGCCGGCGCCGTGGACGGTGCCGTCATTCTGGGCGACGTGGAAGTCGATGGTCCACGGGCGGAGCGCGTCGGTCATCTTTTCGTAGGCGGCGTAGAACTCGGCCTCGCCGTAGCCTTCCTTGAGAAGGGCGTGCTCGGGGGCGTTGTAGCCGAGGGTGTAGAGGTAAGTGTGGGCGAGGTCGGCCTGGAAGCCAAGGGCTTCGGGCATGCCGACGCCTTCGAGGACGTCGAGCATGTCACGCCAGGAGTGCATGCCGGCCCAGCAGATTTCGCCCTCGGCGGCAAGACGCTCGCCATGGTCTTTGGCGATGGCGGCGGCTTTCTTGAAGGTGTCGATGATGCGGGCGGTGTTGGCCTTGGAATTCTCACGCCACTTGTTCACGCCGAATTCGGCGGAGTCGATGCGGATGACGCCATACTTGCGGATGCCGGTGCTGTTGAAGACCTTGGCGATGCGGCAGGCCATCTTCACGGCATCGAGGAACTTCGCCTGCTGGGCGTCGTCGCCCATGGCGCTGTCACCGACGGTGCCGGGCCAGACGGGGGCCACGAGGGAGCCGACGGAGAAGCCCTTGGAGGCGATGAGGTCGGCGATGCGCCTGATCTCGTCGTCGCTGGCATTTGGGTCGGTGTGGGGCAGGAACAGGAAGTAGTCGATGCCCTCAAACTTCTGGCCGTTGACGTTGGCGGCGGCGGTGAGGTCGAGCATGCGTTCCAGGCTGATCGGCGGTTCCTGGCCTTCGCCATCACCCTTGCCGACGAGGCCGGGCCACATTGCGTTGTGAAGTTTGGGAGAGGAGTTGCTCATGGGTCTGTAGTCTGGGTTGAGGTGGGATTTTCCTGGGAAAAGAGGCGCGATGATAGACGTCTCAGTCTGGAACGCACGAAAAAAGGAGGGGAACGAAAGTTCGTCGGAACAGGCCGAACTTATTGTGCGAAGACCTTGTCCCGGGCGTTGCCACCGGAGATCAGGTAGGCGACGAGGTCCAGCAGCTCGTCCTGGTTGAGGGCGTTGATCAGGCCGGGGGGCATCATGCTGACCTTGCGGGTCTCCTTCTTCGCGATCTCGGACTCGCTGATGGCCATCTGATCGTTCGGGGCGAAGGGGTTGGTCATGACAAAGACCTTGCCGTTTTCCTCGACGACGATGCGGCCGAGGATGGTGCTGCCGTCCTTCTTGACGATCTCATGGCTGTCATACTGGTCGGAGATGACGCGGCTGGGGTCGATGATGTTCTCCAGGAGGTCGCGCAGGGTGTAGCGGTTGCCGGAGCCGGTGAGATCGGGGCCGATGCTGCCGCCCTCGCCGTTGAAACGGTGGCAGGTGGCGCACATGACGCTGCGGTACATCGCCTCGCCGTTGGTGAAGCTGCGTCCCTTCATGCCGGCGCTGACGACCTTGACGGCCTCATCCAGGCTCCAGGCGCGGCCGGGGCCCTTGGGGGCGACGTAGTTGGGGATGCTGACGGCCTCGGTCTTGGTGCCGAGAGTCTCGAGTTCGGCGACTTCGGCGGGGGGCACAAAGGTGGCCATGGCGTCCTTGCGGATGTTTTCAATGAAGCCCTTGAAGCTGTTGCCACCCTTCCAGGTGCGGGCGCGCGGGAACCAGGAGAAGAAGGTCTTTCTGAGCTCCGGCGTCCAGCCGGCGGTGGCGTTGCGCAGGGCGTACATGTAGGAAATCTGCTGGGCGTTCGGCCTGCTGCCGGCGGCGGCGCGGGCGGCGTTGGCATAACCATCATTGCGGCTCAGGACGGTGTCGCTGGCGACCTCCTGGAAGTCATCCCGGGCGGTGGCCATGAGGGCGAGGGTCCGGGCGACGACCTTGGTGCTGTCGACGGTCACCAGAATCTGGGCCAGCTCCCGGTTGATGGAAGGATCTTCGGAGGGGTAGCCCGCCTCCAGCTTTTCCGCGATGCGGGCGCAGACTTCGGCGTCGGGTTTGCCAAGGCGGATGAGCACCAGTTCAAGCGCGCGCAGGGCGGCCAGGGATTGGGCGGTGCTGAGCTGGTGGCCTTCGAGGCGGGCGAGCGTCCGGAGCATCTCGTTTTCAAGCTCCACGTTTTCTGGAGCGACGTTGCCGATGGGCTCCGAGGAGGTGCCGGTGGGCTTGGCGGCGGGGCGGCCTCCCGCATAGGCCGCCTTGGCGCCGCTGACCCGGGCCAGGGCGATGATGCCCTCCACCAGGGCGACGGGGTGGGTTTCGTTCAAGGCCTTGTCCTTCCACAGCTCCACGGGCAGGCGTTCAATGGCGACGCGGGCGGCATAACGAACATGGCGGTCGCTGTGGCTCAGGTAGGGCCAGGCGGCGGCCAGGGCCTTCTGCGGATCCATGCCGTCCTTGTGCAGCTGCTCGATGGCGGCGCGCATGCGGAACTCCTCGTCCAGCGGCAGGGCCTTGGCGGGGGCGGTGGATTCATCACCCGCGTAGGTCACGCGATAGACGCCCGACTGGCTGCGACGGCCGCCCACGGCGAAATACATCGCGCCGTCCTGGGGGTGAATGACGACATCGGTGAGGGGCAGGGGCTTGCCGAAGATGAACTCCTCCTTTTCAGCGAGGTAGCTCGCGCCCTTGGGCTGGAGGTGGACGGCCCACATGGTGCCGTAGGTCCAGTCGTTGATGAAGACAGCGCGCTGATACCGGGCCGGGAACTTCGCCCCCTTGCCGCTGACCACGCCGGTGGGGCTGCCGGGGCCGATGTCGAGCGTGGTGGGCAGGCTGTCGGGGTAGTAGTTAGGCCATTTGCCGCTGCCGCTGCGCCAGCCGTAGTCGGCGCCGCTGACGCAGTGGTTGACGCGGGTGGGGCGGTACCAGGGGCTGCCGATGTCCCATTCCATGTCGGCGTCGTAGGTGAAGAGCTCGCCGCCCAGGTCGAAGGCGATGTCGAACTCGTTGCGGAAGCCATAGCAGAAGAGTTCGAGGCCGCTGCCGTCCGGGTTCATGCTGCAGACGTAGCCGCCGGGGGCCAGGATGCCGCGTGCGTGGCCGTTGGCATCCCAGAGGCGGGGAACGATGTGATCCTCGTTCCAGATCATGGCGGCACGGCTCTGGGTGAGGCCTTCGGGCAGCTTCGTGTGGTTGCCGCAGTTGAAGAAGATGCGGTTGCCATCCGGGCTGACGATCATGCTGTGCAGGCCGTGCTCGCCGCCGCCAGCCATGGTGTGCAGCTTGGTGACCTTGTCGTACTGGTCATCGTTGTTGCTGTCCTGCAGGCGGTAGAGGCCGTTGTTTTTGCCATCCTCGTTGACCATCACATAGAGGCTGTCGAAGGCGGCCAGGAGGCCGTGGGCCTTGCCCATTTCAATGGCAAGCTTTTCAGGCTTGAGCTGCTCGGTCCTGCCGATGGCGGGAACGGCCATGCGGTAGATGCTGCCATACTGGTCGCAGGCGATGAGGCGGCCCTTGGGGTCGACCGTCAGCGCCACCCAGGAGCCTTCCTGATCCTTGGGCACGTTGTAGAGCTTCTCGACCTTGAACCCCTTGGCGACGCCCACCTCGCTGGCGGCGATGGTTTCCGCAGGACCTTCGTTCTTTCTGCCGCCCGGCTTGCCGTCGAGCGCCTTTCCCCAAGGGCCTTTGCCATAGTCTTCGATCACGGCGGCAGCTTTCCAGTCTTCCTTGCCTGTGACGGTGGCCTGCCAGGCGCCGCTCGTTTCCACCAGCGTCTTTTCGCTGCCGTTCGGCATTTTGATGACCACGCGGGCGATGAGGGCCGCGACGCCCCCCTTGTTGCGGGCATGGACGATGATTTCATTCTTCTCGCCTCGCTTGATGATCTTGCTGATGTCCGCCTTGCTCGGTTCCTGCCAGTCGGGGTTGCTCAGCACCTTCTGGCCGTTGAGGAAGGCGTCCGCACCGTTGTCGCAGGTCAGTTCCAGCGTGGCAAAGTGGGCGTTGCCCGGGATCTCGAAGCTGTGGCGGAAGCTGACGGCGTTTTCCTTGGTGGCGCCCTTGGTCAGCCAGATCCACTGCGGAGCGGCGGGCAGGCTGGAGGCGAGCAGGAGCGATGCAAATAGGGATGTCAGGCGCATGGTGGTTGTGGAAGGGCTGGTTATACGCTGTCGGGCGGGGAAGCTAGCAGCCAAACCCCGGACTTGCTGGAAACGACATAGACTTTGCCATTGACGCCCCATGGGGGCCGCGTTCATCTGAATTTCGTGTCCGAATCCGTCCCCACCCAACGCCAGCTTCTCGATTCCGCCGGGGTGAACCGTTGCCTGGATGAAATCGCCGCCGCCATCATGAAGCGCTGGCCTGAGTCGGAAAAGCTCGCCCTTGTGGGTGTCTACAACCGGGGCGTGCCCTTTGCGGAATCCCTGGCCGCGCGCCTCCTCGCCGCAGGTCGGCGGGTGGAGTCGGGCAGGATCGACATCACCCAGTATCGGGATGACCTGCATTCTTTCACCGTGCTGCCGCGGCTTGAAGGGTCGGACATCAGTTTCGATCTCGACGACATGGTCGTGATCCTTTGCGATGAGGTGGTTTACACCGCCCGGACCTCTCGTGCCGCCCTGGAGGAGTTGCTCGACTTCGGCCGCCCCCGCTGCGTGCAGATCGCCGCCCTGGTCGACCGTGCCGGCCGCGAACTGCCCTTTCAGGCCGAATTTGCCGGCATCCGCGTGGATCTTCCCAAACAGGAGCGAGTGAACGTGCGTTTTACCGCCACGGACGGACGGGATGAAGTGTTCGTCACCTCCTGGGAAAACAAGCCTGCCTGATTCTCCCCCCCTCTTATGACGCCACGAAAAGACCTCCTCGACATCGCCTCGCTCACGGATGAGGAGATTGAGTTCGTATTGGCGAACGCCGGACCGTTCAAGGACCTGTTCAAGCGCAGCGTCAAAAAGGTGCCTACCCTCAAGGGCCAGTCGATGCTGACCCTGTTCTACGAGCCGAGCACACGCACCCGTTCCTCCTTTGAGGTCGCGGCCAGCCGCCTGTCTGCGGATGTGATCCACTTCGACATCGAGTCCTCCAGCGTGGTGAAGGGCGAGTCCGTGCTGGATACTGTCGAAACTCTCGAGTCGATGCGCGTCGACTACATCGTGGTCCGCCACAAGCAGTCAGGCATTCCCAGCCTCATCGCCCGCAACACCCGCGCCAGCGTCATCAACGCTGGTGACGGCTGGCACGCCCATCCCACCCAGGCCCTTCTCGACGCCTTCACCCTTCGGGAGAAATTCAAGGACCTGCGCGGCGCCAGGGCGGTCATCGTCGGCGACATCCAGCACTCCCGCGTCGCCCGCAGCACGAGCCTGATCTTCCGCCGCCTGGGCATGAACGTCGCCTATCTGGCCCCCGGCTCCATGATGCCCCGTGAGACGCCGGATGACATCGTCTGCTTCGGCAGTTGGGATGATGCCCTGGCCTGGAGGCCGGATGTTGTCTATCTCCTGCGGGTGCAGAGCGAGCGCATGGACGAGCCGTTTTTCCCCAGCGCCGCCGAGTATCACAAGATCTACGGCCTGACGGACGCACGTGTCGACGTATTGCGTGAACGCGGCCTCTGGCTGATGCATCCCGGTCCCGTCAACCGAGGCGTGGAAATCACCGACAAGGGCATGAACTACGAACGCAGCCTGATCAATCAGCAGGTGGAAAACGGCATCGCCGTTCGCATGAGCGTGCTTTATTGGCTCAAGCCGGGAGCCGGGCTGGAATCGTAATCCCTGACATCCCTTCTCCCGTCCGGACCTCCTCTCCGCCGCTTCTGAGCTTCAGCCCCCATGCGAATTCTTCATCTCACCCCCGGCACCGGCAGCTTCCACTGTGGCAGCTGCCTTCGGGACCATGCCCTGATCCGTGCCCTGCGTTCCCGGGGGCACGATGCGATCATGGCACCTCTCTATCTGCCGCTGGTGACGGACCGTGAGGTCAGCAATCCCGAGCAGCCCATCCGCGTGGGCGGCGTGACCCTCTATCTTCAGGAGAAGATGCCCTGGCTTCGCTATGTCCCGCGCTTCCTGCTGGGCTGGCTCAACTCTCCCGGCATCCTGCGTTTCGCCTCGAAATTCATGGGCATGACCAGCGCCCGTGATCTCGGCCGCATGACCCTCGGCGCCCTGGCTGGCGAGGCGGGAAACCAGTGGCCGGAATGGCAGCGCGCCCTGACCTGGATCAAGGAGGAGGTGAAGCCGGACGTCATCTCGCTCTCCAACAGCCTGCTGATCGGTCTCTGCCCCAAGATCGAGCGTGACCTTGGCATTCCGACCGTGGTTTCGCTTCAGGGCGAGGACTCCTTCCTGGACACCCTGGTGGAGCCCTACCGGGAACAGTGCTGGACCGCCATGCGCAGCAATGCGGCGCACGTCACACGCTTTGTCGCGCCCAGCCAATTTTACGCCAAGGCCATGAGCGGGCGCCTCGGGGTGGCTGAGGACAGGATTGCGGTCATCCCCAACGGTCTCGATGTCACCGCCTTCGCCGCCGCCAAGCCGGATCCCAACTGGCCGGTCATCGGCTACTTCGCCCGCATGATCCATGGCAAGGGCCTGACCACGCTGGTGGACGCCTTCATCGACCTGGCTCGTCGCGGCACTTTGCCGAGGCTCAAGCTCAAGGTCGGCGGGGCCAGAACTTCCTCGGATGACAAATACCTGGCCGGACTGCATCGCAAGCTGGCCGAGGCCGGGCTGCTGGAACGGGTCGAATGGCATCCCAACGTCAGCTTCAGCGAGAAGGTGAAGTTCTTCCGCAACCTGACGGTCTTCTCGGTGCCCGCCACCTATGGCGAAGCCTTCGGCCTGTATGTCATCGAGGCAATGGCCAGCGGTGTCCCCGTGGTTCAACCCAGACACGGCGCGTTCCCCGAATTGATCGAAAACACGGGCGGCGGGGTGCTCTGCGAGCCCGAGGATGCCAAATCCCTGGCCGACGCCCTGGAGTCGCTGCTTCTGGATGGTCAGAAGCGCGAGCGCCTGACCACCTCCGGCATGACCCGGGTGCGGACCGAGTACACGGCGACGAAGATGGCGGAGAAGTTTGAGGCCGTGCTGATGAATTCGCGCTTGGCGTGACGCGGCCTTCCGGCTCCAATGCGCGCACGATGCGCTACCAGCCCCTTCCTGCCGAACTCTTCTTGTCCAACCGCCAGCGGCTCTACAGCCTGCTGCCGCCCCGCTCGCTGGTCATCCTGCACGCCAACGACGTGCTGCCGACCAACGCCGACGGCAGCATGGGCTTCGTCCAGAACAGCGATCTCTTCCATCTGAGCGGCATTGACCAGGAGGAGACCATCCTCATGCTCTTTCCCGACGCGCCGGACCCGAAGCAGCGTGAGATGCTTTTTGTTCGGGAAACCAGCGAGCTCATCGCCATCTGGGAGGGGGAGAAGCTCACCAAGGAGCAGGCTGCGGAGCGTTCCGGCATCCAGCGAGTCCACTGGCTGACGGACTTTGAGGCGCAGTTCCGCCTGCTCATGTGCCAGTGCGACGCCGTGTATCTCAATTCCAACGAGCATCCACGCGCCACGATCCCGACCGAGACCCGGGAGATGCGTTTCACCCGTCGCTGCAAGACCGAATACCCCCTGCATGACTGCCGCCGCCTGGCACCCCTGATGCATGACCTGCGCTGCATCAAGCAACCGCTGGAACTGCGGGCCCTGAGCGAGGCCATCCGCATCACCGAGGACGGCTTCCGCCGCCTCCTGAAGTTTGTGAAGCCCGGGGTGCATGAGTTCGAGGTCGAGGCCGAGCTGGCTCATGAATTCATCCGTCAGAGGGCGCGCGGGTTCGCCTACACGCCCATCATCGCCACGGGCGGCAACGCCTGCGTCCTGCATTACATCACCAACCACTGCCAGTGCCAGGACGGCGATCTGCTGCTGCTCGACGTGGCGGCGAACTACGGCAACTACAACGCCGACCTCACCCGCACGATTCCCGTCAACGGACGCTTCACCCCTCGTCAGCGCCAGGTTTACGACGCCGTGCTGCGGGTCTTCAACGAGTGTAGGAAGATGCTGCGTCCGGGTGTCATCATCCGCGAGTACCAGGAGGAGGTGGGCCGCCTGATGACCTCGGAGCTGATCGGCCTGGGCCTTCTCGACCGCGATGCCGTGGAGAAGCAGGATCCTGAGAAGCCGCTCTACAAGCGCTACTTCCCCCACGGCACCAGCCATCACCTGGGCATTGACGTCCATGACGTCGGTCACACCTGGAAGCCCGTGCAGCCGGGCATGGTCTTCACCATCGAACCCGGCATCTACATCCGGGAGGAGAACCTCGGCGTCCGGCTTGAAAACAACATCCTCATCGGCCCCGACCGCAACACCGATCTCATGGCCTCGATCCCGATCGAAGCGGATGAGATTGAGGCGTTGATGAACTCGAAATGAAGGGCGGCCAGCCGATGTCGGTCGCGTTCAGGCCTGCGGCTTCTGCCAGCGGCACAGGGCCAGGGTCAGCCAGCCGGCCATCAGCAGCAGACCTCCGAAAGGAGTGACCGGGCCGAGCCATTTCCAGCCGAAGTAAGCCAGCAGATAGATCGAGCCGCTGAACAGCAGCATGCCGTAAAAAAGCAGGTGCCAGCCACGGTTGACGCCCTTGCCCGCGCTGCCCAGAAACAGGGCGAGAAGGTAGAGGAACATCGAATGGGGCAGTTGATAACGCACGCCCGTCTCCCAGGACTCGAGCCTGCCCGAGGCCGCCAGGACGTCATGCACCGATCCATGGGCGCCCATGGCCCCGAGGGCCACGGCGGCAAAGCAGGAAAGGGCGGCAAGGCGGAGAAGGTCGCGGTCGGGTGACATGAGGAAAAGCAGGGTTTGGCCGGGGAAGGTGTGACCTGGATTCAGCCGCGCCCCGACCCTGGATCAAGCGTGAAGTTTATCCTTCCAAGCGCAAGGCGTCCTTTGCTAGCCTGAAGCCATGTCCGCCCCAACCTGGCATCTCATCAAGTCATCCACGAACGAGGAATACGGCCCGCTTTCCCATGATGCCCTGCTTCAACTGGCCGCCGAGGCGAAGATTTCCCCCATGGACAAGCTTTCCAACGATGGCAGGCAGACCTGGCGCCGGGCGCCGATGGTGAGGGAACTGCAGATGGACTGGCTCATCCAGATGCCGGACCAGTACCTCTACGGGCCGACCAATGTCGCCACCATCCAGGAGTTTCTGGCATCGGGACAGATCGACGAAAACGTGGTGATCATCGACTGCACGGACGCGGGTGAGTCACGTCTGGGCGACCTGCCGTTCTTCAAGGCCAGCCCGCATCATGTCCGCAGCGCCCATACCACCCTGGTCGGCGCCCAGTGGCCGGACCTGGAGCGCGGGGAGGCGGAGGCTCATGTCCAGCAGCGGATCCGCCTTCTGGAGCGGCAGTTGATGGAGGCCCAGCATGCCCTGGATGAGGCGCATCGGGCTTACAGCATCCTGCGCCAGCAGTTCATCGAGGCGACCGGCCGTGAGCCTGTTTGATCGAGCAGCAGCTCAAATCCAGCCGCGCAGCCGATACAGCAGCAGGCCTAACCGCTCGTGCATCCAGGCTTCGAAATACCTCAGCGAGTCCGAGTCCGGCAGATGCAGCCAGCGGACGCTGCCGATGCGGTTGAAGCTGGAGACGTAATCACAGGGCACCGCATGCACCTGCAGGCCCGCTTTCACAAAGGTGGCGTGCGCGCGCTTCATGTGGGAGGCGGAGGTGACCAGAAGCAGCTGCTTCCAGGCGCGTTGACGGGCGATGACGGCGACCTTCGACGCCTCGTCGTGCGTGTCGGAGCATATGCCCAGGCTGATCAACTCCTGCGTGGGATTCACGGCCTGCTTCAGCCAGCCCACCACGGCATCTGCCTCCGAGTAACGCCGGGTTTTGTCCTTGTAATCACCTCCCGCGATGATCAGCGCACGGGCCTTGCCGGCCCCGAGCAGCGCCAGTGAGGTCGTCAGGCGGTCCGCGCCGCCGTTGAAACCCGCGCCCGTGGGCTCGCTCAAGGAGGGTTCGGCCCCTCCACCCAGGCAGATGATGGCATCCGCGCTGGCGGCATCCTTCGATGCAACTCTGGGAAATTGATCCTCCAGGTCACGCATGAGCCAGGAGGTCACCGGGGTGCAGGTGAAGAGCGTGAGGACAAGCCAGGAGGCGCCGGGCAGCAAAAGGCCCCTGATCTGCCGCCTGAAGATCCGCCAAACTAGCCAGGCGCCCAGCAGCAGCCAGGAAAAGCCCAGGGGAGTCGCAAAGATGGCCAGTTTTTTCAGGATGAACATGAGCGGCCATCCTCCCCGGAGTTCAGGCGGTTCGTCAATGCGTGAGATGATCCTGGTGCGTGGTTGTTCAGGGCAGGCGGGGCCGTCCTGAAAAATCTCTCCATACTCACCTTGCCAAGGCCGTTTGTCCCGCTAGCATGTCATTTCTGATTTGTCGCACGGAAGAGTGGCTGAGTGGTTTAAGGTACCTGACTCGAAATCAGGCGTGGGGGTAACCCCACCGTGGGTTCGAATCCCACCTCTTCCGCCATTCTTCGCCGCCGTCAGGAGGCGAAGAATGCCCTCCGAAGCTCGCAGAGCGAAGGACGGGCACCACCGTTCACCCCTCGGCTTCGAATGGCACGCCCTCTGGTGGCTGAGTTGCTATGTACTACGTTTACCTGATTCGAAGCCAGGGTGATCCCAGGCAGGTCTATACGGGATTCACCGAGGATCTTCGACAGCGATTGCGGGACCACAACGCAGGCAAGTCTGTTCACACGAAAAGACATCTGCCCTGGACCCTGGAGACATATCTTGCCTTTTCGGAACGGAATCAGGCGCTGGCTTTTGAGCGTTATCTCAAAACGGGTTCGGGAATTGCGTTTGCCAAAAAGCGACTGCGCTCAACTTCCCTCTGAAACACGCCGCCGTCAGGAGGCGAAGAATGCCCTCCGTAGCTCGCAGAGCGAAGGACTGTCGCATCGTCCCAAAAAAGAAACCCCGCACAGCCCTGGGCCATGCGGGGTTTTTGAGGGAGCTTAGAATCGGATCAGGGCAGGGGGCGGATCCAGATGTTGCGGAAACGCACCGGGGGCTCGTTTTTGTGATCCTGGAGGCGGATGCGGCCTGCGGCTGGGAAGCTGCCGCTGTAGTCCGTGATGTTCTTGTGCTTCGTGGGTCCCATGATCTTGGTGTGGTTCTGCACGCAGATGCCGTTCACGAAGGTGGTGATGTAGGCGGGTTCAACCACCTTGTCGCCGTCAAGCTTCGGGGCAGTGAAGACGATGTCGTAGGTCTGCCATTCGCCAGCGGGCCGGACGGCGTTCGCCATCGGCGGGGTCTGACCATAGATGGCGCCGACCATGCCATCGGCATAAGTGGGGTTGTTCCAGGTGTCGAGGATCTGGGACTCGTAGAGATCCATGAAGAAGACGCCGGCGTTGCCCTTCTTCTGGGAGTTGCCCTTGGTGTTGGGCTCGCTCTTCCACTCGATGTGGAACTGGCAGCTCGCGAACTCCTGCTTGGTCCAGCAGTCGCCGCCGTCCACCAGCAGTTCGCCGTTCTCGACCTTCCAGGGACAGGGGGCCCATTCGTTGGTCGGCTTGCCCTTGGCGTCCTTCTTCTTGGACTGGAAGGCGTCCGTGCTGGTGCCGTCGAAAAGCACCACGGCATCGGAGGGCGCGCCGCCGGGCTTGGCGCCGGGGGCGACGGCGACCGGACGAGGACGGTCGATGTCATGCACCTTCCACTTGCTGCCCGGAATGACGGGCGTGTCGGTATAACCAATGGGCGAGGGCTTGTCGTCGGCGGCGAAGGCGGTGCTTCCGGCAAGGGCGAGGAGAATCAGGAGTCTGGAGGTCATCATGGGGATGGGAAGCTGCAAACGAGCGGTTTTGCAGGTGTTTTCAAGCATCGTTTCAGCCGGGAATCACGGAAGCCGAGGCAGGGCGATCTCGCCAGGCTCATGGAAAAAGCTCAGCCTTGCGTCCTTTTCAGTGATGTCGATGCGGGTGCAGCCGGCGGTTTCCAGGTTGATCAAGGGGATGCCAAGGGCGGCGCAGTCCTGCTTCAGGGAGTCAGGCAGCCTTTCCTCGATGGAACGTGAGTCGCTGGTGCTGATGACGGCCCGGGGCCGCGTGACACGAAGCAGTTCATCCAGGCCTTCCCGGTCGCTGCGGTGCTGGCCTCGCACCAGGATGTCGCAGCGCAGTCCGGGATGGCGCTGCAGCAGCCGGGTGAAGGTGGCGTGACCCGCATCGGAGAGCATCAGCACGCGCAGGCCGTCGAGGTGCAGCAGCAGCACCAGGGCGCGGTCATCGCCCTTGTCCTGAAGGTCGTGCGACATGGGATGCAGGACCTCGATGTGGGCTGACGGGCTGATCTTGAGCACGTCGCCGACCTGTTGCCGGTGCCAGTGCAGGCTGTCCACGGGGATGAGGCTGGAAAGAGCCCGCAGGGAACTGCGCCTGCTGTCGCGACGCCAGGGCTCCAGGACGCTGGTGTAAATGCGTGGGCTGCCTTTCTGGAAGGCCAGAGGAGCCGCGCCGGCATGGGCGCTGTCGGCATGGGTGAGCAGGATGCCACGCAGTTGGTTGACGCCATCGTGACGAAGCGCGGGCTCGACGATCCTGCGCCAGGCACGCTCGTTGCCGCAGTCGATGAGCCAGTGTGCATCTCCAACCTTCAGGTGCGTTGCAGCCCCACCGTTCGGAAGCTGGAGGACGCGGAGGCATGCCGGGGCTTGCTTCTCAAGGCGCAGGTCGAGCGTGAAGGAACTGCCGGGCAGGGAGGCGAACCAGGCGGCGGAGCTCATCATGGCGGCGGCCAGCCAGGCATTGAGCAGGTTGGCGCCGCATTGGAGCGTGTGGAAACCGAAGGCCGCCGCGAGCAGGCTCAGGCAGGACACACCCAGGCTGAGGCCCGAGAGCGGCACCACGATCATGTTGGCCAGCACGGCTACCGGGGCGAGGGTTCGGAAGTGGCCGAAGGTGAGAGGCAGGCTGCCGATCCAGGCGGCGGCGGAGGTGCAGGAAAGGCCGGCCGCCTGACGCCGGAACCCGCGCCTCAGAATGGCGGGTAATGAGGCCAGGCTTGGAGGCAGGAAAGGATCCAGCTCTGTCCAGCCGCGCAGCTTCTGCATGAGCGGCGTGGCGAGCGCGGCGATGGCCCAGAGCACGCCGAACGAAAGTTGAAATCCCGGCTGGAACAACTGCTGCGTGTCGGCGGCCAGCAGCACCAGCGCCGCCAGGCCCAGGCTGTTTTGAAGCTCGCCACGCCGATTCCAGCGGATGCCTGCCAGCACGATGGCAATCATGAAGGCGGCGCGCGCGGCGGAGGGTCGCCATCCCGTGATGAAGGCGTAGGCGAAGACGATGAACACGATGGCGGGGATGCTGCGTGAACGTCCGACCCCCAGGCATTGCAAAACCAGTGCGGCCACGCCCGCCAGCATGACGACATGCAGTCCGCTGACGGCGAACACATGCAGCGTGCCGCTGTTGCGGAAGGCGTCCTCGATTTCCTTGCCCGCTTCGCCGGAAGCGCCCAGGGCCATGGCCAGCAGCACGGAAAGCTCCTCCGGCCTGTCCTCCAGGCCCAGGGCGATGGCCTGGCTCATCCACTGCCGTGAGGATTCGGCCAGTCTTTGCAGATGAAAGCCAGGCGCCCATTTTTGTACCTGCCTGAGCCTGGCCGCATCCGCCTGCAGCACGGCCACCCAGCCTTCTCGCAATCCATGTTCGGCCTCGTCAAACTCCCCGGGATTCATGGCCTGGCGCGGCAGGGTTAAACGGCCTGCCAGCTCGTAGGTTCCGGGCTGCTTCAGGACAAAGCCCCGGGGCAGAAAAACCTGGACTCCGGCCGTCACAGACTGCCAGCCCGCCGCCTGATTCCAGCGCACTTCCGCCATCGAACAAAGAGCACGTGAGGGATCCAGGCTGGTGCCGCTTTGAAAGGGATGCAGCGTGCCACGCAACTCGGCAAAGGTTTCCTCACCCTGATGATCCAGCAGATGCTGGCGCACGGGGTTCTGCCGGGTCTGACGAACCTGCCCGGCATGATGGAGCATGAAGAAAAGCGTGGTGAGCAGGCAGGCGGCGATCCGGTTGTTGCGCTTCATGGCCATGAGCACCGCCGCTGCCGCCAAGGCGCAGGCCTCAAAGCCGGAGGCCGCGCGGGGTTGATCTGCCATCAGAATGCCCGCCACGGCAGCCAGGGCCAGCACCAGCAGAGGACGTTTTCGTCCGACTCGGTCGATACCTGATCCCAGCCGCTGCCAGTGGGAGGGAATCAATTCAGGTGAGGCGGGGGTTTCCATCACTCGTCATTTTGCGACGCGGACGGGGCTTCCCCGGCGACATCGGCTTTTCCTGCGTCGTCTTCGGAGGTCTCCTCCTTGCCCGTTGGCTCTTCGGAGCTGAGGCGTTCTCCGGAAAGGAAGATGGAGGTGCCGATGGCGTCGGCCAGCCTGGGCAACACGACCTTCACGAAAAACAATCCGCCGCCTGCGCCCGCAAACAGGAAGAAGATCAGCAGCAGGATGGGATCGTCGCCCATGAGCTTCCAGCAACGCCAGATCAGCCAGAGCACGGCTCCGGCGGCTAGAGTCCGCAGCACCCATCGGCCTTTCATGCCTGTTTGTAGCACGGAAGGACCGTGGATGGCAAGAAGCAGGGTGATCGGGATTCACGAGGCTTGCGGCCCGGCGGCTTTCTTCTAAAAGAACTGGCATGGCATCTGATTATTCTGATCGTTGGACCCTTGAATCCTGGTTCTCCCGCTTTGGCGGGCCTGATTATGTCGAGTTCAAGGCGGCGCTCGTGCGCGATGTGGAGGCGTTGAAACCTCGCCTGGCATCTCTTCGTGGCGACCTCCAGGAAGTGGCGAGGGCAGTGCTGGAGGTCGAGGCGTTGGGGGATCGTCTCGGCCATCTTTCGGCCTACCTGGGCTGTCTTTCGGCGGATGATGCCAATGATGAATCCGTGAAGGCCGACGAAGCCTGGATGTCGACGGTCGAGGCCGAATACTCCAAGCTGCTCGCCCCGTTGCGCGCCGCCCTTGCAGCCCTGAACGACGCGGATTTCGAAGCCCTGCTGCTGGATGCCTCGCTGAAGGATGCCGCTCATGCCGTGAAGCGGCTTCGCCACGAAGGCCGGCATCAGATGAGTTCGGAGATGGAGGCCCTGGCCGCCGATCTGAACGTCAACGGCCTGCATGCCTGGGGCCGGCTTTATGACACGCTCACGGGCCGGATGGAATTTGAAATGACCTTCCCCGACGGGCATCGTGAAACCGTGCCGATGTCGCGCCGCCGCGCGCTGATGTCCGAACCGGACCGCCGATTGCGCGAGGCGGCGTTTCACGACGGCCAGAAGCCCTGGAACGAACATTCCGTGACGCTGGCCGCAGCCCTCAACGGCATCGCCGGCACCCGGCTGAGCCTGTATGGACGCAGGTCGCTGCCGCACTTCCTCGACACGCCGCTCTTTGACGGCGCCATGAGCCGGAGATCGCTCGACGCCATGCTGGAGGCGATCCATGCGAACATCGAACTGCCGCGCCGGGCCCTGCGCAAGGCGGCGAAGCTCCAGGGCACGCCAGCCCTGCATTTCTTTGACCTGGAGGCCCCCCAGGTCGCCGCGCCCGACGAAAAGCCCCTCACCTGGAACGAGGCCTGCCGGACGGTGGACCAGGCCTTCAGCGCGGCCTATCCAAATCTGGGACATTATTTCCGCCGCATGCTGGAGGACCGCTGGATCGAATCCGAGCCACGCTCCGGCAAGCGCCCTGGTGCTTTCTGCACGGGTTCGCCCCTGAGGCGCGAGGAACGAGTCTACATGACCTTCCACCGCACGGTTCATGACATGGTCACGCTGGCTCACGAAGTCGGCCATGCCTGGCATTCCTGCGTGCTGCGCCCGGCTCGGTCCCTCGCCTCGAACTACCCGATGACGCTTGCCGAGACAGCCTCAAACTTTGGTGAGATGATCCTGCTGTCCGGCCTGATGAACGATCCGGGAATCACGGCTGCGACGAAAGCCCACCTGCTCGACCAGGAGATGCTCCGGGCCCATGCCTACCTGATCAACATCCCCATGCGTTATGAGTTTGAGAAGGCCTTTTACACCGAACGCGCCTCGGGTGAGGTCGGTGTCGCCCGGCTGGCTGAACTGATGACGGACGCGCAGCGCAGGCTTTATGGGGACACCCTGCTGGATGACGGTGCCGATCCGATGTTCTGGGCCTCGAAGATGCATTTCTTCATCAGCGGCATCAGCTTCTACAACTTTCCCTACGTTTTTGGTTATCTCCTCAGCCAGGCCCTCTTTGCCAGGTTCAAGGAGGAGGGGGCGGGATTCCTGCCGCGCTATGAGGCCTTCCTCCAGCTCACCGGCTCCGCAACCTGCGAAGAGGTGGTCCGCCGCACGCTGGGCGAAGATCTTACCAGCCCCGACTTCTGGGCGGGCGCGCTGAGGTCGATGGAGCCGTCGCTCCTGGCGTATGAGGCGCTGGCCTGAACGGGCAGGCCAAGGCCTTCCTACTGGCCGCCTTGATCCTCATGCCGCATTTGCTGAAAGCCGAGGGCGGCGGCCTTCGTGTTCGATTCATGCCTTCCTCCTCCGTCTCTGTTTCGCGCCGTCATTTCATCTCCGCCACCCTGGCTGGAGGTGCGGTGAGTCAGACAGGCCTGGCTGCTGCTGCGCCCGCCGTGAATCCGGGGGCCTTCAGCGAACCCGCCCGTGACATCCCCCTCACGGCGGATGCGGATGTCATTGTCTGCGGGGCTGGTCCCGCCGGAGTGACCGCCGCCATCACGGCGGCCCGAGCCGGGGCCAAGGTGCGTTTGTTCGAATGGCGTGGCTGCCTGGGTGGCGTCTGGACGGCGGGCCTGCTCGGCTACTTCCTCGATTTCAACAAGCCGGGTTTTGCCAAGGAATTGCGCGACAAGCTCGACGCCCGCGATGCGCGGGCCAAATCCACCAGCACGAGCCGCTTCTGTTACGATCCTGAAGCGCTCAAGCTTCTGCTGGAGGAGCTGTGCTTGGATGCTGGCGTGAAATTCCAATATCACACGAAGGTCTGCGCAGCCTTCAAGGAGGGTGACCGACTCACCACGATTGTCACGGAGTCCAAATCAGGACGCCAGGCCTGGAAGGCGCCCGTGTTCATCGACACGACGGGGGATGGTGATCTGGGATTTCAGGCGGGCTGCGCCTTTGAAACGGGCATGGCCGAGGACTGTCCCTGCCAGCCGATGTCGCTGAACGCCCTGCTCGTCGTGAAGGACGCCGAGTCCCTGCGTGAGTTCATTCGTTTCGGCACGCCGAAGAAGGGTGAAAACACCGACGGCGAGAAGAAGAAACGCATCAAGGACGTGCTTGTCAGCACCGGTCATTTTCCGAGTTATGCCAGTCCGACGATGTGGCATGTGCGGGACAATCTGATCTTTGCGATGATGAACCACGAATATGGCATCAAGGCCTGGGATGCCGCCGAGATCACCGCCGCCACCGTGCGGGCGCGTGCGGAGATGAACAAGATGGTGGCCAACCTGCGTCAGCTTGGCGGGCCCTGGGAGGGCATTCAAATCGTCGCCACCGCCGAGCAGATCGGCGTGCGTGACGGCCGCCGCATCAAGGGTCGCTACACGGTTCTTCAGGACGACCTCGCGAAAGGCGCGCGGCATGACGACGCCGTCACCCGGGTGACGTTTGGCATCGATGTGCATGCCCTGAGCGCCGATCACAACAAGAAGCACTCCATCATGCCCAAGCCGATTGACATGAAGCCCTACGACATTCCGCTGCGCGCCTTGATCGCGAAGGATGTGGACGGACTCATGATGGCCGGCAGGTGCATCAGCGGCGATTTCATCGCGCACTCCAGTTATCGCGTCACCGGCAATGCCGTGGCCATGGGGGAGGCGGCCGGCGTCACGGCCGCCCTTGCCGCGTTGTCGAAGCGGCTTCCGCATGGAGTCACCTGGAGCGAAAGCCTGGAGAAGCTGAAAGCGATGGGACAACGTGCCTGAGTCATCCAGCTTCATTGTGAGCAGCCTGGGCGAAATCGAGCCATGAGAGAAGCGTAAGAAGGCAAAGGCTCGGGAATGTGCTGAAGCTGGTTAAAGCGAAGCCTGAGCCGCGTTGAAGTTGTCTGGATGATTCTGAATATCTCGTCTTGTTGTTTGTTCCGCTTTGACCTCATGAAATCTGCGCTGTCCTGCCTTCTGCTTCTCACTTCAGCCCTTCAGGCCTCCCCGTGGTCCTTGGACGGTGTTGATGAATCCCTGGTCGTGCGAGGTTCGGTCAAACCGGCCTCCGGTGCGGTAGGGGGAAGCCTTGTTCTCGATGGCAGCTCGCTGCTGGAGATCAAGAACAGTGCGGGGCTCACGAGCGGGGCATTCACGGTGTCGCTTTGGTTCAACCCCTATGTGCTGGAGGGTGGGCAGCAGATGCTGGTGGGCAAGAACCGCTACTCGCGGAATGAGCGGCAGTGGGGTCTGCTCATGGAACCGGATGGACGTTTGAAGGCTTATCTGCATCAAGGCGGTTGGGCCACCGTGGCGTGCTCGGAGAAACTGAAGGCAGGTTCGTGGCATCATGTGGCCTTGGTGGTGGATTCGGGGCGGGCAAAGCTCTATTTGAACGGGAGGCAGGCCGGCGAGGTGAAGTTGAAACAAGCTGTCCTGCCGACCCAGGCCCCGGTCACGCTGGGGGGCATTTTTGACGACAGACACGTTCGCCAGGCCTTTGCCGGTGCGCTGGATGACCTTCGCATTGAGTCCCGGGCGCTGAGTGCTGAAGAAATCGCCTCGGCCTATCAGCCAGTGATGGCCCGACATGATCTGCCGAAGCCGAAGACGGCGGATTTCCCCTTATGGGATGATTCGCAAAAGCTGGCGGAGGCGAAGGACCTGCCGGTGCTGGAGGGCGTGGAGTTTCAGGTCATCAAGAAGTGGGACAAGGACGCGGACGGCTACACCTTCCTTCATGGCGTCGGTCTTTGCTGGCACAAGGGCAGGCTCTACGCGTCCATCGGTCACAACAAGGGCGATGAGAACACGGTGACCGAGGAGGCGCAGTATCGTGTGAGTGAGGATGGCGGGAGAACGTGGGGTGAACTGAGTGCCATCGACGCAGGTGAGGAAAAGGACCTCGCGGTGAGCCACGGCGTGTTCCTCTCACATGGCGGAAAGCTCTGGGCCTTTCACGGGGCCTATTACAACCACATGGAACGCATTCACACGCGTGCCTACTCGCTCGACGAGACCAGCGGGCGATGGGTGAAGCACGGCGTGGTGATTGAGAATGGATTCTGGGCGCTCAACCAGCCGGTGAAGATGAGAGATGGGAACTGGATCATGGCCGGCATCAGCGCAGGACCTTACTCGAACAGCGGCGTCTTTCCTGCGGCGGTCGCGATCAGTCATGGCGATGACTTCACGAAGTGGGATTTTGTCGGCATTCCGGTTCATGAAGGCATCCGGCTCTGGGGGGAGTCATCGATTCTTGTGGACGGCCCGAACGTGCTGAACATCGCCCGTTACGGAGGCAAGCCGCTCGCCCTGATTTCGAAGAGCGGGGATTTTGGCCGGACCTGGACGCCGATGGGCGAAAGCAACCTGCCCATGACCACCAGCAAGCCGGCGGCCGGCGTGCTCAGCGATGGTCGTCGCTATCTGGTGTGCACGAATGCCGCGAACAACGGCGGCCGTCGCGCCCCGCTCACCCTTGCGATCAGTGAGCCGGGCAGGGATGTTCTCAGCAAGGTTTTCGTCATCCGCCATGCCGAGCACAACGGCCCCGGTGAGTCGAACCCGAAGGCCTCGCTGAGCTATCCCTGTGCCACCGAGCATGAGGGCAGGCTCTACGTCGGCTTCTCCAACAACGGCGGTCGTCGCGGCAACCTCAACAGCGCCGAAATGGCGGTGATTCCTCTGGACAAGCTCAGGTGAGAAAGGGATGAGGACACCGTAACTCCTCCTTCTTTTTGAATCACCGATGAACTGGCGCGTCCTGGAACCTGACTGGCATGAATCCTGAGTGGTGCGGACGGCTCGAACAGTGGGATGCGACCAAGGACCGCAGCTGAGTGCCCGCTGCTTGGATAAAGCAGGCCAGGAACTGAGACTCAGGCCATTCAGGCTCAAGAGAGTAAAATATTCCCGTTCGGGAACATTTAAGGCTGTATGCCTGAGTTCAAGACTCCAAGTTCCCGAGCGGGAATTATTTGATTGAATCAACCTCTTTGATGTGGTATTATTACCGCTCGGTAACATTCAAGGGGCAGCCATGAAATACACTCCAGAACAGATCGGCGAGATGGTTCGCACTTCCCGCAAAGGGCAAGGCGTGACTCAAAAGGAACTCGCCATGACTTCCGGGACAGGTCTTCGCTTCATCATTGACCTGGAGAAGGGAAAAGCCACCTGCCAGATCGGCAAGGTGCTTACCGTCCTCAATACACTCGGCATCACGATGACATTGATTGCGCCCTGGACCGACAACCCGCCAGCGGGAGGAACCGGCCAAACGCCCTCAGGAAAGGAACCCCGCCCATGACGCGCACTCTCGACGTTTACCTGCACCATCATCTGGCGGGGCATCTGATTCAGGATGAGCACGGCCAGTTGGGTTTCGAGTATGCCGAAAGCTGGCTGGCTTCAGGGGCCATACCTCTCTCGCATTCGCTGCCCTTGAAGCGCGAGCGGTTCAGCCGCAATGAATGCCGGGGCTTCTTTGCGGGTATTCTGCCCGAAGAGAGCAAGCGTGTGATGATCGCCAAGAATCTTGGCATCAGCGGCAAAAACGATTTTGCCATGCTTGAGCAAATCGGAGGTGAGTGCGCAGGCGCGATCACCTTCATTCCAACGGGAGAAAGCCTCCCCAAGCGAGAGGATCACTATCGCCATCTGAGCAGCGCGGAGCTGGCAAAAACTCTTCGTGAACTGCCACGTCGCCCGCTGATGGCGGGAGAAGAAGGCATCCGGTTATCGCTGGCCGGTGCGCAGGATAAAATTGCCGTGCATGTAGCCGACGGGCTGATTTCAGTCCCGCTTGGGGGTGCGCCCAGCACCCACATTCTCAAACCAGCCATCGAGCACTTTGAAGGACTGGTGTTCAATGAAGCCTATTGCATGAAGCTGGCGGCGGCCATTGGCCTGAACGTGGCAAAGGCCGAAATCGGGAATGTGGATGGCATCGACTATCTGCTGGTCGAACGCTATGACCGCAAGCTGTCGCAGCCTTCTCCAGAAGGTCAAAGCAAGCGGCAACGCGAGCATCAGGAAGACTTCTGTCAGGCTCTCAACATCGTCCCTGAAAACAAGTATCAGAACGAAGGCGGGCCTTCGCTGAAACAATGCTTTGAGCTTCTGCGTGAGGTTTCGACCACTCCGGTTCGTGACCTGCAAGGGCTGCTTGATGCCGTCATTTTTAACTTCCTGATCGGCAACCACGATGCACACGGGAAGAATTTCTCGCTGCTTTACACGAGGGGGACAGCGCAGGGGCGAGCGACGCATCTGGCGCCGCTCTACGACTTGTTGAGCACGGTCTATTACCCGGAACTCGCCAAAAAGATGGCGATGAAAATCGGCGGTGAATATGCCTCCGACAGCGTGCAGCCGCAGCATTTTGAAAAGCTGGCGGAAGAAGCAGGCCTCTCAAAGGCGCTGGTCAAGCAACGGGTTCCCCAGTTTGCCGAAGCCGTTCTTGCCGCGCTCGACGGTCCCAAGAACGATCATCCCGTGACGCTTGCCGTTGCTGAACTCATCAAGAGCCGTTGTGCGCGAACGATGATGAAGTTCAAAAAGTAGCTTTCGCACGCTGATTGTTTATGTGGAGCGGGTGATGGGAATCGAACCCACGTATCAAGCTTGGGAAGCTCGTGTTCTACCATTGAACTACACCCGCATCGCGATGCGATGGTCGAGTAAGGGCTGGGTTGCCGGGTTTGTCAAACGGGCGGTGTGAGGCACTTCCGGGCCTGGGGGGCTTGTTGAATCGTTCATGGAGTAGAGGGCTCTGGGGGGAAGTTCGCGAGGATGGAAAGAGGCAATGATCAATGCCCGGGTTTCAATGACCAGGGAATGTGCCAAGGCGAGAAGATCCAGCTCAGGCCCTCATGGGTGGCGACGGCTTTCGTCATTGGGACCTGGGCGCTTCATGGGTCATTGGCTTCCTGGTCCTTGGTCATTCCAACATCGATCCCAGGTTGTGTCCTGTGATTCCCCCTGGGCCCCCCCTGCGGAACGAGGTTGGATTTACTGCCTCCCGGGAGTTTCCGTGCTGGCTCCGGCGCCGAGAAGTTCCTCGTCGGCGAGGTCATAACCAACGACCTCGACCTCGCCCCGGCGGATCTTTTTCTGGGCCATGGCGACGGAGATCCAGCGGAACTCCTCGTTGTTGTCGAGCAGCACCTTGATGACCATGGTGAGGGGCACGGCCATGAACATGCCGAGGGGGCCCCAGAGCCAGCCCCAGAAGATCACGGACAGCACCACGACCAGGGCGGAGATGCCGAAGCGGCGGCCGAGCAGCTGGGGCTGGACAAAGTTGTCGAGGCCGAAGTTGACCAGGCCGTAGCCGATGGCCACGCCGACGGCGGTTCCCGCGCCGTGCTGGACCAGGGCTTCGACGACGGCGGGAATGCTGGCGGCGCTGGAGCCGACGGCGGGGATGTAGTTGAAGACGAAGGCGACGATGGCCCAGAGCAGGGGATACTGGAGGTCAAAGAACCAGCACCAGACGCCGGCCAGGGCTCCGGTGAGAGCGCTGATGAGAGTCTTCACGCCGAGATACTTTTGGATGTCGGTGGCGCTGCGCAGCAGTCCGCTGAAATCCGGGCCTCCTGCCTGACGAACCGCGACGAGGCGGCGCTCCGTGCCCTGGGCCTCCATGAGGATGAACATCATGAGGATCAGGACCATGATGAAGCCGACCAGGAAGTTGGCCACGGTGCCGAAGGTGCTGCCGAGCATGGAGCCGATGCGTGTGACCACGTCCTGCTGGGTGACGTAGCTGATGAGCTGGTTCCATTCGAAGAGGGTGTCGATGGTCGACTTGGCCTCGGCGACACCGTTGTCCTGGAGCCAGCCGGCAAATTCGTTCATGTAGGTCTGCAGGCCGCGGATGTAGCGGGGCAGGTCACGGTTGAAGCTCATCAGCAGGCGGACGGCCAGGGTGATGATGCCTGCGAGCACGCCGAGGTTGACCAGCAAGGTCATGCCGAGGGCGAGGACGGCGGGGACGCGCTTGCGGATGAGCCAGCGCAGCAGCGGAAAGCTGAGGACGGCGAGGAAGAAGGCGTAAACGACGGGCACCAGCACGCCAGCCGCCGTCTTCATGCCCGCGAGCACGATGAAGAGGCAGGCCAGGGACACCAGCATCCTGGAGCTGCGCTGGCCCCAGTGGATGTGCTTTTCGGTGCTTTCATGGTCGGCGGACATTCCTGCACCGTCCCTGACAAAGCAGGCTGGCTCAAGAAAAAACGCCTGTGTTTTGCAGGTTCGCGGAAGGTGCCAGGAACCTGTCTGCCGGGGTTGCGCGGGGCGTAAGGTTTTGTATTCTCGTCGCCATGTCCCGTTCCCGCCAATCCATCGCCCTTCTCTGGCTGCCCCTTGCCCTGATCTCCGCCGCGCTTGTGCTGCGCTGGTTCAAGCTGGTGTCGCCGGGCATGAACTTGCTGCCGAACTTTTCGCCCTGGATGGCGCTGGCGTTCACGGGCACTCTGGTGATGCCGAGGGCGCTGTCCTGGTGGGTCTGGCCGGTGGCGATGCTGGGAGTGAACCTGGCCGCCCTGGGCGTCGGGCAGGCCCTGGATCCTGAAAGCCTGGCGATCTACGGCATGTATGGCATCGCCTCCTTCCTGGCCTCCCGTCAGCGTGGAACGCTCTCCGTGGCTGGCGCCCTGGTAGGCGTGGTGACCTGCAGCCTGGTGTTTTATGTCGCGACCAACACGGCGGCCTGGCTGGTCGAACCTGCCTACGTGAAAAGCTTGACCGGCTGGCTCCAGGCGCAGACGACCGGACTGCCGCAGTATCCGCCGAGCTGGACCTTTTTGCGCAACTCCTTGTTCAGCGATGTCGGGTTTAGTCTCGCTCTCCTGTGCGCCTTCAACGTTGAGGCGCGGCTGCGCTCGACCCTGCCGATGCCCTGGATGGCAAGGGCGACGGCTTGAAAGTGAAGCCGAAAATAGAAGCTCGAAATCCGAAATCCGAAGCTCGAAATCCAAAGGTTGGTTGAGCGATGTCCGGTTTGGTCGGTGAATTCGGATTTGTGAATTCGAGTTTCGATTTTCAATCTTAGGATGCCCGGATGTCGAAGCCGAACACCACGAGTCTTCCTGGCATGCGTCCGCATGGACGCGGGGCTGCTCTGAACACGGAGCAGCGGTTTTCCGAGATCCAGGTCAGTTATGATGAAGGTGAGGAGCCGCCCAGGGTGGTGACCAAGCTGTTCCGGGACCATTCGAGTTCAGTCATCTCGCGCCACAACAGCCCGGACCTGCCTTTCGGCGCCAGCCTGAATCCTTACCGGGGCTGCGAGCATGGCTGCGCTTATTGTTATGCGCGGCCGACCCACGAATGGCTGGGCTTCTCCGCCGGAGTCGATTTTGAAAGCCGGATCATGGTGAAGGAGGACGCCCCGGCGCTGCTTCGCGCCGAACTGGCGAATGAACGTTATGTTCCCGAAAGCCTGTCGCTGAGCGGCGTCACCGACCCCTACCAGCCTTTGGAGAAGAAGCTGCGGATCACCCGCGGCTGCCTGGAGGTGCTGGCGGAGTGCCGGCATCCGGTGGTGCTGATCACGAAGAATCACCTCATCACCCGGGACATCGATGCTCTGGCCGAGCTGGCGCGGTTTCAGGCCACCGCTGCGTACATCTCCATCACCAGCCTGGATTCGAGCCTGGCCCGGAAGCTGGAGCCGAGGGCGTCCTCGCCGGAGATGCGGCTGCAGGCCATCCGCGAGCTGTCGGCGGGCGGTGTGCCCGTGGGGGTGTCCGTGGCGCCGATCATCCCCGGGCTCAACGACAGCGAGATTCCGGCGATCATTGAAGCTGCGAGGGCGGCGGGGGCGCAGTTTGCCGGTTACACCGTGGTGCGGCTGCCGTTCAGCGTGAAGGAAATCTTCGCCCTCTGGCTGGAGGAGCACTTCCCCGGCATGAAGGGCAAGGTGCTGGGGCGGATCGAGGAGACGCAGGGGCCGACCTTGTCACACAAGGAGTTTGGCAAGCGCCTGAAGGGCGAGGGAGTCTGGGCCGGGCAGGTCGAGCAGCTGTTCAAGGTCTCACTCAAACGCGCCGGCCTTCTGCATCGGAGGCCGCAGGTGAGCGGCGTGCATTTTCGCCGGCCGCAGACGGGCGGCCAGATGGAGCTTGCTCTTTGACTGCAATTCAGCGTTGCCCCGGGGGCCGTGCAAACTAGCATGAAGGCATGCAGAAAATCCTTCGCTTAGCGCTCATCGCCCTGGTCACGGTTGGTCTTGTCGTGGGGATTGGCATCGGCGCCTTTTCCTGGTGGGTGATGCGTAAAATGGGGCCGGAGACCTGGGTGACGCAGATCGAGCGCCAGCTGAACTGCCGGGTGGAGATCGCGGACGCGAGCCTGAGTTTGTTTTCCAGTCCGGCACGCCTGGTGTTCAAGGGCTTCAAGATGGCACCGCGTGACGCCGAGGTGGAGAAGGAACCCGGTGACCGGACGCCGTTGAAGGAGGGGGCTGCGCCGATCCTCATCCCTGAAATCTCACTGGCGGTGAAGCTCGAGGATCTCATGAGCCGCCGGTTGTTCGTCGAGCAGCTCCGGCTGGTGTCGCCGGTGATCACGGAATCGATTCATGAAAACGGGCGAAGCACCCTGGAGCCTCTGTTCAAGAAGCCCGGGCAGGACGCACCCAAGCCCGGGCCGGTGAAGGCTCCCGGGGAGAGCGGGGGCGCGGCGTCTCAAAAGGCGGAGGAGGAAGCGCAGGGCGGAGGGCTGGAGGGCTTCGCCTTTTCCGTGAACAAGGCCGCCATCGAGGACGGCAGCCTGACCATTCAAAACGCCAGGACCACGGTGCTGGTGACCGGGCTGAATTTCAGCCTGGACGAGATCGACATCGACATGCGCAACCTGGCGCAGCATAACAAAATGCTTGTCAGCATGGACGCCGCCGTGCGGGTTGTCGGCGAGGCCCGGATTGCCGGCGCCAGGCAGCAGGCCACGCTGGCCGACCTGAAGCTGTCCGGAAAGGGCACGATCACACCGGTGGATCCCGTCAGCCGCACGCTGGTGCCGCGCACCGTGCTGAAGCTGACCCTTGCCAAGGGGTCGGTCATCGCCGGGCACATCACCATGGCCGACGCCGCCGGCAAGGAAATGAAGACCCTTCAGGATTACGGCATCGATCTCACCCCCGTCAGGGTGGGGGGCGAGCTGCAGGAGGCGGCGGTTTTGGAGGGCGTGTTCCGCGCCAACATCTTCTCCGTGCTGGCGGACACGCGCTTTGTCTTCCCGGACTACGAGGTGGTGATTGCGCGCAAGTCCCACGTCAACACGGCGGCGGACAAGCATGAGATCGAGCTGAGGCTGTCCTGCGGCCAGGACCTCCAGGACCGCCTGCAGAAGGGCATCGCCGGGGCCAAGGCCGGGGAATCCATCGCCCGTGGCCTGGTCAAGGCCCTGTCGGATGAGCGTTGACATCGAGTCCGAAGGGTCATTGTCGAATCCGACCATCAAGCCCAAGGTCGACCGCCTGTTGAAGAACCTCATGCGTGGCGAGGGGCTGGGCGACCTGTTTCAAGGTCTGCTGAAGAAGCTCTAGCAGGTGCTGATGGGAACCCGGCCCGTGTCGAACAGGCGAAGCAAAGTGACCATCTCGCTCCGCGAGATGAGCGGGACGCCTGTTTGCCCCAAGTGTTCACGAGCTCAAGTCGTCCGGCCTTCCGGTGAAAGTTTCCCGTTCACATCGGCGCGGCGAGACCTGGCCGGAAAGCTCAGGAAGTCGTTTTTGGCGGATGAAAGGCGGGGCGGACTCGTTTAACTGGCGATGATGTCCCTGGTGAACCTTTCCAACGTTTGCAAATCCTACCGTGATCCCGGCAGCCAGATCAGCGTGCCGGTTCTTCACGATGTCAGCCTGAGTCTTGAGGCCGGGGAGTCCGTGGCCGTGGTGGGGCCTTCGGGCTGTGGAAAAAGCACCCTGTTGAACATCATCGGCACCCTGGATGTGCCGGATTCCGGTGAATATCTCCTCGAAGGGGAGAGCATTGCGGGCTGCACGGCCGCAAGGCTGGCGGAGCTGCGCAGCCGGAAGATAGGGTTCATCTTTCAGCTTCATCACCTGATGCCGCAGTGCACGGTCCTGGAAAACGTGCTGCTGCCGACGCTGGCGCTCAAGGAAAGTGCCGTGGAGGTCCGCGGCCGCGCCGAGGCGCTGCTGGAGCAGGTCGGGCTGAAGGACCGTCTTTCCTGGCGGCCTGCGCAGCTTTCCGGGGGGGAGAGGCAGCGGGTCGCCGTCGTGCGGGCCCTGATCAACCAGCCCAGGCTCATCCTGGCGGATGAACCGACCGGGGCTCTCGATGAAAAGAATGCCGAAGCGCTCACCAGCCTGCTTTTGGAACTGCAGAAGACCACGGGTGTCAGCCTGGTGCTGGTCACCCACCATCCCGCCCAGGCGGCCCGAATGAGCCGGGTGCTGCGGATCCACGAAGGCCGCCTCCAGTAAAGGCGCCTGGCAGGAAGCCAACGCCGGGCAGCGAGGCTCTTGCATTCCAGGAGATCGCCCCTAATCTGCCCACCCTTTTTTAACCAACCCTAACAAGCAACACATCCACACAAGACCATGAGCAACCTCAAGCATGTCGCGGTCGTCGGCGCCACCGGAGCGGTGGGGGTGGAAATGCTGCGCTGTCTCGAACAGCGCGGTTTCCCCGTCGGCCAGCTCACCCTTCTCGCCAGCGCCCGCAGCGCCGGAAAGAAGATGAAGTTCAAAGGTGAGGACGTGACCATCCAGGAGCTCTCCCCGGACAGCTTCGGCGGTGTGGACATCGCCCTGTTCAGCGCCGGTGGTGGCATCTCCCGTGAGTTCGCCCCGCACGCGGTGAAAGCCGGTGCCGTGGTGGTGGACAACTCCTCCTTCTTCCGCATGGACCCGAAGGTCCCGCTCGTCGTTCCGGAGATCAATGCCGCGGACGTGAAGGGGCACCAGGGCATCATCGCCAATCCGAACTGCACGACCGCCATTTCTCTGATGGCTCTGCACCCGCTGCATCAGGCCTTTGGCGTGAAGCGCATCTTCGCCTCCAGCTACCAGGCCGTGTCCGGCACGGGAGCCCAGGCCATCGAGGAGCTGGCGAAGCAGTCCCGTGAGTGGGCGGCGGAAAACCGTGCCTGGGATGCCGCCAAGCTGGCCTCCGAGCCGCATGTCTACCCGCATCAGATCGCCTTCAACGCCATCCCGCACGTCGACAGCTTCCTGGATTCGGGTTACACCAAGGAGGAGATGAAGATGGAGAACGAGGGTCGCAAAATCATGCATCATCCTGATTTTCGTGCCTCGGTCACCTGCGTCCGCATCCCGGTCTTCCGCGCCCACAGCATCTCCATCAGCGCCGAGTTCGAGAAGCCCGTGGATCTGGCGAAGGCCCGTGAGGTGCTCTCGAAGGCGCCCGGCCTGGACGTGATCGATGATCCGGCCAACAAAAAGTATCCTCTGGCCCTCGACATCGCCGGGCGTGACAACTGCGCGGTCGGACGTCTCCGTCTGGACTGTGCGCTGGACAACGGCCTGTCTTTCTGGGTGGTGGGTGACCAACTCCTCAAGGGGGCGGCACTGAACGCGGTGCAGATCGCGGAGTGTCTGGTCTAACCGGTCATTATCGGCGTTTTTGGAATCCGGGTCACCGTCGGTCGACGGGCCCGGATTCTTCTTTGGCAGCCTGAATTCAGCCGGCCTGGGTCAGTTCCCGAGCTTCTTTGTACTGGCAACGGCCGGTGCGGGCGAGTTCATCACAGCGCGCCTCGATGCGCATGGACTTCATCTGCGGCTGGAAGCCGAGGCGGCGGGTGATGCAGTCATGCAGCAGGGCGGCGTTGTCGTCCTCAAACTCCACCACGCGGTCGCAGTCGAGGCAGATCAGGTGATTGTGCTGCGGCTTGTCGAGAAAGTTCGGGTCGTAGTAGGTCTGGTCGCGGCCGAAGTCGACCTCCCTCAGCAGGCCGCATTCGACCAGGAGCTGCAGGGTGCGGTAGATCGTGGCACGGGAGATGGTGCGGTCCAGCTTGCGGGCTTTTTCCAGCAGGTCGTCGGCATTGAAGTGATCATCCGTGGCAAAGGCGGCCTCGACGATGACCTCCCGCTGCTTGGTGCGACGAAGGCCGGACGCGGAAAGATGCGTCTCCAGCCTTTCTTTGATTCGGGGGTCCATGTTGAGACGAGGCTAGGCAAATTGAGAATGAAGGCAAGGCAGGATGTGACAAAGGCAAAAGATGAGCCTTGATCTCAACTTTTCCGGGCTCCGCCAAAGTAATGTCCGAGTGCTTCGATCATGCCTTCGCTGGCAGGGCGGGTGGCGACGAATCCGCCATGACGCAGAACGTGAGCCTTCACGGGTGGCAGGCCGTTGCCGGGGGTGGCGATCATGCGGGCGTGGCGCGGGTCGAGCATGGACAGGTCGTTGTGATTGTCGCCGGCGGCGAAGCAGCGGGCGGCGTCAAGACCGAGCAGGCGCGCCAGTTCGCTCAGGGCGGTGCCCTTGCTGTAACCGCTGTGGGAGAATCTCAGGTAGATGCCGTTGCGATGGTAGCCGATGTCCGGAAACTGGCGCGAATGGGTGTCGATGAAGCTGCAGATCACATCCAGCTCCTCGTCGGTGGTGGCGACGATGCCCAGTTCGCCGTAGTCCCCCTGAAGGAACTGCGCCCGGGTCTGGGTCTCCACCATCTGGCGGATGGACAGCAGAGAGGCTTCATGGTCACGGACAAAGCGTTCATGGGCCTTGCGGGCCTGCTTGTTCCAGGCACCAAAGTCGGTCCATTTGCTGAAGAGGCCCGGTTTGTAGATGTCACACTCTTGGGCGATGATGTAATCGGGCTGCATGAAGATGCCATGCTGGGCGAGCCCCTGGACGGTCTGAGAAAGACTGCGGCCGGTGTTGATGACCCAGGCCGCGCCCTGGGCGCGAAGCTGCTGGATCATCTGGCCAAGAGAAGGGTGGAAGACCGGGTCGCCTTCGGGATTGATCAAAGTGCCGTCAAAGTCAAAGCAGAGGATGAAGTTGGGCTTGGAGGCGGCCATCGGGACTTTGTTTTAGCAGGCGGTAAGCCTAGGGGGGCAACAGGAAAACAGGCGGTGCAAATGAAAAAGCTCAGGCCTGGTGATCGAGAATCCTCCACAGGGCGAGTCCCCCCAGGGTCAGGGCGTGAATGGCCGAGGCCCACCTTCCCCCATTGCGCCGTCTGGCACGATGCAGCAGGCCTTCGGTTCCGCAGACCAGGCTGATGGCGACTGGGATGACAAGGGCGTGCAGGTGGCGGATGGAAAGCACCGGGGCATCCCAGAGGCCGGTGAGAGCGCAGAGGAAGGTGGTGAGCAGGACAAAAGTCACTGTGGTGGCGGATTCCGGATGCAGGCGCTGGCCGGCATGACCTGGCCTTGCCGTCGTGGTGCGGAGCATGAGAGCCAGGGCCAGAATGCCGATGGCAAGGACGGCGAACTGTTGAAGCACCGAGCGCATGTCCTGCAGGATGATTCTTCCACCCAGGAACAGGCGTTCCCTGACATCTTCCATCGTCAGGCCCGGCAGGATGGCGGCGAGGGAAGGCCGGTCGAGCGCCGGTGAACGGGCCAGGCTTGCGGAGTCGGGGTGGGTTTCAATCCATTGCTGGGCGGCTCCGGCGTCACTCAGCCAGCGGACATGGTCGATGTGGCTGAAGAAGGCGTCACCGAAGCGTTCATGAGCCGCCTGGAGCCGGGGGCCGGTGATGAAGAAGAAGGCGGCGGCCAGCATGAGCAGGCCAAGCCAGTGATTGCGCCAGACCCACTGGGAGATGCCGGGGTGAGTGGTGAAATGCGTCGCGGCCCAGCCCCAGAGGGCGCGGAGCGTGCTGACGAGGACAAAGCAGCCGATGATGGTGAAGACCAGCCGGTCTTCAAAAAGCCAGGCCACGGCGCCGCTGATGCCGATCATGGCATAGACCCAGAGGGAGTTTCTGCGCAGGGCCTGGATGCAGCCAAGCCAGAGAAGCAGGAGGGCGATATGAAAGAAGACTTCGCCGGTGAAGAACGGTATCACCGGCCGGAAGCCGTCCAGGGCCGCCACCACGAGCAGCCAGGGGGTCGAGGCCAGGCTGAAGGTTCGGGAGCACACCAGGCCGAGCAGAATCAGAAAGCCCAGGGTGAATCCCAGGCGGAACATGCCGGTGCCGAGAAGGGTGGCGCCGACATCCATGCCATCGCCCATCCAGGCGGCCATCCAGGGCCAGAGGGGCTGCACGAGGCCGTCGGATCGATGGGGCACCATCTTGTGAAGGGGTTCTGAAAAGCTGAGACTGAAGTCAGGCTTCAAATCCTGGGCCGTCAGTGTCATCAGCTCCAGGTTTTCGACCTCAGCCTTGCTCATCTGCTGCGGCGTGTGTTGTCGGATGTCCTCGACGGAAATGGAAAACAACAGCCACAGGGTCGTTCCCAGCCCGCAAAGCAAGGCAGTCTGGCAAAGCCAGAAGCGGAGCTTGGGGGGCGTCGTAAGGGCGGCCATGTCAGACGATGATCCGATCAGATAAGCCAATCCGACGGATCCTGGCAAGCATCGTGGGGAAGGGCTTGTTCTTTTGTGGGGACCGCCTCCTGGGAGGGCGTGTCGCAGGCCGGTCTCGATTCAAGGGCGGCCGCAAGGTCAGGTGCTCGCATCACTGCCTGGCTGCTCCGCCGGCCCTGATGTGGGCGGTGGCTCCGCCGGTCCTTTCAAGTCGTGCAGTCGGGTGCGGGTGATCTGGGCCCGGCGAACATCACGCTCCTCCGGGCTCAGTTCGATGCCCGCACGCAATTGCAGATGGGCGGGCTGGATTTCCAGGAGCAGAAGGTCGAGAAGGCCGCGGTCGCAGTCCGGGATGAGGTCGAGATCGGCACCCAGGCGCAGCAGGGAGAGCAGGTTGAGCGCCTCCTTGGAGGTCAGCACATGGGAGTAACGAAGAATGGCGAAGGCCCTGCCGATCTGGTCGTGCAGCATCGTGGCATTGTCCTCAAGCAGCTTGTGACGTGCGTTGATCTCGTTGCTCACCACCCTTTCGATGACTTTTTCGATGGATGCGATGATGTCCTCCTCCCGTTCACCCAGCGTGTGCTGGTTGGAGATCTGGAACAGGTTGCCGAGGGCTTCGGTGCCTTCCCCGTAAAGACCGCGCACGGCCAGGCCGATCTTGCCAATGGCCTTGATGACGGGATTGATCTGCTCCGTGAGGGCCAGGGCGGGCAGGTGCATCATGACCGAGGCGCGCATGCCCGTGCCGACGTTGGTGGGGCAGGCGGTGAGGTAGCCAAGCTCGCGATCGAAGGCGTAGGGTAGCAGGGCTTCGAGCTCGCTGTCCACGTGATCCACCAGCTGCCAGGCGCTGCGCAGATTCAGCCCCGGGCGGATGCCCTGGATTCGGAAATGATCCTCCTCGTTGATCATGATCGACAGGTTCTGGCGTGCGTCGATGACGACCGCGCAGCCGGCGGCACGTGCCGCGTGTTCGCGGCTGACCAGGTGGCGTTCGACCAGGACCTGCTTTTTGATCTTGCTGATGGTGGCGTAGTCCTCGCTGTAGTGCTCGGCCATCTCAGGCAGGCCTTCGACCACGGGACGGGCAAGGCTGAGAAGCTCCAGCCGCTGGTGCTCCTGGCTGTAGCCGGGGAAGGGGAAGCCGCGAAGATTGCGGGCAAGCCGCACACGCGAGGTCATGACGACGTCCGAATGGGGGCCGCTGCCCTGCATCCAGTCTGCCGGATGGTTGATGAGGGTCTTGAAGTTCATGGTCAGCGATCAGGTGGAAGGGGGTGGGGGCGTGCTGGCTTCATTGAGCCGGTCGATCTCCTTCTTGAGAGCGGCGGCATCCTCGTAGCGCTCTTCGCGCACGGCGTTTTCAAGCT
>CAZXPU010000026.1:0-49276 GCA_964642905.1 uncultured Prosthecobacter sp.
AGGGCGTGGTGATTGTGACCACGAACCTGTTTGAGAACTACGACCCGGCGCTGCTTCGGCGCATCCAGAGCCACATCAAGTTCCGCGTTCCCAATGCTTCCATGCGCCGGGAACTGTTCGCCCTTCATCTTCCCAACCCGGAGCGGGTGCGGGCGGATTACGCGGTTCTCGCGGAGCTATCGAAGGGCCTCAGCGGTGGGGACATCCTCAACATCTGCCTGAACGCGATCTACGCGGGAAGCACCGATCCGAACCCCGAGCGTTGGAAGGTGACCCAAGCGATGATCGAGGCGGAGATTGCCAAGGCCAGGAAGGCGAAGACGGAGCACTCGGGGCCGAAGAGGAGGATTGGGTTTCTGCAAGGCTGATTCTGCTTCGATGAGGCATCCCGAAAATGATAGCGAACGCGCTCAACTTAGTCGTGAGATTAGTAATGGTCAGCCACACTGTTCAGGTGGTTCATCCCCAGAGTTCGTTGAACATGACCTGCTTCTCCTTGATGCTCAGTTTCGATTGAGAAACCGCTTTCCACGCGGCATTGATGTCAGCACGTGCCCAGATTTGGGCGATGAGAACGGCGATTTTCATTCTCTTTTCGCCACAGGAGACAAGGTGGAGTTTCTGCACTGCAAGATCCGGCTGCCGTGGCAAATAAAGCAGGAGTGATCTCTCAAGGCGATCATCCGATCCATTGCTCGATGTTTTCATTGGGTTTTCACCCATTCTGAATTCCACTCAGCGTTCCCGTGCTGCTGCTGAACTTGTCTGCTTCGATGCCGAGGTTTTGAAGCATGGTTACAAAGAGATTCGCCAACGGTGTGTTGTTTTGCGTGTCGAAAGCGAGGTGCCGGCCATGTTTGAAGCCGCCACCAGCGAGGATGAGCGGGAGGTTTTTGTTGCTGTGGGAGTTGGCGTTGCCGAGGCAGCTTCCGTAGAGGATCTGGGTGCGGTCGAGCAAGCTGCCGCCGGTTTCGCTGACAGCTTGAAACGCTTTGAGGAGGTCGCCAAAGGCGGTCATCTGCGCTGACTCGATCTTTTGCAGCTCGGCGATCTTGTCGGGTTCGTTGCCGTGATGGGTGAGGCCGTGGGTTTCGCTTTTCACGCCGGGCACATGCGGCACGACGCTGAATGTGCTGAGCGAGAGCGTGACGACGCGCGTGCTGTCCGTCTGCAAGGCGAGGCGGATGAGATCGAACATGAGCTTGGACCTGGCGATGACCTCATTGGCATCGGCGATGTCTTTGGGCTGCGGGTAGTCCACTTTGGGTTTGGGGCGGTTTTCCCACTCGATGTTGCGCCGGAGGCGGTTTTCGAGTTCACGCACGCTCTGGAAATACTGGTCGAGTCGCGCACGGTCTTCGAAGGCGACTGACTTTTCCAGCCGCGCGGCCTTGTCCAGCACGAGATCGAGCACACTGCCGCCGGCCTCAAGGCGGCGCATGGCCGCGGTTCTTTCCTCGGGCGTTCCAGCGACGAACAAGCGTCGATACAGCCTCTCGGCGCCAGTCTCCGAGGGCAGAACAACGCCGGAGCGCGAGACGGCGATGGAGTCGGCATAGTGCTCGCCCTTGCGAACCGAAACGGCGAGCGAGGGAAAGCGGGTGTCGAGCCCGATCTGCTCCGCGACGAACTGATCAAGCGAGAGGCTGTTGAGGAACGTGGGCTGCCCTGGATGCGGCGCGCCGGTGAGGAAGCACTGGCCTGCGTGATGGTTGCCATCGACACCCGGATGTGAGAGGCCGCTGAAAGTGCTGAAATGCGACCGATGCGCTGCGATCAGGTCGAGATATGGGCTGGAGGCCTCGCCAGCTTTTGGAAAGAAGAACTGCGGCATCATCCCCAGCGGCACATGAATGGCAAAAAGCCGCTTCGGCGGCAGCTTTTCAGCAGCACGTCCGATGGAAGGCAGAGCGAGACAAGTGCCAGCAGCGCGGAGGAAGTTTCGCCGGTTCATGGTGAAATCGAAGGCCTTGTTGGGACGTTTCGCGAACGCAGATGCAGCGTGGTGAGGATCGCCAAGGGGATGAGCAACAAGCCGAATGGCGACAGCGTGCTGTAGAGAGCATAGTTCCCGGCAGTCTGAAGAGGACCAAACGCATGGCCGGGCGGTTCTACGATTTCCATGACGAAGCGGTAGTGGATGCCAGTCAGTTTCATGACACCCCAGTGGCACCACGAGATGAAAAAGCCGAACAACCAGGCTCCTAGCGGCAGGGAAAGAACGCCGAGCAAGGCCGCGTGCCAGCGTTTCGTCCGCGGCAGCAAAGGCGCAAGCACTGCTGACACGAGGACGCCGGTGAGGATTCCGGTGAGGACCACGGTCATTGCCTCGCCGGGCCTGGCCAGGCTTAGCAGCTCGCTCAACACGCCGGGGGCGAGCGACCAGAGCGTTCCGTAGAAGGCCCCCCAGAAGAGCGTCGTTCTCAGAGGGCGGCCTGAATGATGGATTTCGGTTAGATTGGGCATGGCTGGGATCACTTAGGTGCTTTGGATTGTGCAGCAAAGACCGCGATCTCGAGATGGTTGGGGAAGTCCACGTGCCAGACGCGATCCACCGTCTGCGGCTTGTGCCGAGTGAGAGTGTGGGTGGCATCTTCTTTCCAGCCTCCCGAGCACCACTCGTCCGAGTTCACACCCGGGTAGCCACCGGGAAGCCCATCAATGGGATCAGTTACCGGGAAGTCCTGCAGCGCAGCCAAAGGGGCGAGCAACACGGTGGCGAGGATCGTGATGGTGGATTGCATGAAGGTCATTGGGTGAACAGCGGGCTATTGGCGAGCGCATGGACAAGCGAGCGGATACCGTAGTGTGTCGACTTCGTGCTCTCGACGATTTGGCGAATCTGGACTCGGTCGGCGAAGCTCACCTCGGCTCCGGTGGCGTAGCGGGAGAGGTGGGCGACGAAGGCGCGGGCGAGTCGGGCGGGATCGCTCGTGAGAAGGGCGTTCAGATCATTGGGGCCGCTGAACTGACGACCATCGGTAAGGGCACCGCTCGGGTCCACTTTGGGGCCAAGCTTGTATTGCACGCGCCAGTCGGTGTTGCCTTTCTCAGGTGGTTCGTCGCCCTTTCCGTTGGAGCGGTAGCGGTCGCGCAGGCCGCCGATGGGATCAAAGGCTTCGAGAGCGAAACCGGCGGGATCGATCTTCGCGTGGCAGGCAGCGCAGTTGGCATCGGCGCGATGTTTTTCAAGCTGCTCGCGCACGGTCGTTGCACCGCGCGTGTCGGGATCGATCAAACTCACGCCTGGAGGCGGTGGTGGAGCGGGATCATTCAGCAAACGATCCATGACCCACACGCCGCGCTTCACGGGCGAGGTGGTGGTGCCGTTCGCCGTGAGCTTGTGGATGGCCGCATGGCCCAGCAGGCCGCCGCGCAGGCTTTCGGGTGGCAGCGGAACTTTGCGCGGCTCCACACCATGCACATCTTTGATGCCGTAGTGCTCAGCAAGACGCTGCGTGAGCATGGCGAAGCCCGGTCGGAGCAGTGCGTTGATGGGGTGGTCGTTTTGGATGAGTTCGCGCAAAAAAGAGCGGGTTTCGGCGGCCATGCCTTCGTGAAGCAAAAAGCGATACTCGGGGTAAAGCTGCGGATCGGGCGTGGTTTCGTCGAGGCGACTGAGTTCAAGCCATTGATTGGCAAAGTCCTCGAAGAAGCGCTCGCTGCGTTTGTCGGCGAGCAGGCGATCCACCTGCTGCGTGAGCACAGCAGGCTGCTGGAGGTCCGCCGCGAGCAGTTCGGCATCCGGCGGGCCATTCCACAGCCAGTAGGCGAGCCGCGAGGCCTTCGACTCCGGCGCGTGAAACAAAAACTCCGGCGACGTGAGCACCGCGACATACACGCGCCGCATCGCATCCTCGAAACAGTCCTTCGCCGCGAGGCGCGATTGGAGCAGCGCCACATACGGCTCGATCTCCTCCGGCGACACAGCGCGACGAAAGGCCTTCGGCAAAAACGTGGTCAGCAGCTTGCGGGCATCAGCTTCGGGTTGCGCGGACTGCACCGTCTCCAGCGGTGGTTTCCGCTCCTGCGGCGTGAGATCGAAATGCATGCTCGGCAAATAGCCACCGATGCTGCGCACCTCATCACGCCGCGGCGGCACGGCATCGCTGCCCTGCATCGGTTGGATCGGCAGATCACCAAAGAGCCTCTTATGACTTTCAGGTGGCCAAGTGGCATTGAGCGGGCCTTCGATCTCGAACCAGTCAATCGCCACGCCAGGCCCGACATGCTTCTTCGCCCGTCCGGCCACTTGTCCAATGCGCAGACCATTCCAGGGGATCGACACCGGATCAAAAACGATGCTCTCGTGCGCATCGAGCCACTGGGTGATCTCTTCCTCGTTCGACTGCATCGACGGCGCGGTGAAGGCCTTCAGCAAGCGTCCGCCTTCTTGTTGTTTTCCTTCTTCATGCGCCCGCAGCACAGCGGCCTGTGGCGCGGCGCATGGCTGCGGCTTGCCATCTTTCCAATCAAAGCCCCACAGCGAGAGCCGCATGCGATACATGCCCGCGTAAATCGGCGACACGTTCATCGCCGCCTCGTAGCCCGCGAGGTTCGGATTGAGCAAACCGACCGCGCTTTGGCTCTTCGCGGCCTTCACGGCTTCGAGCAGTTTCCGGCGCTCCTCCAGATCAGGCCCCGCATCGCCCACATGGCCTTGCTTGTCCTCGAAACCGCCACGCACCGGCAGCGCGGGATCGTTCTGCTTGTCCTTCAAGAGCACAAACTGCCCTTGGACGAGATTCCCGCCAAACTTGAACAAGCCCGCCGGATAGATGCGCTGCTTGTAAACTCGCGGCGGCGTGCTGCGCGTGGCAATCGCCGCATCCAGAGCCTTCTCGACGGCCTCCTCATACGCCGCGAGATGCGCTGGCGAGATGTCCAGCGCTCCGGCCATCTTGTCGTAGCCCGCCACCCGGCCATCCGCAGGCAGCAGGCCGAGGATGTCCAGCCTCGGCAACGCGAGCAGGTCCTGCAGCGTGTTTTGAAACTCCACCCGCGTCATCCGCCTCATGCGGATGCGACTGCGTGATTCCGCTGTGAGCATCGACATCAGCCTGGCGTCGAGTTCAGCCACAAAAGCCGCCTTCTCGGCCTCAAGCGGCTGCTTTTTCTTCTTCGGCGGCATCTCCCCTCGCTCGACGACATCGTGGACTTTGACGAGCAGTTCGAGGTGCTGCGCATCCAACGTCAACGCCGTCAGATCAACCCCGCCCTTCTTTGTCTCGGCATCATGGCAGTCGAAGCAGTGCTGATCGAGGAACGCGACCGGAACAGCCGCAAATGACGAGGAAATCAGGAGGATGAGCGCGAGGAGGAGCTGTCGCATGAAACGGTGTTCCGAAAACTACGGGGCAGCCTGCTCATTCTCGACATGGAAAAGCGGTTCAAGCAACGTCCCGCTCTGCCTGTCACGGCTTCCCAGCGCCTCCACCTCGCTCATCTTGAAGCGAATGCTGACGATGGAGCAGCCGATGTCTTCTTTGCGATAGTTTGTGTAAGTGGTGGCGACGATGGTGCCGTCGGGCAGCAAATGAAGGCCGGGGTAGAAGCCGTCTTTGAAGGTCTTCAGCAAACTCACGCGATACTGGCCGGGCTTGCCTTGCTTGATGTCGTCGTAGGTGCCGACCCAAGCGATGAAGCCTTTGTCCTTCGCGTTTGGCGAGGCGTTGCGGAAGACGATGACCATGCGGCCGTCAGGCAAAGAGATGCCGTGATGGCGATCACCCGTGAGGCCCCACGGCGCGTCCACAGCCTGCGACCACGTTTGGCCCTCGTCGCGACTAAACATCACGAGGCTCGTGCCGCTGCGGCGATTCTCGCGCATGATGCAGCACAGCTCATCACCATCGGGCGAGCGGAAGACATAGGGCTCGCAGGGATGCTTGCCGTCGAGCTTCGTGCCATCGCACACGAGCACAGGCTCCGACCAAGTGATGCCGCCATCACGCGTGATGGATTGCAGCACTTGCAGCGTGCCGCCTTCGCCAATGCCGCTGCCGCGATGAAACAGGCCAAGCGACGAGCCATCCTTCAGCCGCACGATGCTCGAAAAGGTCATGATGCAACGAAACGGATCGTTCTTGGAGATCGGGCCGCCGATAGGCGGCAGCTCGCGCCACGTCCTGCCATCGTCTTCGCTCACGATGCGCGGCATGTAGCCCTCGTGACGGCCTGCGATGGCCTTCGGGCTTTCCTTCTCGGTCAAAGTGTGTGCCGCAAACACCCACAATCGCTCTTTGCCCTGCGGATCGGTGATGCGGTAGATGCTGGGGCAGTTCTTGAAGTTGGCGTAGTTCGACGGGAGCACGTCGTCCAGGCGCGTCCAGGTCAGGCCCGCGTCATCGCTGCGAGTCATCGGCCCAGCGTGTCCACCGTGGCCGATGTTCCAGACGCAAAACAACGTCTTGTTGTCCGCCAGCATCGCGGTGGTCGGATGAGCGTGATACTCGCCCGGCTCCGGCGAGCCTCGCGCAATTATGACCTGGCGTCGTGTATCTTCGCTAAGGTCGATGTGCTTCAACGCCTCGCGATGCTGCTGCCAAAGCGCCTTCTTTTCAGCGGGCGCGGACTCCCACGCGCGCTTGGAGGCTTTCGTGGCATTGGCGACTTCCGGCTTGGCTTGGGCGAATGCGGCGAGTGGGGCGAGTGGGGCGAGCAGGATCGCACAGATGAGGCTGGTCTTCATGCGGGCATACGGCAAATTCAGTGATTCACTCCACCTCACGCTCCGCATACGACAGCGCCATGCGCAGGTAGCGGTGGCTGTGGAGCGGGGCGAGCTCGGAGGTGAGGACTTTGGTTTTGAGATACTCCTCCACGGCGGCGAGTCGGCTGGTGAAGGTGGGTGATTTTTTATCGTGGGCGACTTCGAGCAAAGCGGTGACGAGTCGGGCATATTTCACGGCTTCCGAGCACATGTGAATGCGGGCTTTGACGCCTGGATCATTGCCTTGAACCATTTGTGCGGCTTCGAGCAGGGACTCGAGTGCTGCGATAGCTTCGACAGAATAGTAGCGGCGCAGTTTCGCGGCGTGAGGGGAGCGTGGGGCGAGTTCGGGATCGGCCCGGACCTGGTCGCTGATCTTCGCGAGCGTGTCGTGATACTTCATCATCACCTCCGCAGCCGGGCCGTAGGCGGCGCGGCAGTAGTCGGCGATGGTGGCGGCGACATCGAGATCGGGATTCCAGAGGGCTTTGCACAACACGTAGTAGTCGAGGCCGTGGGCGCTCCAGTTGCCGTGGCCGTTGTCGAAGTCGAAGCCGATGGCGTGATGCTCGACGCTGAACTTCACCGCCTGCGCGAACCACGCGGCGTGGTTGCGCGGCATGCCGAGATCGATGGCGGGGCCAAGGTCGTTCGGGCGGATGAAGAGCTTTGGCGCGATCTTTGACCACGCGGCGATCTCGTCCTGCTTCAGGCCGACGTAGCCGACGATGAGGTTCGGCTGCAGGCGCGTGACCTTCACCGGCACGCTGCGATAAACGGAATACGCATAGGCCACCAGATCGCGATCCGGCATCTCGCGACCCACGCGGGCGGCGATTTCATTGAAGAAGGTGAACGTGCGGTCGCTGAGCGAGGGATACTCGGCAAAGGGCTGCTTCGTGACGGGATCGACGAGCTGCGAGTCGCCGATGATCTTCGGCGCGTCGGAGGGATCGAGCGCACGACAGGCCGCGCACATGCAGAACTTGTTTTTGCCGCCGTCGTTCGGGCTGATGGAGGCCGTGAGCAGCGCGGGATCGGCTTTGAACTCGGCGATCTTCACCCGCGCGATCTCGTCCCACAGCGCGGGGTTCGATTTGCACAGCCGCTCACGCACCGGGACCTGCGTGCGCGTGCCATCGGGTTGCAGCGCGAACCATTCGGGATGCTCCTTGCCATGCCTTTCCCACCATCCGGCATAGGCGTGGCCGCCATTGATCTCGATGCGCTGGCCCAGCCTCATGCGCCGGTGCCACGGCGCGTTCACCTCCGGCCCGCGTGCCTTTTTCCAAGCCTCCAGCGCGATGCCCCACTGCTGCAAAACGGGCGCATACGTCTCCTCACGCGAGACGGCCACATCACGCACCTTGCGTTTGGCGATGCGCGGCTGCTCGCGGCGGTTCAGCTCCGGCAGCGTGACGGTGGCCTGCCTGGGCACCACCTCGCCATGCTCGCCGGGAAAAAGCCAGCGCACGCCCAGATCACGCTCCAGCAGGTCATACACGGCAAACAGCGTGCCTTTGCAGATCATGCCGCCCGGGCCGGAATCGCCACCGCAGAGGTGCAAATGGCCGTTTCGGGTCAAAACCACGATTTCCTCCGCTTTCGGCGCGAGGTCGGCGCTCGCCTTGCAAGGCCCCACAAAGATGCGCGGCCCCTCCGGGATCCCCTTTTGCGTCTCCGTGGCAATCTGCGGCCGCGTGCCGCCGATCTTGCCGAGATAGTCCGCCAGCTCCACCGCCGCCAGCGGCACGCTCACGCCATCGCCGGTGAGTTGCTCCGCCGGTTTCTGGACATGCTTGTAAAGCCCGTCCGGCACGATGATCACCACCTGCGGTTGCCCATCGCGGATAAGGGTGATGTCGGCTGAGGCCAAAGGGGCGAGAAGCAAGGACGAGAGCAGGGTGAGAGTGTGTTTCATGGATTGGGGAACAACACGGATAAGCATGAGGGCGGTCGATGAAGAGGGATGCGGGGAACTGGATTCAATGAAGCAAAATGGCTGCTTCTCCATTGCGGAGCCGGATGGATGAAACAGCGTCTTTCAATTGACCGTCGGCTCTCAGAAGGCGCAGGGGCTGCTTCAAGGGCAGCTCCATCGCGGTGGCATCGCTGAAATCCATGCCGACGGTGGGACGGATCAAGACGATGCCTTTGCGGAACTCACGCACAAACACCTGCGGGCGAGGCGCCGCCGTGCCCTCGGTCAAGCGCACATCGTCGAACCATGCGGTGCCGAGAGCTTCGCTGATGCGGAAGCTGATGCGCCCCTCGGCATCATCGGCGGTGGTGAAGGTCATCTCGTGGCGTGTCCAGGGAGTCGTGCCGGTGACGGTGAGCATCTCGACGGGGGCGGTGGCTGCCTTGGTGAAATCGTATGGGTAAATCTGCGCTCCGATGTTTCCGCGCACGTTGGCGGTTTTGATCCAGGCGCTCAGGGTGTAGCCCGTGCGCGGCTTTAGAGTCACGTTTTGGCTGTGGATGCGGATGGCTTTGGCATCGGCGCTGTCGATGCGGAGACTCGCGCCGCCTTCGTGCTTCTCGCCCGCATCCAGGGTGACGCCGTCGGACAAACGCCACTCCGCGAGCGAGTCGAGCGATCCGTTGTGCAGCAGATTGGGGCTGGTTTCGGCTCCTGCGGCAGGCTGCGATTCCCAAGGCCGGGTTTCGCCGAGGGCTTCTCCGAGATCGACACGCGTGGCTTCAAACCATAGCTCCGTCACTCGATCATACGGGTGCAGTCCGAAGCCGAAGTAAGTGCTGCCGCCATGCGCCATGAGATACGAGGCGAGTCCGAAAAGCTGGTCGCGCTCGCGGCTCACTCCCGGCAGCTTCGCTCCGAACTCCACGAGCCGCGCCTCATGCACGGGGTTGTATTGGAGCAACTGCACATGCCCCAGGCGATCATGCTGCCTGGCGAGGTCGATGCGCCGCCGCCATTCATGGGCCGGGGTGGCGAGGTTCAGCCAATTCTCCTGCTGGAACCCATCCACCACGAGCGGGTCAGCCTCCCAGCCATTGGCGACGAAGAGTTTTTCAGGCTGCTGCCGTTTCACCCCGGCAAACAATTGCTGCAAATCGCGCTGCCAACGGTCCGCCTCCAGTCCCTGGCGTGGATACTCGACCACTGCCGCGCCGCGACCCGGACCCGCGACATCCCTGGGCACCGTGTCGAAGAAAATGCCGTCCCATCCCGCCGCCTCCGCCGGGGCATGATGTTCGGCGATGAAGCGCTGATAGCCTGTGAAACCGACATTCATGACAAAATCATCCGCAGGCGGTCCCCAGTAGTAGATCGGCACACGCGCCTCGCGGCGCTGTCTCGCGCTGGCCTTGGCGTTGGGCCTGCTTGGCCAACTCGGGCAAAACACTGCCATCCTCGACCGCCTCCATCGGCATTCGGTTCGCATGCGCCTCAAGACGCGCTGGCAACTGCGCCAAGAGGTCTTCCAATTGGCGACGCTTTTCGGCAAGATCAGCCTTTGAGGGCAACTTCACCGCCTTCGAATCTGGCACGCACCCACAGGCCTTTTTAACTTCCTCCTCAAACCGGTCGGTGGCACCCATCCAGGTCTCGATCTCCCGCCACTTGCTGCGCGCGATCTGCAGCGGATCACGACCCGCAAAATGCTGAGCCAGCAGCTTCTTCGAGAGGCTTTCGAGTCTGGAGACTTCCTTCAAGTCGTTCAAATCGCTCAAACTGCTGCTACGGGAACGGATCAGCGCCAGCTTGCTCAGCAGAACGGCCATCGCATAATCTCGTCGAGCCCCTTGGGGGTCTCCACTCAGCTGCCCTTGGCTGCTCAAGCCATCAAACTCAGCCCCCACTTCCGCCATCATGACGCGAAGCAACCGTACCGCTTCCTTTTCTTCCTTTTCCGCCTGCTGCTTGAGCCTTTCCAATTCCAGCCGCTGCTTCTCAATCTCCAGACGTTGCGCCTCGGTCTTGGCGATTTGCGCCTGCTGCTGCCGGGATGCTTCTAGCGCTTGCAGCTGCTTCTGACGCTGAGAGTGCGCCATCAAAGCTCCGGCCAGTGCCAAATGTCCAGCATTGTCGCGAATGCCGTCCTCGACAGCATCATGAAAGTTCCAGTCGTCGCTCATAGGATCGTGGGTGAAAATCGTTTACAGAAGAACTCACTTTTTCAGGAAACCCGAAGGAGCGCCACCCCGAATCGTGGTCTTGCGCTCGCCAAACACGTTCGGCTTAGGACTGGTGGCAGTGCCTGTCGGCCGTCCGCTTGAATCTTTGAACGTGGTTCGCGTTTCGCCAAACACGTTTGGCTTGGTGGTCGTGCCAGTGCCGGTCATGCGCCCCGTCTCATCCCGGAACGTGGTTTTGGTTTCGCCAAACACATTTGGTTTGGCCGCCGTGGCTGTCCCAGTAACACGGCCTGAGGCATCACGAATCACCGTTTTCTGTTCGCCAAACACGTTAGGCTTGGTGGTAGTGGCTGTGCCAGTGACACGTCCCGAAGCATCGCGGATCACTGTCTTTTCTTCCCCAAACACGTTCGGTTTGGTGGTAGTTGCCGTGCCAGTGACACGCCCTGAGCCATCGCGAATCAGCGTCTTCTTTTCGCCAAACACGTTGGCTTTACCTGTGGTGGCAGTTGCCGCAGGTGTTTGAGCCTTCAGGCTTGGCAGGGCCAGGATAAGCAGTGCGAGAGCGCGGAGCAAAGTCATACCCTATTCGAGCAAAAGACCTAATCCGGAGCAAGGCAAAATCGCCCATCCAAAATGGTGATGCAAACGGTGCGACACACAAAGTCACGGTGACGAGGCAGGAGGCATGTCCAAGCATCGCCGACGCCGTTCTTCCTGCCCTTCGTCACCTGATCTCGAACCCTTGTTCGCATGGCTGGCAGTGGCGGGTCTGATGGCGGCGCTCGTCCTGCTTGGCTGAACCCACAACCATCCACCCCATGCCCACGCGACACGCCCCTGAAATCGAACTGCCCCCGGATGCAGCCACTGCCGATGACCATCGCAACCCGCGCCGCAGAAGGCGCGATGCCGAGGAAGCTGCCCCTGAGCTCGGCCTCATCGTGGAGCCGGAACCTCACCACTGCCTCGACAAGCTCATCCTGCATCCGGAGGTGAAGACGGACATCCAGGCCGCCCTGCGTGCCCTGGAAACCCGCGCTGATCTGGAGCGGGTCTGGAACCTGAGCAGCATCCAGCCCCAGCAGGGGCGGTGCATCCTCAACTTCTACGGCCCGCCCGGCACGGGCAAGACGCGTGCGGCCCTGGGCATCGCCCAAAGGCTGGGCAGGCCGCTCTATCAGGTGGACTACTCAGCGGTGATCTCGAAATACCTGGGTGACACGGCCAAGCACATCAAGGCCGCCTTCCAAGCGGCGCGGGAACTCAACGCCATCCTGTTCTTCGATGAGGCGGACAGCCTGCTCTCCAAGCGCGTATCAACTGGTGAGTCCTGCTCAACCTCCATCAACCAAAACCGCAACTGCCTGATGCAGGAGTTGGACCGATTCGACGGCGTGGTGGTCGTGACCACCAATCTGTTCGAGAACTATGAACCCGCGCTGCTGCGCCGCATCCAGCGCCACATCAAGTTCCGCATTCCAGACGCCTCCATGCGCCGGGAGCTCTTCGCCCTTCATCTTCCCAACCCTGATCGGGTGCAGGCTGATTACGCGGTTCTCGCGGAGCTTTCACGCGGGCTCAGTGGTGGGGACATCTTGAATGTGTGCGTGAACGCGATTCATGCGGGCAGCACGGATGATAATCCGGCGAATTGGCGGGTGACGCAGGAGATGATGGAGAGGGAGATTAGGAAGGTAAGGAAGGCGAAGGCGGAACACGCGGGAGAGAAGGGGAAGGTGAGGCGGAGGATTGGGTTTCAGCCGGGTTGATCAGAAGCGAAATGGCTTTTGAGGGGGGCGGGATTTGAGAGGGCTGGCATATTCGAGGTTGGCGCACGGTGGGCTTCCACAGATATGTGACTGAGCTCGATGCGGAAGTTCTTCTCCGCATTAGGGGAAGGCAGGAATAGGACCACGACTTGGTAGCCTTCTTCTTCGGGGAGCTTGGCAGTGTAGATCACTTTGCCGTCTTTGGCCTCAGAAGCGATTTTTGCTCGCCACGGGGGCTTCCGCGTGAAAAGTTATGCCTCTTAGCGCTGGCCGAGAGATTCATGTAACACGCCCCTCTTGAACTCACGTCCGCGCAACCACAGGAAGATCACGGGCGTGACGATGAGGATGTGGATGAGGCTGGAGATCATGCCGCCGATGACGGGGGTGGCGAGGGGTTGCATGACTTCGGAACCCTGACGGTGGCTCCACATGATGGGTAACAATGAAGCGACGATGGTGGCGACGGTCATCACTTTGGGGCGCAGACGGAGGCGTGCGCCGTCTTTGACGGCTTGCACGAGATCGGGGTAGGCGAAGGCTTTGCCAAGTGCTGCCATTCGGGCTTTCACGGTTTCTTCGAGATAGACCACCATGACCACACCTGTCTGCACGGCGGTGCCGAACAGCGCGATGTAACCGACCCAGACGGCCCCGTTGAAGTTGTAGCCGAGGAGTTTTTGCAGCAGGACACCGCCGCTCAAAGCAAAGGGCACGGCGAGCATAACATGCGCGGCCTCCAAGGCGCTGTGATAGACGATGTAGAGCAACACGAAGATGATGAGCAGCACGATGGGGAAGACGATCTGCATGGTCTGCACGAAGCGGCGCTGGTTTTCATACTCGCCGGTCATTTTGTAGGTCATGCCCTCCCAGTCGATGGTTTTGAGCTTCTGCTCGACCTCCAGCACGAAGCCGCCGAGGTCGCGGTCTTGCACGTTGGCCTGCACATAGGAGCGGAGGCGTCCGTTCTCGCTGGCGATCTCGTTCGCGCCGACTTCGCGGGTGATCTTCGCCACCATGCCGAGGGGGATGTAGGTGACGGGTGTGTTGCCCGCGCTGGATGCCATGCCTGCGGCGGGTGCGGCTGCGGCTCCGCCCATCATTCCGCCTCCGCCACCTGTTGGTGGCGATGCACTCATGCCCTGACGAGCGGCGACGAGGATGCTGCTGAGCTTTTCGATGTCGTCACGCTCGCCGCGCTGCACGCGGATTTGGATCGGGAAGCGCTGACGGCCTTCGATGGTGGTGCTGACGTTTTTGCCGCCGATGGCGATCTCCACGGCGTCGAGCACGTCTTTGGCGCTGAGGCCGTAGCGGGCCATGGCCTGGCGATCCACTTGGATGTTGAGGTAGGGCTTGCCCTGCACTCGCGAGGGCGAGACTCCGGCAGCTCCTTCGATACTGTTGATGAGTTTTTCGATCTCGAAGGCTTTGCGCTGAATCTTGTCGAGGTTGTCGCCATAGATTTTCACGCCGACTTGGGCGCGGATGCCGGTGTAGAGCATGAGGATACGGTTCTCGATGGGTTGGAGAAAGGCGGGCACATAGCCGGGAACTTGCTTCATCTTCTCCGTGAGTTCGGCTTTGAGTTTCTCGACGGTCATGCCCTCACGCCATGCGGGATTGCGTTTCACGCTCCAGCGGCCATCGGGGATGTATTCGGGCTTGAGTATGATCGTCGTCTCCAGCATCTCGGTGGGCGCGGGATCGGTGGCGGTTTCAAAGCGGCCCAGCTTGCCTGCGACGGACTCGACCTCGGGCGTGGCGGCGATGACTTTGTCCTGCCAGGACATGACGCGCTGGATTTCCTTGAGGCCGGTCTTCGGCATCATCACGGGCATGTAGAGCAGGCTGCCTTCATTGAGCGGCGGCATGAATTCTTTGCCAAAGCCGGTGACGACATCAGCAAGGCGCGGGTAGCCCGCATCGCGGAGCTGCTTCACGGTGGCGCGTGGCAAACCAAAAGCGGTGAGCAGTGCCACGCCGAGGATCATCATCGCCATGCCGATGACGGTTTTGCGATGATTGAGCGCCCAGTTCAGCGTCGGCTCGTAAAGACGCAGAAGGAACTTCATCACGACGTTGCTTTCCTCGGAATGAAACGGGCCACGCACGAGCAGTGAGCAGAGCACGGGCACCAGCGTGACGGCGAGCAGCGTGGAGCCGATCATGGCAAAGGTCTTGGTGAAGGCGAGCGGGTGGAACAGTTTTCCTTCCTGTCCGCTGAGCGCAAACACGGGCACGAAGGCGAGGATGATGATCGCCATGGCAAAGAAGATGGGCCGCCCGACCTGCGTGCAGGCGGTGAGCGTGACATCCCAGGTTTCTTGGGCGCTGAGTCGCCCGCCTTTTTTGTGCTCGGCTTCTTCACAGTGTCGGATGACGTTTTCCGTGACGACGATGGCCGCGTCCACCAGCACGCCGATGGCGATGGCGATGCCGGTGAGGGACATGATGTTGCTGGTGATGCCAAACTCCTTCATCAGCAGGAAGGAGATCAAAATCGAGATCGGCAACGGCAGCGTGACGATGAGGATGCTGCGGAAGTGCCAGAGGAAAATGATGTGGGCGAGCGTGACGAGGATGAACTCCTCCAGCAGCGCGTGCTTGAGCGTGCCGATGGTGTTGTCGATGAGTTCGCTGCGATCATAGAACGGCTTGATGGTGACGCCCGGCGGCAGGCTGGGAGCGATTTGCGTGATCTTCTCCTTGATGCGTTCGATCACCGCCTTGGCATTCTCACCCGTGCGCATGACCACGGTGCCGCCGACGGCTTCCTGGCCGTTCAAGTCGAGCGCACCACGCCGAAAGTCGCCGCCGATCTGCACGGTGGCGATGTCCTTCAAGTAAATCGGCGTGCCTTCCATGGCCTTCACCGTGACGAGTTCGAGGTCTTCGACACTGGTGACGAGGCCGATGCCGCGCAGCACAAACTCGGCTCCATTTTCCTCCACCACCTTGCCGCCGACATTGAGATTCGCGCTCTGCACCGCTGTCATCACGTCCATGAGCGTGACATTGACCGCACGCATCTTGGTGGAGTTCAGCTCGACCTGATACTGCTTCACAAAGCCGCCGATGCTCGCCACCTCGGCCACGCCTTGCACACTGGCGAGTTGATAGCGCACATACCAGTCTTGTAGCGAGCGCAGCGCGGCGAGGTCGTAGCCGCCATCCTGCGCTTTGGCAGGATCGACATGGAAGTAGTATTGATACACCCAGCCGAGGCCGGAGGCATCGGGGCCTAGCTGCGGCTTCACGCCTTCGGGCATGGAGGCTTGCAGGTAGTTCAGCCGCTCCAGCACTCGCGCCCGTGCAAAGTAGGTGTCCACCTTGTCCTCAAAGATGATAGTGATGAGCGAGAAGCCGAACATGGAGGTCGCTCGCACCTCTTTGACTCCTGCCAGACCTTGCAGGCCGGTGGAAAGCGGGAACGTCACTTGGTCTTCCACCTCCTGCGGGCTGCGGCCCATCCACTCGCCATAAACGAGCACTTGGTTCTCCGTGAGATCGGGAATGGCATCGACAGGCGTGAGGTAGATGGCACGCACGCCAAGCGCAATGAGCAGCAGCGCGGCACAGGCGACGAGGAACCTGTTTTTCAGGCTCCAGTGAATGATGGCCTCGATCATGATGGGTAAGTCTTGAGATTAGTGAGGCATGACGAGCGCGAGCGCCGCCATTGCGAGCATCAGGCCATCTTCGATGATGGTGACGGTGGACATGGGCAGACGAAAGACGGTGCCGAGGCAGGCGCAGCGGATGGCCCGCCTGGAGAGCACGGCCCGCAGCACACCTGCGAGGCTCACGGCCATGACGACCAACGTGATGCTGTTCACGGCCATGGGGGCCACATTGGCGAGGTAGGCCAGTCCGAGACCCAGCTCGATGAAGGGATACACGAAACCATAAACAGGCACGGCTCTGGCGACGAGATCATAGCCGCGATACGCATCTGCGAAGCCGCGAGGATCGAGCAGCTTGAAGAAGGAAAAGGCGATGAAGAAGCCGCCCATGAAAAGCCGCATAGCGAGTGCCGTGCTCCAGCTTCCAGTCGCCAACATCGCTGCTGAGATGACAGCAAGCAGGTAGATCAAGAGCAAGATCAGAGGCCGGTAAGTGGTGGCATCTGCGGCAGGTAGTGATGGCTCTATCACCGTGGATTTGACGCGGTAGTGACCAAGCGGTTGCAGCCAGGTGTTCAACTCGTCGTCAGCCAATGCTTTTCGACTCGTGATGGTGGCTTGGGGTGGCTGCAAGGTGACTTCAGCCGCGATGATTTCGGGGTGTTCGAGAAGTCTGCCAGTTATTTTTGTCACACAAGAGCCGCAGCTCATGCCTTCGAGGCGATGCGTTGACTTCAAGCCTGGCTCGACGTTGTAGGTGTGGGCGATCAGGGCTTTTGTGTCATCAATAAGATTCTTGATTTGGTTCATGGTATTGTCGGGGTGTGCGGTTCTTATGGTTGGATTTCCTTCACGCACTCCAGCATGTCAGCGCCGAAGTAGGGGTTGTGTCCGGGGCGTGTGCCGAGCTGCACCCAGCGGCCTTTGGCGGGCACATCGGGGATGATTTGATTCACCATCATGCACTCCCACACTTTGAACTCGGGTGCTCCCTTTACAGTGCGCAGCGGCTCGATCAGGGCGGTGGCTGCGGTGGAAAAGGTGTGGAAGGCGATGCGTGCCTTCATGATGTCCGTGAAGCCGTGGAAGTGCCGCGCTTTGTCGAGCGCATCGAGCTTGGGCTTCAAGGCGGCGTTTGATTTCAAAGCGTCAATCAGCTCGCCGGTCTGTTTCATCGCGGGTTCGCTGGCTTTGTTGAAGGCGGCGAGATTATCGGCGGAGAGAGCGGCGGCCATGGCATCGGCCACCTTGATGAAGCTGCTGATGGCCTGCTGCTGGGGTGCGGTGAGATCGGCCATCGGCATCGCGGCTGGCATTGGCTCTGCGGGCGTGGCGAAGGAGCGGTTCATTTCCGCCTGACCGTCGATGAGCAGGTTGCCGTTCGTCACGATCTTGTCGCCCGCCTTGATGCCGGAGAGCACTTCCAGCAGCGAGTCGCCACGCCGCCCAATTTTGACCACGGTGCGTGCATACGCTCCGCCGCCCTGATCCACATAGACCACGGCCTCCGGGCCGGTCTGCATGACGGTGGACTTCGGCACGGTGAGCACTTCTGGCAGCTCCACCTTCACCATGCCATCGGCATAGAGGCGGTGCAGCAGCTCGCGGCGGCCGTTCACGAGCGGATTGGGCAGTTCCACGCGAACTTTGGTGGAGCGTGTGGCTTCGTCGAAGTTTGGATCAATGAAGGTCACTTTGCCTTCAAAGGTCTTTCCCGGCATTGAGGGCGTGGTGACGAGCACGGTCTGGCCCATCTCGATCCAGGGCATGTCCTGCTCATAGGCTCTAAACATGAACCACATGGTCGAAAAGTCCGCGATCTCCATCAACCGCTCTCCAGCCGTGACATACTGGCCTTCATAGACGCTCTGGGAAACCACGGTGCCGCCGATGGGTGAGAGAATCTGCGAGGTGAGGGCATCCGAGGGTTTTTGATCGAGAGCCTCGATCTGCTTCGGAGTCAGTCCCATCTGGCGCAGGCGCAGGCCGGTGTTCTTTTTCAGTTCTCCGGTGAGTTGCCGGTATTCCCGCTCCGTCTGCAACAACGTTGGGCTGTAGAGCTCCGCCAGCGGCTCGCCCTCGGCCACTTCCTTGCCGATGAAGTTCACATGCAGCTTGTCAATGCGCCCGTCGATATAAGCGGAGAGCACGCGATGCCGGGTGGCGTTGTCATCCATCATGCCTGCCACTTGCAGGGACTTCGTGAGCGGCTGCATTTTGGCCTCCACGGTCTGCACCTGCATGACCTGGATTTGATTTTGCGTAAGCGGCACCACGTCGCCGCCCGCAGCATCGAAGCCTTTGTCGCCCTCATAAACGGGCGTCAGCTCCATGCCGCAAATGGTGCAACGGCCCGGCTTGTCGCTCTTGATCCAGGGGTGCATGGCGCTCTGATAAAAGAGCACCTTGCGCTCGCCCGATGCAGGCGCGCCGGACATGGACATGCCGCCGAATTTGTCTCGCAAAAACCAGCCTCCGGCGAGTGCGGCGATGATGAGGATGAGTGTGATGAAGTTTTTCATGAGCTTAACGGGTTGAAGGTGTGACGAGGCTGCCGGTGAGTGCGGAGAGGGCTTGGGTGGCGACGTTTTGAGCGGCGAGCGCCCGCTTTTGCTCCTGCCGCGCTTGCAGAAGCGCACGGCGGGCTTCGAGGACTTCGAGCAGTGTGGCCTTGGAGGAAACCCAGGCATTTTGCAGCGTCTCGACGGTCTTCTCCGTCTTTGGCAGCACCTCGCTGGCATAGGCGGCGGCGAGGCGGCGGTTGTTCTCCGCCTCGGTCATGAAAAGCGTGAGCTGCGTGTGCAACATGCGCTGCTCGGCGGCTAGATCACCCTGCGCGGCGGCACGTTGGCTCTCCGCGCGCGCGATGTCGGCTTTGTAGGCGGAGCGGTTGAACCACGGCAGGTTTATCCCGACGGTGAGCATGGTCATCACATCGCGGCTATTGCCCGCTGAGTAGGCGTTCACTTGCAGGCCGACGGAGAAGGCGGGTTTACGTTTCTCGCGTGCGGCATCCGCCTCGGCCTGCGCACCCGCCACTTGATGGCGCAACGCGGCGAGCTTGGGATTGTCCCGCTCCAGCCGTGCCTTCAAGGCAATGGCGCTGGAAAGCTCCTGCGCTTTCACCGGGAGTGAGAGCGGCTGCCATACGCTGCCAGTGGCACGCCCCATGAGCAGATTCAGTGTGGTGGCATACTGCGTGCGCTGGCGCTTTGCGGCTTCGAGTGTCTGCGTTTGCACCGCGAGTTCACTCTCCAGCCGCAGCGTCTCCGTGGCGGTGGCATCCGGGCTTTTGGCGCGTTCCTCGGCTGTTTTGACGATGGTTTGCAGCCAGCCGACATTTTCCGATTGAAGACGCACCACTTCATCCGCCAGCGCCAGCTCCAGCACCGATTGCGCAACGGAAAGGGCGATCTCATTCGCCGTCTGCCGCCGCGTCGCCTGCTGCACCTGCTGTTCGGCGATGGCACGGCGTTTCTCCGCCTGATAGAGCTTGGGGCGCGGCAGCATTTGATCAATACCCACCGAGATGTCGCCGTTCCCCTGGCGGTTCATTTGACTGGCAAAAAGAGTGCCAAGGCCGAGCTGCGGGTCTTCCCACAATCGAATGGAGCTAATGGCCGAAGTGGCTGCCTGCGTCCGCGCCTGCGCCGCCTCCACGGATGGATGCGTGGTGACGGCCTCTTTGACCAGACGTGCGATGAATGCGGGAGTGGCGCTGTCTTCGGCCTGGGCCGTGAATACTGCTGCCAGGGACAGCGCCAGGGCAGAGAGTGATCGTGATGTCTTCATAGTGTCCTCATGTGAAAAGCTGCGTTTCGGGTGCGTGCCTCGCGGGATGCGGGCACAGTTCGCCTGTGGAAACGGGGGCTTCGTCAGATGAGGAGGGCGCAATGCAGCGCCAGTGCGGGCGGGCAATGCGGCAGGAAGGCATCGGGTGCCAGAGGCCGTATCGGCTTCTGAGTGATGAGCGGGGAGAAGCGCGGCACGAATACGCTCATGAGCACGGGCATGAACTTGAGTTCCTGAGCATGCGGCACCGGAGTCAAAGGAGCAGGCTTTGCCGGCGCCTTGCTCGGAGCCATGCCGCATTCACAGATGCCGCCGGAGCAGCACGGCAGCGAGCAGCGCACGGTTTCCCGCTGCTCCGCCCTGCACGACGGGCCTGCCGGAGAAGCACCCACCGCCTGCACCATCAGGAAGATGGCGGCGGTGAGGATTCTGAGCCAGGCGTGTTTCATGGGGTCAAAGGAAGCGGATCGTGTGCCGTGTAACGTGGAGCGTGCTTATTTCTTTTCCGCCGCCTTCACCTTGGCGACGAACTTGGCGGCATCCTTGTGGAAGTCCTTCGTGCAGGATTTGCAGCAGAGATACACGTCAGTGCCTTCGTGGGTGACTTTGACGGCCTTGCCCATGGTGCCGAGGTCTTCATTGGAGACGACGCACTTTTTGAGGGGATAGCTGGCGGGCACGCCTGCATCAGCGGCGGAGAGGATTCCTGCGCCGAGGAGCAGGCTGGAGAGGAGGGCGAGGGTGAGTTTCATGATGGATTCAGAGTTTGTGTTTGTGATCGTCCAAAGGTGCGGACGGAGGATGCAACTCCGACGCCGGGCCAACCCCTCAAAAATTCTTTTTCAGCCAAGCGGCGGCTGGAAACGAAAAGCCGCCCGCGAGGTGAGTCACAGGCGGCTCCGGGGCTTTCAGCGTGGTTAGTGCTGCGTGCAGTGACGCAGAGCGCCGCCGCAGGATTTGCACACATGCTTGGTGAGGCTTCCGGTCTTCATCATGGCGATGACCTGGTTTTCGCAGTCGGGGCAGGACATGCGGCTGGCGTCACGCAGAGTGACGATGCCTTTGTTGCCCGGCCCGTAGCCAGAGGACGGTGCTTTGAAGTGGATGGTGCCGCACTTGTCGCAGCTCACGGCTGCGGTGGGGGCGGAGGATGGAGCCTGGCAGGACGCGAGGACGAGCGTGCCGATGGCGGCGAGTCCGAGAAGCGAGGTGCGGATGAGTTTGGTTTTCATGGTATGGATGCGTTTGGTTTGTGTTTGGTTTTCGGAGCGAGCGACTGACCCGCCCTCATTGTCTGCAACTCCACCTCCATGAGAACCCCTCCAGCTTCACAAGCCGCGCAGCATGCAGCGCAAGATCAGCGCATCACAGGCTGGCATCGAGCATCTGACGAAGCATCTGGCGTGCTCGATAAATGCGCACCTCCACCGCTTTGACCGAGCAGCGCAACGCCGCCGCGATCTCGGCCTGGCTCATTTGCTCGACGGCAAACAAAAGCAAAGCCTCGCGCAGCTCCGCAGGCAGCCGTGCGATGGCCTTGTTCACCTGCGCGGTCTTTTCGTTCAGTGTGGCAGCATCGTCCGGTGTGAGTTGGGGATCGACCGGATCATGCGTCAGTTCACCGGCCTCATCCGCCATCGGCACGGTGGGATGCCTGCATTTCCATCTGACATGACTGCGGGCCAGATTTGAGGCAATGTGAAAGAGGTAGGTCGAAAAAGCCGCTGTCGGCTTGTAGCTCTTCCGGCTGGTGTAGAGGCGTACAAAGGTTTCCTGCGCGAGATCGGTGGCCGTGGCATGATCTCCGACCATGCGCAGGAGGAAGGAGGCGACGCGATCCCGCCAGCGGTGCATCAGCTCGTTCAATGCCAGATCCTCACCCGCAGCGAGCTTCTGCATGAGCTGGATGTCTTCATCGTCTTGGTAGCTCATGAGAGGCACGCGTGGTTAATGCTCGTGACTGACGGATTCGGCCGCCACACCGATGACCTGCGGCAGCATGGCATCGAGATACTGGCGTGCCTGCGACTTGGACATGACGCCTGCTGTCTGATGCAGGTGGCGCAGCAGAGCCTTCTGACATTCAACGTGAACAGCGGCCTGCTCCCGCAGGGCGGCATCTAACTCCGGCGAGGACAGGTTTCCTTGAGATGTGAGGTGGCTGAGCTTTTTCCTCGCCGTCATCACTTTCATGCACATGGCCTCGCAGGTGGGTTTGTAGGCGAGGTGCAGGGCTTTGACTTTCTCAAACTGGGCGTCATCGAGCTTGAGTTCCTGGTGCAGCCATTCCAGCTCGGGCAGCATCGTCTCGCCGTCATGCGAAGTGGCGTCCAGCCGGGTTCCGCACTGACATTGGTTGCGCGTGATGAAAAAAGCCGCCGTGGAGGCTGCCACGGCAAGAATGAGAATGATGAGTCCGCGTTTCATGGCTGGGCGGCGAGATGCGCTGGATGCAGCGGATTGATGGATGCGAAGTAGGCGGTGCGCTGGGCGGAGGCGCTGCTCTCTCTCACAGTAAGACCACCAAGACCCGCGCCAAAGACCAGCATCACCGCAATGACGGCGACAGCGGGGGCGGGCCTGGAAATCCAGAGAAACAACGCCTCCGCGATGTCGCGCCATCCGCCAAGGGCGGACGCCGGGGAAGCTACGGAGACACGTTCCCAGACCTCGCGATTGAAAGAGGCTGGCAGTTCCATTCTGGGGTGGGACTGGCGGATGAGGGAGTCGAGTTCGTGGTCGTTCATGACGCGAAAAGGTGTCGGATGATGGGTGGAAGATCAACCCGTCAGGTCATCCGATGCCTGGCGGGCTGGAAGGGGGGCTGGCCCCTTAGTTGGCGCACTGCTTGCGCTCCGCGTTGTTGCAGTTCTTACCGGCGTGAGGCGCGGCGCAGCCGGTGTTGCATTCGATGCTTTTGTTCACCACGAGGCCGTTCTTGATGCCGTTGCTGGAGTAGCGCGTCTTGGTCTCGCAGCAGGACTTGAAGGCAGGCTTGGCAGGAGCGCTGGCCTTGGGGGTGTTGAAGGCCGGAGGCAGTCCTTTCCAAGGATTGGCGCTGGCGCTGGTGGAACTGAAGCTGACGACAAGGGCGACAGCGAGGAGGGTGAGTTTCGTTTTCATGGTTGGGTTTGGTTGGACGCGGTGTTGTGCGTTCATGCAGTGCAACTCCACGCCCAAACAAACCCCTCTGGTTTTCTGCAAAATATCTCACGCGGTTGAATAGTGCGGCGCGAGCACCGTCGGAGTCCGCACTGCTTGCGTTCAAATTTTCCAGGCAGTCATTCAACCCGTCAAAAACAACATGCTATGAAGTCACTCACGAACCTCTCACGCACGGCCACCGTCACGGGTGCTGTGCTCGCTCTGACGCTTGTCGCTGCTTTTGCCATGCCTGCACAGGCTGCTTTTGTGGCCGACAAGGCCGCGTCCACCGCACGCGCTGCGATCATGCACCTGTGCCAGCGCTTCTGCGGCAATCATCACCATCACCACGGCCATCGCTGGTGCGGTCATGGTGAGGATTACTGGTGCCCTGGGCATTGAGGCGAGCGTCAGTGCTTGCCATGGTTTTTCTCCATCACCTTCATGAAGTGCGCACCGTCTTCGGGGGACATCAGGCGGCTGATGTCCTCATAATGACGGTGTTTTTCGTCTTTGCTGCGTGTGGGCTTGATGCTGAAGGGACTGCCGTTGCCGTGGAAGTCGAGTTCGATCTGTTTGATGCGCTCTGCCTGCTCGTCGTTGATGTGGTAGGTGGTCTTCCATCCTTCGACGGTTTTGGCAATGGAGGCGGTCTGCTGGCTGATGGAGGAAAAGTGCAGGACTAGAGCTGGAACTGCCAGAAGCAGGATCGGCACGCCGATGAGCACAGCCTTGTCACGCAGGGACAAGGCGGCCGGTTTTGCGGCGGCTTTCTTTTTGCGTGCTTGCGTGCTCACGAAGCGTTCGGGTTGAGGTTGGTCGTGCCGCCGAGGAGTCGCAGTGCGTTCATGATGACGAGCAGCGTCGCGCCAGTATCCGCGAGGATGGCGAGCCACAGGCTGGTGTGGCCGGTGAAGGCGAGGATGAGGAAGATGGCCTTCACGACGAGGGCGAAGGTGACGTTGAACTGGATGATGCTCAGGGTGCGGCGGCCTAGTGCGATGGCTTCGGCCACGCGGGTGAGGTCGTCCTTCATGAGCGCCATGTCGGCGGTCTCGATGGCGGTGTCGCTGCCGATGGCTCCCATGGCGATGCCAACGCTGGCGAGGGCGAGCGCGGGGGCATCATTCACGCCGTCGCCGATCATGCCAACGTAATGATGCTCGGCCATGAGACGGCGGATGTGCTCGATCTTTTGTTCGGGCATGAGGTCGCCGTGGGCTTCATCGATGCCAGCTTGCCGGGCGATGGCATCGACGGTGCGCTGATTGTCGCCGCTGAGCATGACGACTTTTTCGATGCCTGCGTCGTGCAGCAGGGTGAGGGCGTTGGAAACCTCGGGCCTCATGGTGTCGCCGATGCTGAGGATGGCGAGCGCCGCGCCAGCGCAGCCTTCATGCGGTGTGTGGCCGAGGATGGCGAGGGACTGGCCTTTGCTTTCGATCTCGGCGAGCGTTGCTTCAATCGCGGGGCTGCACAGGCCCAGCTCATGCGCCATCTTGTGATTGCCGATGAAGTGCGGGTGGCCGTCAATGACGGCGGTGGCTCCGCGTCCGGTGACGGATTGATACTGCGTGGATTCGCTCCAGGTGATGCCCTTGGCTTGTGCAGCGGCGACAACGGCCTTGGCGAGCGGATGCTCGGAGTGCGCATCAATCGCGGCTGCACGGCGCATGATTTCTTCCTCGGTGATGTCGCCAATGGGGATGACGCCGGTGACTTGCGGCCTGCCCTGTGTGATGGTGCCGGTCTTGTCCACGGCGAGAGCGCGGAGTTTGCCGACGGCTTCAAGATAAGCACCGCCTTTGATGAGCACGCCGCGCCGTGCTAGCGCGGTGAGGCCGGAGACAATGGATACAGGTGTGGCAATGACGAGCGCACAGGGACAGGCGATGACGAGCAGCACGAGGGCGCGATACGTCCACTCCGACCACGCAGCGCCCGTGAGCAGTGGCGGCAGCAGGGCAACCAGAAGCGCGACGACAAACACAGCAGGCGTGTAGATGGCGGCGAACTTGTCCACGAAGCGCTGCGTGGGTGCTTTCTGCTCCTCGGCTTCTTCCACGAGTTTAATGATGCGGGCGAGCGTGGAGTCGCTGGCGGCTTTGGTGACGCGGACGATGAGCGAGCCTTCGCCATTGATGGTGCCTGCGAAGACGGTGTCGCCGGGTTTTTTCTCAACAGGCACGGACTCGCCCGTGATGGGGGCTTGATTCACGGCGGAGTCACCGGTGATGACGACGCCATCGAGCGGAACGCTGCTGCCGCTGTGCACGCTGATCTCCGCACCCACGGGCACGTCTGCCACGGGCACTTCTTTGGTGCTGCCATCGGCTCCTTTGACCAAGGCGGTCTGCGGTGTGAGTTTCAAGAGTGAGGCGATGGCACGCCGCGCTCTGCCGACGCTCCAGGACTCCAGCAGCTCTGAGAGCGCAAAGAGAAAGACGACAGCGGCACCTTCCGCGCCTTCACCGACGAGCCATGCGCCGCTCACGGCCACGGTCATGAGCACGTTCATGTCGAGCCGTGCTTTTTGCAGCGCTTTGAAGGCCGCAGGAAAAACCAGCAGTCCTCCTGCCAGTGTGGCGAGCGCAAAGCAGCTCGTGTGCAACAGCGGCGGGCCGAGCTTGAGCCATTGCAGCAACATTCCGCTGCCAAGCAAGGCACCGGAGCCGATGACGAGCGCATTGCGTGGCAGCGGCGTGTCATCATGTCCGTGCTCGCAGGAGCCGCAGGACTTGGATTCGGAGGCGTGGTGGTCTTCGGTGCTCATAAATCAAAAGTGTGAAAAAAGTGTGGTGCTGCTGAATAGCCGCATATGCGCCGCGTCTGACTGGCACGCCGCTCTTTGGCGGCAACGACTCAAACCCAAATCATCATGAAAAAGCTCATCACCCTCCTGGCCGTCACCGCCAGCTTCGCCGTCCTCACTCCTGCCTCGGTGCAGGCGGGAGATCGTCATTCCAACCGTTCGAGTCATGGCAGCGGCCATGGTTCCAACCACAACAGCGGTCATGGCTCCAGCCACGGTAGCGGTCACTACACGCCAAGCCACGGCTCCAGCCACTACACACCGAGTCATGGCAGTGGTCACTATTCCGGTCATGGCTCTGGAAGCCACTACACACCGAGTCATGGCAGCGGTCACAGCTCCGGCCATGGTTCCAGTCGCGGCAGCAGCGGAGGACACATCAGCCTGCCGGGATTCCATTTTGATTTTGGCAGCCGTGGCCGCCATTAACAGGGAGTGAACGGGATCGAAAGATTCCACCAAGCCCGCCGGAGAAAGAGAGGACTCCGGCGGTTTTTTTGTGCTTGATGGGAAATGATGATTCATGCGGGTCAATCCGTGCCGCCCATGAGTTTCTGGATGCTCGGTGAGCTGTAGGCTTCACCGGCGAGCTTGCCGTCCACAAAGGCTCGCACGCCCCAGGCATGATAGCGGACGCCTGTGGCCTCGATGACCTTTGAGCGGGCACGCTTGCCGCTGCCGGTGCGGACGGTGTGGCGTGGTGTGAAGGTGAAGTTGACGGGCTTGGTCTTGGCGTCGGCTTTTTTGCTTTGGGCCAGCTCCACGGTCTCGGTGCCGCTGCCATGTTTGATCACCTTGTCCGTGTCGAGGTTGTCGCCAAAGAACGCCCATTCGAGCTTCACAGCGGCAGGCTTTTCGAGATGAAAGCCGGTGGCGGAGATTTCGAGCCAGCGGCTTTGCACCTCCTGCGGATTGTTGCCCTTGGGGTCGTTGTGCTCGCTCTTGGCAGCCACCTGGAGCTTAATGCTGTTGTCCGCGAGCGCCGCACCTGTGGTGGTGAGCAAAATGCAGACGATATGGGCGGAAATCCGGCGGAGCGAACTCCGGCGGCTGTGTGTGGGTGTGGTTCGGGGGTTCATGAATGCTTCTTTGATGCCTTGTCTTGAAGCAGCACGACCTGCCGCACGAAATCCGGGCCGATGAGCGGGTTGTGCAGCTTGATCTGAACCCTCATGCCGGGTTTCAAATGAGCGGGGAGAGCTTCCACCTCGTCGTGCCAGAATTTGGCCCATTCGGAGTAAACAAACTGGCGCACAGGGCCACCATCCTGCGCGAAGGTGATCCAGCGGGTGGAGTGATCGACGCTCTGGATGACGCCGGTCATGGTGGTGCCCATCGGGCGAATCGCGCTGGCGGTGGATGGCAGCCAGAAACAAGCGAGGACTGTTAGAGTGAAAAGAATAAGGCGGTGTTTCATGGTCGTGGTGCCGGCAGCCAGCAGCGCCGCCCTCACGGTGGGACGGCGCTGTGGCATGACGCGGGCGAGTGAAGGGGTTACTTTTTCTCCTCCTTCTCATCGCCGTGCGCACAGGTGCAGGCGTATTCCTTGTTCTTGCAGGTGGGGCAGTCGTTGAGGTTCAGGTTGAACTTCTCGGTGACGGACTTGGCATCCGGCTTGGCCTTGATCTGCACCACGGTGGGGAGGTCATTGCCTTCGGGGACGGCCTTGTCAGAGATCAGCTTGTCGCCGTCTTTGGTGAAGCTCAGCTTGGTGGGTGCGGAGCGGTCGCCGAGGGTGACGCTGATGACTTGTTCACCGGGGGCGACGACTTTCATGTCGTCGTCGATGAAGCGGATTTCGACCTTCTTGTCTTTGTTCACGAAAAACTCGACGTGGGGTTCCACTTCGGTGATGAGCTTGCCGCCGGTGGGTCCGGCTTTGCCTGCGTGTTCTTCGTGATCGTGCTTGTCTTTGCCTTTCTCGGCAGCGTTGACCGTGAAGGCCAGGGCGAGGGTGAGCAGGGTGGTGATGAGCTTGGATTTCATGGGTTCGGTTTGTGTATCGTTTGGTTTGGTTTTGCCTGGGCGGCGGAGGCTCTGATGAGTTCGCCGCTTTGGAAATTCATGGGTTAGTGGGACGCAGGTGCGTCAAGCGCGATGGCTTTGGCGGCGGCTTTGCGCCCGAGCAGCCAGAACATGGCTGGAGTCACGGCCATATCGAGGAAGGTGGAGGAAATCAGTCCCCCGACGATGACGACGGCTACGGGATGAAGGATTTCTTTGCCTGGCTGATCTGCTGCGAGCACGAGCGGGATGAGACCGATGCCTGCGCTGAGCGCGGTCATGAGCACGGGGACGAGGCGCTCCAGGGTGCCGCGAATGATCATCTTGCGGTTAAATCCCTCTCCCTCATGCCGCATGAGGTGTAGGTAGTGGCTGATCATCATGATGCCATTCCGTGCGGCGACACCCCCGACGGCGATGAAACCCACCAGGGTGGCGATGCTGATGTTGTTGAGCTTGAAGTAGGTGAATACGAGGCCGCCCATGAGTGCAAGTGGGATGTTCACTAGCACCTGGAGAGCTAGCGAGGCACTGCGGAAATAGCCGAAGAGCATCATGAAGACGACGACAAAGATGACGCTGGAAAAGAGTGCGATGCGCTGTGTGGCCTCCTTCTGAGCCTGAAACTCTCCCTCGAAAGTGATAAAGTAGCCTTCGGGTAGTTTGACCTTTTCGGTGACTTCATCCCGCAGTTTGAAGACGAGGTTCGACACATCCTGAACAGTCGGTTTGATGGCGAGGGCGAAGCGGCGCTGGCTATTCTCACGGAAGATGACGTTCGGCCCTTTGGCCTCGCGCACATCCGCGACGAGTGAAAGCGGGATGCGCTGCCCTTCACCAGCCTCGATGGGCAGCTCGGCGATTTTATCGGGTGAATCACGCCATTCAATGGGCAGGCGGGTGACGAGATTGACGGCTCGCTGACCTTCACGAAGTTCAGCGACTTCCTTGCCACCGATGAGGGCGGAAAGCTGGTCGTTCAGCTTGCCAGGGGCGATGCCATAGGCTTTGGCGCGGTCACGGTCGGCCTCGATGCGAAGCTGCGGGATGCTGGAGGTTTGGTCGAGTTTGCAATCCTCGAAGCCGGGGATGGTCTTGGCGATGGTTTGGATATCGATGCCGATCTGGCGGAGTTTTTCCAAATCAGGGCCGAAGACCTTGATGGCGACGGGCGCGGACACGCCGCTCATCATGTGGCCGATGCGGTCGGCGAGCGGGCCGCTCACCACGGCAAAGACACCGGGCACAGTTTTGAGCTTCTTGGTGATGTCCGCGATGATCTCCTTGCGGCCACGGCCTCCGCTGGAGTGCCCTTCGCCCTCACTCCCTTCTTTGCGGAAGTCCACGTCGAACTCAGCGGTGGAGACAGGGACGACGTGATCGCCACGCTCGGCACGGCCCAGGCGGCGACCGACCTTTGACACGCCTTCGACCGAAAGAATCTGCTGCTCCAGCACATCGGAGATTTTGTTCATCTCCTCCAGCGAGGTGCCGGGAGCCGCCGTGGCCGCGACGAGCGCGGTTTCCTCCTGGAACTTGGGCAGGAAGTCCTTGTTCATCTTCGGATAGAGTGAAAACGAAGCCACCAGGAGGATCAATGAGATAGCGAGCACGAGTGCAGGCTGATCTAAGGCTATTTTTAGCAGGGTGCGCTGGAGCAGCCACTTCATACCGCGAGTGACGAGGCCGTCCCTGTGCTCGTGCCCGTCTTTAGGATTCAGAAACAAGGAGCACAGCACGGGGATGGCGGTGAGAGAGACGACGAAGGAAGCCATCATCGAGATGATGGTGGCGACGGCGATGGGGGCAAAGAGCTTGCCCTCCACGCCCGTGAGTCCCAGCAGCGGCAGGAACACGAGAATGATGAGCACGGTGGCGTAGAGGATGGAGTTTCGCACCTCGCCGGAGGCTCGTGCGATGACTTGCAGCTTCGGCTGCGGATGCGGCAGGGCGGCGTTCTCCCGTAGGCGGCGGAAGACATTCTCCACATCCACAATGGCATCGTCCACGACCATGCCGATGGCGACGGCGAGGCCGCCGAGGGTCATGCTGTTCACGCTGATGCCCATCCACAGGAAGACGAGCATGGTGATCCCGAAGGACAGCGGCATGGCCATCAGCGTGATGAAGGTGGTGCGGAAGTTCAGCAGGAAGAGGAACAGCACAATCGTCACCATGATCGCACCATCACGGATGGCCTCGGTGAGGTTTCCGATGGCGTTGTCGATGAAGTCTTTTTGCTGGAAGAGCAGCGTGGTTTCGACGCCTGGAGGAAAGGTGGCGTTGAGTTCCTGCAGCGCCGCTTTGACCTTGTCAGTCAAGGCACGAGTGTCAAAGCCGGGAGACTTGGTGATGGACATGATGACGCCGTAGGTGGGTGATTTTTCCGGTGTCTGGCTGACGGTGGCGTCACCGCGCATCGGCTCGATGCCCCACACCACGTTTGCCACGTCTCCAATGGAAATGGGGCGGTCATTGACCTTCTTGATCACCGTGCGGGCGATGTCATCGAGTTCGACGGTCATGGCGAGATTGCGCACCATGATCTCGGTGGGGCCGGTGTTGATGAAACCGCCCGTGGTGGTGTTGGCAGACTCGGTGGCGGCCTCTTCCAGTTCATCAAAGCTGACGCCGTTGGCCTGCATCTTGAAGGGATCAGGCTGGATTTCGATGCGCTTCACCCCACCTCCCATGTTGAGGATTTCAGCGATGCCTGGGACACTCTTTAACCGGCGCATGATCGTCCAATCAGCCAGCGAGCGCACCTCCCTTGGCGGCAGGTAGCCAGGCTCGCCTTCCTTGATCGTGCTGCGAACGCCGACCAGAAGAATCTCACCCATGAGGGAGGCCACAGGTGTCATGAAGGGCTGCACACCATCTGGAAGCTGGCCCCGCGCGGCCTGTAGCCGCTCTTGCACAAACATACGCGCCCGGTAGATGTCCATGTCCCAGCCGAATTCGGCATAGACGAGCGAAAGCGCCACGTCGGAGTTCGAGCGCAGACGAGTGAGGCCGGCCACGCCCATGAGGGCTGTTTCTATGGGTTGCGTGACTCGTGTCTCCACTTCCTCTGGCGCGAGGCCTGCGGCCTCCGTCAGGATGATGACGGTGGGCTTGGTTAGGTCTGGCAGCACCTCCACGGGCAGCTCAGTGGCCGTCTTCAAGCCCATCACCATGAGGATGAGCGCGGCCCCGATGATGAGCGCCCGGCTGGCGAGCGCCCAATGAATCATTTTGTTGAGCATGGGTTACGCAGCCTCCTTTTCAGTGGTTTTTGGCGCGGGGGCTTCATCTTTGTCACCACGGCTTTTTTTGGTGAAGATGGAAAGCAGCAGCAGCACGGCCAAAGCGCCGGCGGCATACTTCCACAGCGGGCTGGCACCTTCTTCCTCGCCATGTCCGTGCCCGTCTCCGCCGCCTTTGTTGGCCGCCATCGCGGCTTTCTTCTCCGACGTGAGTTCGGAGCCATCAGCGGCGTGTTCGTGACCGTGTGCGGCATCCAGTGCTTCTTTGAGAGAGACGCTGCTGGCTCCGGCAAAGGAGAGGGAATAAGCGCCGCGAGTCACGACCTCATCCGCTGGCAGCAGACCGCTGGTGATCTCGACAAAGCGGTCATTGATCTCGCCCACGATGACCGGTGTCTTCACGAAGGCGTTCGCGAGATCGAAGTCCTTCACATAGACGAAGCGGCTGCCGCCCTCGCCCTGCAAGGCGGCACGCGGCACGCTGACAACGTTGCTGCGTTTGCTCATCACGATGCTGAACTCCGCCCGCATGTCGGCACGGAGCTGGCCGCCGCTGTTCGGCAGGCGGAAGATGGCATCAATGGTGCCGCTGGCCTTGTCCGCGCTGGTGCCGAAACGCAGCAGCTCGCCGTTGAACTTTTCATTGGGCAGCGCGGCCACTTTGATGTGCGCCACGGTGCCGGGCTTCATGCGTCCGGCCTGGTGCTCAGGCACACGCGCCACCGCATAGACCTCGCTGAGGTCGGTGATCTCCAGCATGGCCTTTTCAGGATCAATGGGGTCGCCGAGACGTGCATCCACATGGGTGACGAGTCCGCCGAGCGGTGCCTTGAGGGCGATCACGGGTGGCGGATCACCCGGCTGGCGGCTTTCGACTTTCGCGACTTCATCGCCCAACTTCACCGTGTCTCCTGGCGAAATTTTGAGTTCGATGATACGGCCTGGAATGCGACTGCTGACAGCGGCGATCTTGCTGGGAATGGCCTCGATGCGCCCGAGCGAGAAGATGGTGGCCTCGAAGTCAGTTTCTTCGACTTCGACCGTCTCGATGCGGAGGTTTTTCACGCCGGTTTCATCCAGCACGACGGTGTTGGCCGCGCGTTTGGCGTCTTCGGCGGCAGAGATGATGCCGGTCAATGACAGGCAGAGGAGTAAGTGAGCCAGGGGTCGTTTCATGATGAGAGTCAGGTGGAAATTAGCGGGTGGGTTTCGGGGCGGGCGTGGCCGGGGCGTGTTTGCCGATGGCGGCCTCGTAGCGGATGCGGGCGAGGTGGAAGTCACGCACGGCATCCAGCGCGGCGGCTTCGAGTTGCAGGCGTTGCTCGCGGGCGCGGAGGATGGTGAGCAGATCGGTCTGGCCGCTCTCGTAGGCTTTTTCGAGCTTGCCGGTCTGTTCGATCACGAGCGGCAGGAGCTTGTCGCGGGTCTCGTGGGCGAGGTCGTAGCTCATCTGCATGTCTTTTCGGGCATTCTCCGCATCACTGCGGATTTGCTTGGCTAGCGCTGCCTGCTCCAGGCGCACACGCTCTGCGGCGGCGGTCTTCTCGGCTATCTGGCCCTCGTTCTTGTTCCAAAACGGCAGCGGCAGCGAGACGCGGAAACCGATCACACCATTGGTGCGGCGATCATCGCCAGAGGCATTCTGATACTCAGGCCCGGCGAAGACGCCCGCGGTCACGTCCTGCCACTTGTTGGCTTTGGCGAGGCTGATGTCGGTTTGCGAAGCGATGACTTTGGCCTCCGCGAGCTGATAGTCGGCACGCAGCATCCAGTTCGCCCCTTTGCCGGGCACGCCCATCTCTGGCAGTGCGCCGGAGATCGACAGCGCGGCATCAGGATCAAGGTCGAGCATGGGCTTGAGAGTGCCTAGCAGGCTGCGGCTCTCGCCCTCCAGCTTGCGGGCTTCCACGATGAGGCGCTGCGCGTCCACCTGGGCCTGGGCGGCATCCAGCGCGGAGAGTTCACCCGCCTTGGCACGTCCGGTGACGAACTCGGAGAGCTTTTTCGCCAGCTCCGTCTGCTGCTGGCGCAAACCGCGCTGCTGCTCGATGGCGAGCACCTGCACTGCCAAGGTCTGCGCCTCGGAAATCAAACGGCGCTCGGCATCCCTCACCTCCAGCTCCGCTGCGGTGACGAGCTGCGCGGTGAGCTGCTTCTCCAGCCGCAAGCGTCTGGTGATCGGAAAAGATTGACCGAGCGACATCATGACCTCACCTGGTGAAAGGTAGGTTTCATTCCGGGTATCCACGCCCACCGTGGGATTGGAGAGACGCCCTGCGCCGAGCTGGCGGCCACGCGCCTCCTCCACGGCCATGCGGGCGGCTTTCAACGAGGGATGAGCGGCACGGACACGAGGCCCGATGTCCGAAAGTGAAAGGGTGAGTGCGGGCGCAGTTGAAGCAGCCGCAAGGAACAAGGAGAAAGTCAGTGAGATGGAACGGAGCATGGAAAGGGTGGTGGTTTGTGGTTTGCAGGCGTGGACATGCCATGCCTAGAGCAGTGAGAAGATCGCCAGTGCGCCTCAAGCCGTCAGTCGTGGACGGCGGCGCGGGCTTTCAGCCTCAAACCAAAATCACCATGCAACGAGCCACCTGCACAGCGGCAGATGGCGGACTGTCTCCCCCGGTGTCCAGGGGCGTCTTCATCCATTCATTCTCGGCGCGTGCCTGAATCTGCACCCAATCGTGAGTCCAAGTCTCGGCGACGAGCACCGCGACAAAAGCAGGAATCGAAACGGCTGCCAAACTAGATGGTGCGGCCTGCATGTCCACACTCAGCGGCGTGTGGTGCTCTTTCTCACCTTTGTCGTCACAGTCCTTGGTGGAGCCTTCCTCGCAGGGCACCTCACCCGCGTGGTCATCCACAATCACGCGATGGCAGTGCTCCGCTTTCGTCTCCACCGGCGCATCGCCGTGAGCACAGGCGTAGCCACGCTGCACGCCAAACACCTGCGCACACGCCACGACCAGAACGGCCAGCGTGGGGAGGATGCGTTTGCGGAAAAGTGACATGAGCGGCTCTAAGATGCTCTGGGGGCTGAACTTATTCAATCTTAATTTTGAAGCCCCTGATCCCAGCGCTTGGAATCAGGGGCTTTCGAGCGGTTCAATCACTCGTCACAGATGCAGGCATACTCAGGGTTGCTGCATCCTTTGCAGGTATGCAGGACGAGGGGAATGCGGAAGTTCTTTGGCTTGGTTTCGGCGTCAGCCTTCACCTGCACGACGACGGTGTAGCCTTCGCCTGCGGGCAGCGGTGCCTTGGAGACGAGAAGGTCGCCCTTCTTCTCAAACTCCAGCTTTGTCTTGCCTCCTGGAGCTTCGGCAGTGGCGGTGACGACCTGCGCGGCAGCGGACTGGGCTTTCATGCCGGCGTCATAGACGGCGATGCTGATGCTGCGGTCTTTCTCGACGAAGAACTCGGCTTGCTTACCGCCGAGGTCGAGGATGAGGCCTTTGCGGGGGCCGGCTTTGACTTTGGCATCGGCAAAAGCAGACGTGGTGGCGAGGGCGGCGATGATGAGGATATTGAGCAGTGTTTTCATGGTGTGTTTGTTGGGGCGTTGGTTTTTCGTTCAATCCAGTCGTAGAGCACAGGCACGACGAGCAGGGTGAGGAAAGTGGAGGTGAGGATGCCGCCGATGACGACGGTGGCGATGGGGCGCTGGACTTCTGCTCCGGCTCCGGTGGCAATCGCCATCGGGACGAACCCGAGACTGGCGACGAGGGCGGTCATGAGCTTCGGACGCAGCCGCGTGAGCGTGCCTTCGACGACGGCCTCGCGCACCTCGCGGCCTTCGGTGCGGAGTTGATTGATGTAGCTGATGAGCATGATGCCATTCAGGACGGCGATGCCGCTGAGGGCAATGAAGCCGACGGCGGCGCTGATGGTGAAGGGCATGTGCCGCAGATGCAGGGCAAAGATGCCGCCAGTGACGGCGAGTGGCACGCACATGAAGATAAGCGTGGCCTGCCGGAAGGAACCGAAGCTCAAAAAGATGAGCACGAAGATCAAGGCGAGCGCGAGCGGCACGACGATCATGAGCCGGGCCTTGGCTTCCTGGAGGTTCTTGAACTGGCCGCCGAACTCGAAGTAGTAGCCGTCTGGGAACTTGACCTTTTCATGAATGGCCTGGGTGGCCTCCTGCACGAAGCTCTCCGTATCGCGGCCTCGCACGTTGATGAGGATGCTGACGCGACGTTGCGCATCTTCGCGGGCGATCTGCACGGGTTGCGGCACGAGGACGATTTTGGCGACTTGGCCGAGGGCGAGCATTCCGCCGTCTTCGGTGCGCAAGGCGAGGCGTTTGATGCCTTCGAGATCGCTGCGGCGGTCTTCACCGAGGCGGACGACGATGGGGCTGCGTTTGTTGCCTTCGATGACGAGGCCGACCTCGGTGCCTGCGAGGGCCGTTTCGATGAGGCGGTTGAGTTCATCGGCGTGGACGTTGAACTTGCGCATGGCCTCGCGGTCGGGCTGGATTTCGATCATGGGGTTCTTGCCGATGTTGTCGAACTCGGTCTCGCTACCGCCACGGATGCTGCTGATGACGGCGCGGGCCTCACCAGCGAGGCGTTCGAGTTCGTCGTAGCTGTCGCCAAAGATTTTGCACACGAGGTCGGCGCGTGCTCCGGCCATGATCTCGTTGAAGCGCATCTGGATGGGCTGGGTGACGAGGATGTTTTGGCCCGGCACCTGATCGAGCAGCGCTTTTCGCATGAGTTCGCCGAGGTGCTCTTTGGTGATGGGTTTGCCATTTTCCTGCCGCCACTGGTCACGTGGGGCGAGCATGAGGTAGGTGTCGGCCACGTTGGGGTTCATGGGATCGGTGGCGACTTCGGCAGTGCCGATGCGGGAGAAGATTTCCTTCACCTCGGGGAAGTCGCGGCGGATGACGGCCTCGCTTTGCTTTTGCAACTCAAGCGATGAACTCAGCCCGGCGCTGCTGCTGCGGATGAACTGGAAGGAGAAGTCGCCCTCATCAAGCTGCGGGATGAACTCGGAACCCATGCGCGAGAGCACCCACAGCGAGGAGCCAAAGAGCACAATCATGGGCAGCACGATGAGCAGCTTGAAGCGCAGGCCGAACTGAAGCAGCGGCGTGTAGAGGCGTTTCGTGAAGGTGACGATCCAGTTGTCCTTTTCATCAATCTTTCCGCCGAGCAGGTAGGAGCACAGCACGGGCATCAGAGTGACAGCGAGCACGAGCGAGCCGCCAAGCGCGAGCATGACGACGAGCGCCATGGGCTTGAACATCTTCCCCTCGATGCCCTGCAAGGCGAGGATGGGCACATAGACGACGGTGATGATGAGCACGCCGAAGAACATGGGGTTGGCGACTTCCTTGGCGGACTTGAGCACTTCCTCGGTGCGTTCGCTGATAGTGAGCCTGCGGCCCAGCGCGTGTTGCTTCTCCCCGAGGCGGCGCACGATGTTTTCCACCATGACGACCGCACCATCAATGATGAGGCCGAAGTCGATGGCCCCGAGGCTCATCAAGTTCCCGCTGATGTGCCAGCGCACCATGCCAGTCATGGCGAGGAACATGGAAAGCGGGATGACGAGGGCGACGATGAAGGCGGCGCGGAAGTTCCCCAGCAGCGCAAAGAGCACGACGACGACGAGCAGTGCGCCCTCGGCCAGATTTTTCTCCACGGTGGCGATGGTGCGGCTGACGAGATCGCTGCGGTCGTAGAGCGCGCGGATGACGATGCCCTGCGGGAGCTTGGGCTGGATCTCGGCGAGCTTGGCCCGCACGGCCTGGGCGACGAGGCGGGAGTTTTCACCCGCGAGCATGATGGTGGCCCCGATGAGGGCTTCGCTGCAATCATCCGTCGATGCTCCGGTGCGGAAGGCGCTGCCGATGCTGACGGTGGCGACTTCGCTGAGCAGGATGGGCTTCACACCGCCTGCGAACTTGAGCGGGATGGCGAGGATTTGCTCGATGTCATTCACGCGGCTGGTGGCGCGGACGATGAGCTGCTCGCCGCCGATCTCGACGTAGCCGCCGCCTGCGTTGCGGGTGTTTTGCCCGACGATCTCCGCGAGCATGTCGAGCGACATGCCGCGTGCGGCGAGGCGTGCAGGATCGGGCTGAATGACGATCTGCCTCTGATAACCGCCGCTGGTATTGACCTCGGCGACGCCGGGTGTGCCACGGAGGAGGGGCTTCACTTGGTATTCCTGGATTTGAGCGAGGGCCATGAGCTGGGCCTCGCGGGCGGCGGGCTTGTGCGGCGCGTCGGCGCTGTAATCGAGGCTGTAGTAAAAGATTTCGCCGAGGCCGGTGGCGACGGGCGCGAGCTTCGGCGTGAGGCCGGGCGGCAGCTCATCGAGCACGGTTTGCAGCCGCTCGGTGACGAGCTGGCGGGTGCGGTAGATGTCCACGTCATCGTGGAAGATCATGGTGACCTGCGAGAGGCCGAACTTGGAGAGCGAGCGAAGCTCCACCATCTGCGGCAAACCGGCCATCTGGCTCTCGATGGGGAACGTGACGAGTTTTTCAATCTCCTCGGGGGCGAGCGCGGGGACGGCGGTGTTGATCTGCACCTGCGGGTTGGTGATGTCCGGCACGGCATCAATCGGCAGATGAATGGCCGAGTAAGTGCCGATGCCGACGAGAATAAACGTGGCGAGCAGCACAGCGGCCCGCTGCCGCATGGCGAAGGTAATGAGATGGGTGAGCATGGCTTGCTGTTAGTGGCCGCAGGTGCAGGCTTTGCCGCCGCGCAGGACTTGGAGTTCGGCGAGCCAGAGGGCCATGACGGGCGTGGTGACGATCTCGTCGCCGGTGTAGAGGCCGTCGGTGATCTCGACATGCTCGCCGCTGCGTGCGCCGACTTTGACAGCGGTGCGGAGGAAGAACTCGTCGTTCTTGGCATAGACGAAGGTGCCCTCAGCGGTGGTGAGCAATGCCTTGGCTGGGATGGCCGTGACGGCATCGCCAGCAGGAAAGCGGAAGGTGGCGGTGATGGCGCTGCCTGCCCCAATGGGAGCGGCGGTTTCCACGGTGACTTCATAGTCGCCGAGCGTGGCATAAGCTGCCTTCTCAATGCGTAGCACGCTGCCTTTTGCGGTGCCAAGCTCGACCTCCATGCCGGGCTGCACACGCGCGGCTTGATCAGCGGTGAGCCAGCCGCTGGCCTCGGTGCCGCGCTGCATGGCCTGCAAGCTGACGGTGAAGGCGGGCGTGATCTTTTCCTCCGCGACCTCGGCGGTTTGCAGGCGGATGGACTCGGCCATGAGCGCGGTCAGGGCCACGCCTTTGCCTTCCTTGAATTGAGCGCCATTCTCCGGTGCGGCGGCGTGCTCGGTGGAAGGACTGGCGGCGGATTCGCTGCAACTGGTGAGCGCGGCGGCGCTGACGATGAGAGACAAAATGAGCAAGAGTTTCATAAAGAGGTTGGGCTAGTTTTTGGCGGTGATGAGGCTGCCGGGAGCGCCAGTGAGTTCTTCGAGCGTGAGCGCGGCCTCCAGCGCCTCGGTCTGCGTGTTGTGAATGGCCTCGACGGCTTCGAGATACTTGTCCTGAAGCTCCACGAAGGTGCTCATCGGCACGGCACCGAGTCTGAAATGGCGGTCCGCGAGCGCGGCGGCCTCGCTGAACTTCGCGACGGCATCGCCCTTCCACACGGCGAGCCGCGCCTGCTGCGTCTGGTAGATGAGAATGCTCTCGGTGACCTGCCGCTCGACCTCGCGCTGCGCCGCAGCGAGCGTGGCCTGCGCCTGCGCTTGGCGTGCCTCGGCGGTGCTGACCTCTGCTTTGCCATTCTTCCAAAACGGCAGCGGAAAAGAGATGCCGATGCCTGCGGTGGTCTGGTCATCGAGCGTGCGAGTATTCTGCACCTGCACGAAGGGGCCGATGGTGAAGGCGGGGTATCGCTCGTTCTTTGCCAGCTCGACCTTGAAACCCTGCTGCTCCAGCTCCGCACGGCGCAGGCGCAACTCGTAGTGGTTCTTCATCGCGGAACCGAGCAGGGAAAGCAGCGCAGGCGCGGGCTTGGCATCCAGTGGGCCGCGCTTCACGATGAGCGGCGCGTCGGCACGACGGCCCATGAGCTGGTTCAGCTCCAGCAGCGCCTTTTGCACCACGACACCGGCCTTCGCCGCCCGAGCCTCGGCGACGAGCGCCGCCGCCTCGATGGTGGCGATCTCCAACTGCGGCGCGATGCCCGCTGGCTCGCGCTGCACCATGACCTCGCGCAGCGAGGCATAGCGTGCGGCGACTTCGTTGGCGGCATTGGCGAGGTCTTGCTGCGCGGCCAACGTGAAGGCCAGCACGCGAACACGCGCCGCGATGTGAAAGCGGAACCGTTCCAGCCCCAGCTCCGCCATGGCGATGTCGCGGTTGGCGATGGCCTTACGAAGCCCCAAACGCCCCGGCCACTCAATCGGCTGCGCCAGCTCGGCGGAGAAGGCGAGGCCGTTAGATCGTGCCTCACTGTTCGAGATGCGGTTGTTGCCGATTTGCAGGCTCAGCTCGGGATTCGACTGCTTGCCTGCCGTGGTGCGGGCGGCCTTCGCCGCTGCGACCTCCGCCTCATAGAAGCGGATTTCCGGATTCCCCGCAAGCGTGCGGCCCACGAGTTCGGTGATGGATGAGGCGGCAGGTTTGGAATCCGCCGCGAAAAGCTGCGGCGCGATTGCGAGCAGCAGAGATGAAAGGATGAATAGGCGCATGATGGGAAATGGATTCGGGTTTTCGACGGAGGCATGACAAAGCCACGATGCCGCTGTGCGAGCGGTCGCGGTGGGAAGCTCCCGCGTGGATGTCACCGCCAACATGGGCGGACCAACGCACGGAACTTTAAGCCTGAATCGAAGGCGCACGCACGGGTAGCGCCGAGCGATGCGTGAAGTGCCACGTCGCTCGCAATTCCGGCGGCGCGGTGGTCATCAAAGGCACTGGCGCGGCAGCAGTCTTCGCGATTTCATTCAAGCGCATCATCGCGTGGATGATGTCTGCCAGCTCCACCATCTGCATCTCCGGCATCGTGACCGGAGCGGGAACCTGGCTGTGGGCAATTGTATCGCTCGGGCAGGTGACGGGAGCGTGGTGCTCACCTCCTTCGTGCTCGTCATGGCATTCTGAGCAGCAAACCTCCACCGCGCATCCATCCGCCCCATAGCAGCACATCGAAGCCGGGACCATCAAGGCCAGCATCAGAAGTGCGAGGATTTGCCAGAAGCGTTTCATTGGACGGAAGCAGCGTAAACACTCGCCCCCTTCGTAGGATGGTCAAGGAGGGACTTTATTCCGACACGGCTTCGCAGCCGGGGCTGAGATTGTTGTATTCGCAAATCACATCCTAACGCTTACCTGCATCCGACCATCCGGCAATACCTCGTAGCCAAAGACACCCTAATGCGCCTCGAAATTGGATTTGGCGTTGCTTGAGGCCAAGGCCATTGCCTTTTATGGCACTGTTATGCAAGATGTTCGCCCCGGAAGAAGCACTCGACAACGTCGGAGCGGAGTTCCGCTGGCAGTGCCAGGCCTGTGTTTGTGAGGTGAACACGACATCATCGCTTTGACGAACCAGCCTCATCTCGATGCTGCTGCCACGACGGAACCGTCATTTCCAGTCGAGACTTCCCTCGGCTTCGAAGCACGTTTTATTACTGTGCTGCTTGTTTTGCCAGCGGAGATTCGGTTCATTGGCGTTTGCCGCGTAGTGCCGATGTGTGCCGCTCCGAGCAAGGGAATCTCTTTCCGTGCTCGTCTGTGACTTTGGGTATGCGCCCCACCACGCAAATTCCATGACAACGCAATTTTCGCACTTCCCACTTTTTTCACGCTCCGGGGGCGGCTGTCAGCCGCAGAACCCTGCGTGGAGCCGCCAGCACGCGCACAGAGACGCATCCTGTGTTCTTTGGACTTCGCCCAAATCAGTAAAGTTGCGGCGCCTTTTTTCCCACTTTCCGACGCTTCTCGGGGTTTTTGCTGCCCCCCTCCCTTCGTTTTGACGCACCGCCCGAGGCATGACCGTCCTGCCTGCCTCCCTCGCCCAGAAGCTCCTCCAGCACGACATCGCCAATCTCGTCCGCCGCGTTCAGCAGGGCCAGCCCCTCCCCCCGGCTGAACGTTCCATGCTCCAGGACATGGCGGCCGCTCCGGCGTCCCTTCCCTCCTCTCCCGCTTTGGTCGGCAGTTTTGTGGAGCTGGCGGCCGCCCTGGGCGTCACGAGGCGAACGATCCAGACCTGGCGGAAGCGCTCTGATGCCCCCAGGCCGACCGCCGCAGGCTTTCACGAGGTGGAGGCCTGGCGGGAGTTCATGCGCCAGGCGAGGCTTGCGGGCCAATGCAGCCCGGAGGAGGCCGAACTGCGCCTGCGGCGGCTACTGGCTGAAACCCAGGAGCGGGAGATGCGCCTTCAGGCTCGACGCGCGCTGTATGTATCGCGCGCCGAGGTGAAGGCGGAGTGGAGCCGGGTAAAGGCCCGCGTGACGAGGCTGCTGAGGGAGAAGTTTGAGCAGGAGCTTCCCGGCGTGCTCGTCGAGCTGGAGGCGACCGAGATCCAGTCGGTGAACCAGAGGGCGATTGATGAAGTATTGACCAGACTCAGCCAGGGAGATGCCTAGCCAGGAATGCGCTCCAGAGCGCCTGTGGCCGCTTTAGGCCACTCCTGAGCATAGCAGCAGCCCAGAGCCGATTGGATGCGCCCACGGCCTCGGGAACCGCCCAGGAAAACAACTCAACAATAGCAGGGCACAAACGCCGTTCCGGCAGCACCCCCTTGAGCATCGAACACCCTTTGCCCTACCCAGGCGCATTTGGCGCATTCGGCGCATATCCGCCACCCCCGCTCTGTACATGTGTATTTAATTCCCCCTCTTTTTATAAATCTCTGAGGATTTATTTTCTCCCGTGTGGGGCACAGCTATGAAATGCGCTAAATGCGCCTAATGCGCCAATTTGAAGCCAGCCTGCACAGCCCTCCCCTGATTCCCTGGGTGAACTGCACAGGTCCTGGCTTCCTCCCACCTCACAGCGACTTCTTGATCGCGGAAGAGGCCACAAAGCGCACGCTTTTCGACGCCTTGATCTTCATCGCAGCTCCCGTCTTCGGGTTGCGTCCGGTCCTGGCTGCACGCTTCACCACCTTGAAGGTGCCGAACCCGATCAACTGGACGTTGCCGTCCTTCTTGACGCCTTTGGCCACCGCCGCGAGGACCGCCTCAAGGGCGTCGCCGGCCGCACGCTTGCTGGTTTCTGAGCCGAGAATCTTCTGCACACTTTCAATGAGCTGAGCTTTGTTCATCTTTGTTTGGCTTGAGTGTTTGGATTGGTTGTTCTGAATGCCGGTTTTTTCCCGGGACGCCCGCAAAAGTGCCGCAGAAAGACGTTGAGCGTCAACCCTATAACCTTGCCAAGCCTGTCACTCAATCGCCGGAGGGCCAGGTGGTTAACCCACGAGGCGGCTTCTGCGAATCGTCGCCATGTTGCTCGTGTTGAAGCTCGTTGCGCAACAGCGTCAGTCCTCTAGCGCCCAGCATCTTGGTTTGACGCCCCGCCATGGTGCAACGACGCCCCGGATGACTTTGGCAGCCTGCTTGCTGATCCGGCCGAACGGGTTACCCCAAGGGTTAACCTAATCGTCTTAACCGCCGGTCGTTCGTCCTGAATGCTTTGGATTTCCGTCACTCTGAGTTTTTACCCTTATTTCATCACCGCCCGTGGCAGCTGGGTGATGATCATTCAAAACCACCAGCACTTCCTGGTTCTATCCCATGATCCCGAGGCTGACTTGGTGATCCTGGTCGAGCTGGAACCCTCCAAAATCCGCCCAGACGAAGTGGAGGCAGGCAGGAACCGTTACATCTATGAAGACACGCAGCTGAGAGTGGGTGGCCCTGGAGGACGTAAGTTCACCCTGGCGTCAAAGGAGGATCTGCTTGGGCAGTTCGACCCCATCGATGCATGAAGAGGCGAGGTGAAGGCCGCTTTGACGCACAGCACCCTCCGGAGATGGAGTTGAAGACTGAAGTTCTGGCGAAATGCCTGCCAACCCTCAGGTATGGGCATGTCCGGCATTTTGGACATCGCTGCCACTCCCGCTGTACGTGTTCTATTTTAATCCCCTTCTTTTTATAAAGTTAAGGGTATTTAATTTCTCCCGTGTGTGGCAAAGCTACGAAATGACCAATATGGCCGACATGCCCATCGAGCAGCCAGTTCCCCGGCTTTGAACCGGCCGATGGTTCTGGTCACCGGATCGGGAGAACCCCCAAAAAAACTTGGTGGTCCCCCCATGATTGTCCCACCCCCTGGAGGAGAATCAAGGCCTTACATGCACTTTGACCACCAAGCTCCCAGGCTCGCCTAAAAAGCGTTGCCTCTCCAACCGTCTTCGACACCCTTCCCCCAGCAGTTTGCCCCCATGGGATTCTTCTACCGCAAATCCATCAAAGTCGGCCCCTTCCGGGTCAACGCCAGTCATCGGGGCGTCGGTGTGTCGACGGGAGTTCCTGGACTGCGGGTCGGAGTCAACAGCCGCGGACGGCGCTACACCCAGGTCAGCGTGCCTGGAACCGGTGTCGGCTACCGCAGCAGCGGAAAGGGATGCCTCATTCTCCTGACCGCCCTGCCTGCCGGTATGACGGCGTTCTGGCTCACAACACGCTATTTCTGACATGAAGATCCTTTGGAAACGCACCCTTCGCACCGCCGCCTCGGAACGCTTCATCGCCCAGCGGGACGGATTGGATGTCGCTGCCATCGACCTGCATCACCTGGCCAACGGCATGGTGGCGGGCACGGTGATTCTGTTCAAGGAGGCGGGCTGGCGGGAAGCGGATGTGCCTGAACTGCTCACAAGCTTCGATGACGACTTCCTGCCCGGGGTGGACCTGGACGACGGCAACCTTCAGTTCACCGTGGTGCTGGCCGAGGTGCTCGGGAACTGGGAGGCGGGAGTGCAGGAAGGCCCTTAACGGGCAAGGAATGGATTGCAGGTCCTCATTGCTTCAGACCCACGGCCAGGCGCACTTGGCGCACAAAGCGAATATCCTATCCCTTTTCTCTCATTCAAGCCCTTCCAGTTTCATGGAGGCAGGTCAAAAAACTGCCCAGCAGGTCATTGAACTGGTGTAACAACCAAGCGGAAAAAACCTTTTGGCGGATTACCTGTTATACGAAACCCTACTCGCTTGAAACCCTGCGATACAGGTGGTTGATCTCCCGACTGCCTCATAACTTCTACCGGACTTGTAAAACTGTCCAGCGAAACCCCACCCTCCACGGCAATCTGATATCCGGACCAAGCCAGGGTGGGCCGCGGGCCGGAACCAAAGGTCACTTCTTCTGGTACAGTCAAAACGAAAGCAGATGCGGTGTCAGATTGCGCCATGGCCATCCCGGAAGCACCGCCGGAGGTGGGTGAACTGCCAAGAAAAACTTCCAGCAGGTTGGGCACCCCATCCCCATCCGCATCGGCAAGCGGGGCGGCTTTTTCGCCAGAGAGTTCAGAGTGAGTCGCCAGAAAGTCCTCGTATGGCGAGGTCGTTGGCGGCACGGTGAATGCGATCGTCTTGCTGAAAGTGGAGGAAGCCAGACCGGCATCGATGGTTTGAACGGCTACTTGATAGCTGCCGTTCGGCAGTTCCAACGCCCAGCTGTTGTTGAGTCCGACGTTGCCACGGTCGGGAACAAGGCGTGAGCCATCACTTAGTCGGGACAGCGGCGGCAACATGTACAACCCATCACCCCTCCATACAGCGAGGTTATAGTGCAGGGAATTGGCCGAAGTCTGCGAATCCGATCCGGCGGACCAGTAGAAACGAATCCGCTGTCCACCTTCGGATTGTGCCGATATGGAGGTAGGCGGAGAAGGCGGTGTATTGCTTTTTGCGAAAACATTGCTTACCAGCACCGTGGTTTCACGGAGTTGATTATCGTGGTCAACATCGTTGAAATAAGCGCCGTGCATGACCCAATCAAGATCGCCGTCGCCATCATGATCGGCCAGAGCAATGCCGCCGCTGTAGAGGCCGCGCAAGGGTTCATCAAGTTCGGAGAACACGCCAAGCCCGTCGTTGAGGAATGCACGTGTTACAAACTGCCAGTTACCCCGCGTTCCGTTCATGATCAGGTCCGGATCGCCATCGCCATCAAGGTCTCCGAAGACGACGCTGCCGATTTGATAGGAAGGAACGGCGCCGGGAATTTCCTCAAATTTGCCTGCACCTAAATTACGGTAAAGATGGGTTCCCTGCCAATAGGAGGAAATCAGCGCATCAAGATCCCCGTCCCCGTCAATGTCTTCGAAATCCATATCTCCTCCGCTGAGATCGGCAAACGGAGAGGTAGTTTCGGTCAAATGGCCTTGGCCGTCATTGAGAAGAACTTGGGTGCGTGCCCCCCAAACACCAGGCTGACTTCCACATAGGACGAGGTCAAGATCGGCATCGCCATCGAGATCCTGCCAGGCGACAGTCCCTCCGGCTAGGTCCCAGGACCGAACGAGGCTGAAGGCCCCCGAATGATTCTGATAAATCAAGGTTTGCCGGTTCGACTGGATCACAAGGTCGGCATCTCCGTCGTTATCAAAATCTCCCCAATCGGCACCCGCAGCGTAGGAATAATAGTTGCCATCACCAGTGAGAAAGAAGTCCTGGGTTTTTTCGAACGTGGATCCGTTGTTGCGGAAGAAATGACAACTGCCAAGCGAGGAGGCCCCATTTTCATGATGGCCTCCATGAAACAGATCCAAATCGCCATCGCCATCAGCATCGTGCCAGCGCAATGTGCCGTAGAATGCCGCTGGCAGATCCGGGCGTGTGCCCGCAAGCAATCCGTACGGCGTTCCAAGCGCGAGACCAGTGTAGGAGGCGGTGGAATACCAAGTGGCACCTGCATTGTCCGGTTTCGCCTCGCCACTGAGCAGAAGGTCAAGCTGGTGGTCATCATTCAAGTCCGCCCAGGCGACACCGCCGCGAGTCACACCCCGCAGCAGGGATTCTTGGGAAATGAAACGTAAGACAGACACTTCAGCCTCATGGATGCGCACCGCAAAGCTGGAATCGTCTGGAGTGAAGGTGAGTGTGATGCGGTGCTTGCCGTAGGCTGCGTTTTCTAAATCCTCCGGTTCATAGATGAAGGTTCCGGGGACATTGGCGGTGGCGCTGCGAATCGCGCTGCGGCTGCCGGTCCGAGCAACTTGTGAGGGCGGGTTCCAAGATATGATGGTGGTTTTTAGAACACTGATCGTGCGGCTGAGAGTCGCCGTTGCATACATGAGTGAATCATCCGGCTGGAACGAGACTGTACAATTCACTTTTTGCCCGGCGAGATCCACCAGGTTGTCCGGCGTGTAGCGAAAAACACCTGGGAGCGATGTGTTCGCACTCTGCCAAGCACTGGCATGAGCATCGGCGGCGAGTGAGTCGGGAGGATTCCAGGCAAGGGTAACGGGAAGTTTTACCCGAATGCTTCGGGTGATGGACACCGAGGCGTATATGCTTCCATCCGCCGGAGTTAAAGTCGCAGTCAGGACGTAAAGACCAGGATCGGAGGAAGACAGGTCCGTGATGTCATAGGCAATCGTGCCAGCCACCGGAGACGCAGCGTTCTTATAAACGGAGTCGGCATCCCCCTGGACAATGAACTCGGGCGCATCCCAGGTAAACTCCGGCTGAAGCAACACTACCAAATTTCCAACCTCGGCGCGCACCCTCCAGGCTTCGTTAGATACCTCGACTTCATAAAGACCCTCGTCCGCATCCGTCACGGATGCCAGGAGCAGGGTTGGCTCATTGGTGGTGGCGATTTCCGCACCTTCTCTGAACCAGCGGTATGTGCTGACTACAGCAGTCGAGACCGGGCTGAAAATCACCAGCGGCCTCCCGGATGTCCCCTGGAATGACCATGCATCCGCTTCCGCAGTTGGACGAGTTTGCATTGTCAGACCGGCAGAGGCACCGCCCCGCAGCATCAGCGAAAGTCCTCGCGGTAATGAGGACCCCTCGAGGCTCGTCAAATTGTAGGGGCCAGGAGTCAAACCATGAAATGTAACACCTCCCAAAGTGGTGGCCAAAGACTGCGGCTGCAACGGAGTGCGTGGACTCATCACCAGGATCGCGCGTTCGATGCGGGTGTCGATAGGTTTGGTGATGTCATATACGGGCGGGTTGATTCCGATGAACCAAGTACCCAAGGTATTGCGGCCATTGAGATTGGTGAACAAATCAAGTGGACGGAGCGAGCGTTTCGAGTAGTCGCTGCCAAAAGCCCAGGACCAAGACCACCGATTGTAACCTGTAAATCCGACGGGGGGAACCGGCGCAGAGTCCTCGTGCCAGGCGTTGCTGAACATGCGCCAGTAAACCCCGTAATTGAGTTGCTCATTCTGAACCACCAGGCGGGTGCCGTCTGGATGAGCCAGCACCAAACCGGCTTCGCGTGGTTCGTAGCTGCCGAGAGCGCCCTCGAAATAGAGGCGGAGTTTGCCGAGGTCGAAATTCTCGTCCACCTTGATGGCAGCTTGCAGGAAAGCATCCGCAGAGAGCTGTGGGTTCAACGAACGTTGGACTGGTGCTGCGATTTCCTGCCGCCATTCACCGGGATCCAAGCCCAGCAACAGCGAGGAATCTGGATTCCCAGCCGCATCCACCAAGTAAAGCGGCAGAGTGACGGCTCCCTGAGCAGCGAAGTCCGCATATGCATTGCCGGTCGTCACGGTGATTCTTTTTTCCAATGGTAAAAACTGATAACCCTCCCTGGCGGCGCAGAGACGGCGCTCACCCACCGGCACACGGAGGATCTCATAGCTGCCGTCCAGACCGGTTTTGTCCGCAGCCAGCAAACGACCGCCGTTATCTAGCACCGAAATGTCCACATGGGCCACGCCGCTACCGTCAGCAAAACGACAAGCCCCACGAACAGTGCCGAATTCTTGGGGAACGAGCGACCATTCCCTGGCATCTGCCACATCAAAAAACGCCGCCTCGCTACCCGGAATCAAGGCAGGCGCATCCACCCGGGCGTGCAGCCAACCACTATCAGGCAAATCATTCACAATCACCTGGCCGTCGGGACCTATGGGGCTGGAAAACTCTCGGATTACCCCATTAGGCGAGCGCAGCGTGAGTTTCAGGTAGGTGTCCGGTCCCGATAAACCGGAAAACAGTGTGTTGGTCTTGATCCTTTTGTAGACATACCCAGGAACCTCAGGCTGTGCAAAGTTGAGAACCAGATTCCAGGTTTCCGTTGTGGCTGCTGGGACCTCTCGGCCAACCGGCACCGATAAAATAGCCCGGTCAAAGATGTCCACATTGTAATTGTTCACCCGATTCCAGGTTCTGGATATCGGAGCTTCCTGAGTCTGATAGGGGTCTTCAAGGCCTACGGCGGGTTTCGCCTCAAGCAGTGGATAGATTTGAGACGATGAAGGAGGGATCATGTCTATGGACACACCCACCTCGGCGGAAAGAATCCTGCACGGACCACTGAAAGTGACATTCACCGGCAGACGGAAGACCTTCTGAAGCGTGGAATAACTGCGTGCACGAACCTCCGAATCGGTAGATTCGACGAAGCTCCATTCCGAGGTCAAGCTCGTGTCCGTGGTGCCCGAACTGACGATGAAACGGCCCGTTTTTCCAACCATCGAGTGGCCAAAGGCGACCACGCGAGACTGCCCGCGCGGCTGGATGGAGAACTGGGTGTTAGCGCTGTCGACCGTAAATGAAAATGGAGCAGCGCCCCAGGGCAGGGCGCTACCCTGCACGCGCACCTCGTAGGCACCTGATACCAGTGCCCCAAGAGTGATTCCGCCATCGGAACCCGACACCAGTGTGCGCTGGTAGCCAAAAGGACCGGTGATCGTCACCGTCAATCCGGGGAGTGTGGCTCCGCCACCGTTAAGCAGGGTAACCGAGTGGCTGCCGGCGGGCACCTCGCGCAGCCAGAGACTCGTTTCCGGCGTGCTGTCACTTACGATCACAGTGCGGGAATTCCCCCCGCTGATGACATGGTTGGTTGGCACTTGAACGGTGTACGTCCCAGGAGTCAGTCCGGTGACGGCGAAGGCTCCGTCGGCATCGGTGATCACCTCGACGCCAGC
>CAZXPU010000027.1:0-10569 GCA_964642905.1 uncultured Prosthecobacter sp.
AAACAATACAATCGAGTGATGGCCGGCAAGCAGAGCGTGCATGCGGCCCAATGCTTCCAAGAAGGCTGGATCGGGGTGGACTACGACTTTGTGGTCGATTTCACCGGGCAGTTGCCAGAACGCTGGCGGGAATTCAATCGCACCTTCGTGCCTGTTTACCTCGAGCAGCACCCTGACAAGTCCAAGGTCGCCGCCGGGCTGGCCTGCGGCTCCACCTGGACGGTTTGCAAAGGGCTGAAGGAAGGCGACGTGGTCATCACACCCGATGGCAATGGTCGTTACCGTGCAGGGCAGATCAATGGCCCTTACTTCCATGCTCCAGGCCAGATTTTGCCACACCGGCGTCCCGTGCGCTGGCTTGGTGAGCCGTTTGATCGCAGTGACATGAGCGAAGCGCTGAAACGCTCGACCAATTCGATTGGGGCCTGCTGTGATATCAGCTCCTATGTATCGGAACTGGAGAAACTCATCGGCGGACAGTCTGCACCCGCTCTGGTCGCCACGGATCCAACGGTGGAAAATGCCTCTGCCTTTGCGATGGAAAGTCACCTGGAGGACTTCCTCGTCGCAAACTGGGCGCAGACCGAACTCGGCCGTGAATACGACATCTATACCGAGGACGGGGAGCAGGTGGGACAGCAGTATCAGACCGACTCTGGCCCTCTCGATATCTTGGCCATCAGCCGGGACCGAAAGCGGCTGCTGGTGGTGGAACTCAAAAAGGGACGTGCCAGTGACGCCGTGGTGGGCCAAACACTGCGCTACATGGGATTTGTGCAGGAGGAGTTGGCTGAGGACAATCAAGCCGTTCGCGGAGCCATCATCGCCCTCGAGGATGATTCAAAGCTCCGCCAAGCCCTCAAAATGGTGCCAAGCATCACTTTCTATCGCTACCAGATCAGCTTTAAACTCCTGAAAACATGAGCCCTCCCGCCCCTGACATCACCGCACTGGTCGAACGTGTTTCCGACTTTCTCAAGAACCTGCCGATCGAACTGCCACGCGGTCGATCCGACACCGAATGGACGACGCGCATCAAGTGCGGCATTGGACAAATAGGTTTGAACGCCGGCTTGCTGGCCACTGCGTCCGGTTATCCCACTCCTGCCGACAGGGAGTGGCTCTTTGACCTCATCTGGTTCGAGAACTCGCCGGATAAGCATCTCAAATCCCTCGTCTTGGCACTCGAATCGGAGTGGAACCGTCACCCAGAGGAGATCCTCTACGACTTCGAAAAACTGCTCGTGGCACACGCACCGCTGAAGGTGATGGTCTTCCAGGACAATGGCCAGAACTTGCCGGACTTGTGGCAGATGTTCGAGACGAGCCTGCAAACCTACGCGCAGCATGACGCTGATGAACTGTATCTGTTCGCCGCCTTCCAGGAGACGCCGCATGCATTCACAGTGAAAGCAGCTCAAGTGCAGGAACTCCTCACCGGGAGGACGAGGTTGCGGTGAGTGTTTGGCGGATTAATCTTCTCTTAAGATGAACGCCTCTGATTTCCATTGTTTCCGCACCGACCCACTGGAGCGCTGGCGCGGTATCGCCGCCGTGCTGGAGGCGCAGCCGGAGGCGTGGGAGTGGGCGCAGGCGAACATTCAGCGTTGGCTTGCCCAAGGCAGCCTGCATCCCGCGCCGCTGCTGGAGTGGCAAAGGTGGGTGCAGGAAGGCAGCCGCGAACTAAAGAAGCGTGAGGCGCTGCTGGAGGCACTGCGCCACCCACCCGCCGATGCGCATGAGGATCAGCTCCGCTCCTGCTCGCCCTTCGTCGGCGGGCCTTTCACCCAGCCGATTCTACCTTCATGAACCTAGCCTCTCCCCAGCACTGGGTGCGGCAAACCGGGTGCAGCCACTCCCCTAGACCATGATCGGCAAACCCGAGCGCCACACCCAGAACCGAATCATCGCCCTCTTCCGCGATGAGCTGAAGTATCGCTATCTGGGCGACTGGAGCGACCGGGCCAACAGCAACATCGACGAGGTGCTGGCGACGAACTGGCTCAGAAAGGCAGGCTACACCCCGGAGCAGATCAGCCGGGCGCTCTACCTGCTGCGCACGGAGGCAGACAACCTGACGCGCGGCCTTTATGCCAACAATCAGAAGGTGTATGCCCTGCTGCGTTACGGTGTGCCGGTGAAGACCGAAGCGGGCAAGGTGACGGAAACTGTGCAGCTCATCGACTGGGAGCACCCGGAGCTGAATGATTTTGCCATCGCCGAGGAAGTGACGCTGAAAGGCGGGCACGAGCGCCGCCCGGATCTCGTGCTTTACCTGAATGGCATCGCCATCGGGGTGATCGAGCTGAAAGGCAGCCATGTGTCCCTGAGCGACGGCATCCGGCAACTGCTCTCCAACCAGCAGAAGCAATTCAACGAGTGGTTTTTCAGCACGGTACAGATCGTCTTTGCCGGGAATGACTCGGAGGGTCTGCGTTACGGCACGATCGAGACCGGAGAAAAGTATTTCCTCACCTGGAAGGAGGACGAGGAGGACAACAGCCGCTTCAAGATCGACAAATACCTGCTCAAGATGTGCGAGAAGAAGCGCCTGCTGGAGCTGATCCATGACTTTGTGCTCTTTGACGGCGGGGAGAAGAAACTGCCCCGCGTGCATCAATACTTCGGCATCAAGGCCACCCAGCAGCATGTGGAGGCCTACAAGGGCGGCATCATCTGGCACACCCAGGGCAGCGGGAAGAGCATTGTGATGGTGCTTTTGGCCAAGTGGATTCTCGAGAACAAGCCCAGGGCAAGGGTGTTGATCGTCACCGATCGAGACGAACTCGACAAGCAGATCGCCCGCGTGCTGCACGAGGCCGGACAGGTGGGCAACCCGGATGACTGCCGGGCCAAGAGCGGCCAGGACCTGATGGCGAAGCTGGGCCAGCCCAACCCCCGCCTGCTCTGCACGCTGGTGCACAAGTTTGGCAGGAAGGGACTCAAAGGCGCGGAGTTTGACGCCTTCATCGAAGAGCTGAAAGCCCAGCCCCCGATGGCGGTGGGTGAACTGTTCATCTTTGTGGATGAGTGCCACCGCACCCAAAGCGGCAAGCTGCACAAAACCATGGCCGCCCTGCTGCCGGGCGCGGTCTTCATCGGCTTCACCGGCACGCCTCTGCTGAAGGCCGACAAGGCGACAAGCCTGGAGGTCTTTGGCAGCTACATCCACACCTACAAGTTTGGCGAGGCGGTGGCGGACAAGGTGGTGCTGGACCTTGTGTATGAGTCCCGCGACATCGAGCAGCAGCTCGGCTCCCAAGAGAAGATTGACGCCTGGTTTGATGCGAAGACCAAAGGGCTCAACGACTGGCAGAAGCAGGCGCTGCGGGAGCAGTGGGGCACAATGCAAAAGGTGCTCAGCTCCCGTTCACGCATGGAACGCGTGGTGGAGGACATCGTCTTCGACTTTGGCGTGAAACCCCGCCTCGCCAGCAAGCGCGGGAACGCCATCCTGGTCGCCTCCAGCATCTATGAGGCGGTGAAGTACCACGAGCTGTTTCAGAAGACCGTCTTCAAAGACCGCTGTGCCGTAGTCACCTCCTACAACCCGCAGGCCAAGGACGTGACGCTGGAGGAGACCGGGGAAAACACGGAGACGGAGAAGCAGTTCATCTTCAACGCCTACACCGCGCTGCTGAAGCATGTGGAAGCCGCGCCCGGCAAATCCAAGACCGAGACTTATGAGGACAACGCCAAGAAGCAGTTCATCAAGGACCGTGCCCAGATGCGCCTGCTCATCGTGGTGGACAAGCTGCTGACGGGCTTTGACGCGCCCAGCTGCACCTACCTTTACATCGACAAGTCCATGCAGGATCACGGCCTGTTCCAGGCGATCTGCCGCACCAACCGGCTCGATGGCGATGACAAGAGCTTTGGCTACATTGTGGACTACAAGGATCTCTTCAAGAAGCTGATCAACGAGAAGGGCACCGGGGCACTCCAGGTTTACACCTCTGAACTGGATGATTCCGCGCCCGGCGCCTCCGCTGAGATCCTGATGCAGGACCGCCTGAAAAAAGGGCGTGAACGACTGGAGGCGGCTTTCGAAAGCCTGGCAATGCTCTGCGAGTCCGTGGAGATGCCCAGGGGAGAACTCGAACACATCCGCTACTTCTGTGGAAACACCGAGATCGCCGACGATCTCAAGGAACACGAGCCGCAACGCGCGGCCCTATACAAAGGAACAGCCGCCATGCTGCGAGCCTACGCCAACATCGCCGACGACCTGCCCCAGGCAGGATACACGACGGCACAGGCGGAACGGATCAAGGCAGGTGTGGAACGCCACATCAAGCTGCGAGAGATCATCCGGCAGGCCAGCGGGGAGACCATCGACCTCAAAGCCTACGAGGCCGACATGCGGCACCTGATCGACACCTACATCGAGTCCAAGGAACCGAAGAAAACCTCGCACTTCGACGATGTCGGCCTGCTGGAGGTCATCGTGAAATGCGGGATGGCAGACGCCATTGCCGGAATGCCCCAAGGCATCAAAAACAACCAGTCCGCCATCGCCGAAACCATCGCCAACAACGTCCGCAGCAAGATCGTGCAGGAGCAGCTCAACAACCCGGCCTTCTACGAGAAGATGTCGGAGCTGCTCAAGGAGATCATTGCCGACCTGCGAGCGAAACGAATCGGCTATGAGCAGTTCCTCGAGCAGATCGCCGAGCTCGCCAGGCAGGTACACACGGGAGCTGACACCAAGGCATCTCCCAGGCTCGACACACCAGGCAAGCGAGCCCTTTACGACAACCTTGTTTCAAAGGCATCCGATGAAGATGCCTTTGCCACCAAGGAGGGCAGCCCATCTTATGGCGATCTCGCAGAGATTTCCCTGCGCCTTGCCCTGCGGATCGATGCCGTGGTCAAGGAGGTGCGTCCGGCGGACTGGCGTGGGGTGAAGCCCCGCGAAAACATCATCAAGGCGGCGCTCATGACCTTGTTCAACGGCGACAAGGAAAGAGTGGAGCAGATCTTCCCCATCCTCCTGGCTCAAAAGGAATACTGATGGTCTCGCAACTCCAGCTGGGCGACGTGGTGGTCGATGTCGTGCAGAAAGACATCAAGAACCTGCATCTGAGCGTCCATCCACCGACAGGGCGGGTGACCATCTCAGCGCCTTTACGGATGAAGCTCGACACCATCCGTGTGTTTGCCATCACCAAGCTGGGATGGATCAAGCAGCAGCAGTCCAGGCAGCGTGAACAGCTGCGCGAGCCCCCCCGGGACTACATCGAGCGTGAAAGCCATTATGTCTGGGGGCGACGTTATCTGATGGTGATCCTTGAAGATGCCGCCGCTGCAAAAATCGAACTGGCGGGCAATCGGATTCGATTTCAAGTGCGCCCGGGAACACCCAAGGCAAAACGCGAGGCCCTCATGGAACAGTGGTATCGGGCGCAGTTGAAACAGGCCCTTCCCCCCTTGCTTGCGAAATGGCAGAAGATCCTGGGTGTCAGGGTTTCCAAGATCTTCGTGCAACGCATGAAGACCAAGTGGGGCAGCTGCAACCACCGCGCAGGACACATCCGTCTCAACACGGAACTTGCCAAAAAGCCCAGGAAACTGCTCGAATACGTCATTGCGCATGAACTGGCTCATCTGCTGGAACCCACGCACAACGAACGTTTCATGACCCTTCTGCAAAACCACTATCCCAGGTGGCGGGAAGCCCGTGCACAGCTGAACGAACTGCCTTTATCCTCTGAGCTTTCGTCCTCAGAACGCCTGAACAGAACAGGTGACGTTGACTGAGACAGCCTTCACCCCAGCAAGGCTGGCTTCCACAGTCCACAGGCTTCACCCCATGCTCAACACACCCGGTCAGGCTTTTGGATGCGCTCACGGAAGCGTTTGAAACGTTCGTTCGCGGATGACCGATGCTTTTCCCCTGACGCGTGAGGCGGCGCTGCGGCGCTGGCGTGAGTTCCTGCCCCGGGTGACCGCCTACGGGTCACGACGCAATGCGGTCAGGCCGCCACATGACGATGTCTCGCGACTTTCTCCGGCCATCCGCTTCGGCCTGATCCGGCCCGAGGAAATCGTGCGCGACACCCTGGCCCGTCACGCCCTGGGTCGGGTGGAGAAATGGGTGCAGGAGCTGTGCTGGCGCAGCTACTGGAAAGGCTGGCTGGAGATGCGTCCGCAGGTCTGGAGATCCTGGCGGCAACGCGTTCGTGAACTGCATGCCAGCCTGCCCGAAGAACAGCTCGCCAGAGCCCGGCAGGTCTGCGAAGCACGCAGCGGCGTGGCGGTGATGGACCGCTTCGCGCTGGAACTGCGGCAGACCGGCTACCTGCACAACCACGCACGCATGTGGTGGGCCAGCTTCTGGATTCATGCCGAACGCCTGCCCTGGGAGCTCGGCGCCGAGTTCTTCTTCCAGCATCTTCTGGACGCGGACCCGGCGAGCAACCTTCTTTCCTGGCGCTGGGTCGCCGGCCTGCAGACGCCAGGCAAGACCTACCTGGTGCGCCGCAGCAACCTGGAACGCTGGTGCGACTCCTCCCTGCTGTCCGACACGACCGGCCTGGAACGATTGGAAGATGGATGCGTCACCCCGTTCGTCCCAAGGGATCACGCCGACCTCACGCGCCACCCGCCGCCTGTTCTCGACACCTTCTGCCCGCCCTTGAAAGGCAGGGTCGGCCTCTGGGTTCATGCCGATGACCTGTGCCTGGAAGACAGCCCGCTGGCTTCATGCCAGCCCGTGGCGGCGGCGGCCTTCACCTCGCTCTCTACCTACCGCCGCCTTGGACTCAGTGAGGCGCGCATCCAGTCCATCCAAACCGCCCTGGCCGACGGACTGACGCGCGCCGGAGCTCATCTGGGCTGCGCCACCCTGTTGCGTGACACGGATTCCACCGCCCAAGGCCTGGCCGAATGGGCGAAGGCTGAACGACTGGATGCCATCGTCGCCCTGGCACCCCATGTCGGTCCGGTGGCGGATGCCCTGCCCTCCATCCGTCAGGTCTTGCAGGTCATGAACGTGCCGCTGCATCTGCTGCGCCGGCCCTGGGATGAGACGCTGTTTCCCTGGGCAAAGTCGGGCTTCTTCCCCTTCTGGGAAAAGACGGGACGATGGCTGGCCACCCAGGATGCCCAACCCTGCCTGAACCTCGGATGAAAGGCGTGAAAAAGCAGCACCTGCCGGAGAAGATCTGCGCCGCCTGCGGCCGTCCCTTTGCCTGGAGGAAGAAGTGGGAGCGCGACTGGGAGCAGGTGCGCTTTTGCAGCGACGCCTGCCGCCGCAACAAGCCTGCAACGGCGCGCAGGACGGGCCCGACCTAACCAACAATGACATCTCATGATGCACGACCTCCTGCTTCTTCACGCCGCCGTCACCTGGATGCTCACCGGGCTCATCTGGACCATCCAGATCGTGCATTACCCGTTGTTCGAGCAGGTGGGGCAGGATCGCTTCGTCCGCTACCATGCGCGTCACATGCGACGCATCACATGGGTCGCCGGGCCGCTGATGCTGGTCGAGGCGGGCAGCGCAGCCCTGCTGTTTTTCGTGGGTGAACAGTCGCTCTGGTTCAATCTTGGACTGGTGGCACTCGGGGCCGTCTGGGCTTCCACCCTGCTGTTGCAGGTGCCGCTTCATGATCGGCTGACCCGGGGCTTTGACCGGCAGACGATCCGCCGCCTGAACTTCACCAACGGCATCCGCACCCTGGGCTGGACCCTGCGTGCCGCCTGCCTCCTGATGATGCTCCGGCCGGCTTGATTCACTCGGGCCGGTGTCTTCGGAGCCTCAGGCATGCCAGCGCCGTCATGATCATCATGATCCTGGAAGGTTCGGGAACGGCAACCAGGGCAATGCTGCCGTTGAGCACAAAGCTACGGATGTCCCAGAGGAACCCGCTGCCTGACACATCGGGAAGATTGAAGCCCAGGTTGTCATCGCCATTGCCAGCGAGCAGGCCGCTGTAGGAGCCGGATTGAAAGCCTGCCTCGAAGACCGGCGGCCCGGCGAGACCGGACCAGTCCAGCAGTTGAAAGGTCTCGGGAGCGGTCGGCACCCAGGATGCCGGTCCGTCCACCGTCAGCCCTGCCTGGAAGTTCAGGACGTTGGTCCCCGTCCCTGAAAAGCGCAGCGTGTCGGCATTGGTCGGCTGGCCGGGAGCCATCCCCATCACCACCGAGCTGCCCGCCTGAAAATCCCAGGATCCGCTTCCTGACACCGGGGAAAACAACAACGTGCCGATGTCGGCGGTCGCGGTGGTGTCGCCCACATGAACGGTCGTTCCGGCAGCAGCAGTGAAGGCGGTTCCCTGAACGTTTCCCGACCCACGCAAGACCCCTTCGTTCAACGACACCTTGCCGGTGCCGGTCCTGCCCACGCCGCCGCTGCCGACCTGCAGGGAGCCGCCGTCGATGAGGGTCGGACCGGTGTAGTCATTGGTTCCAGCCATCACCAGATCCCCCGTCCCCCGCTTGGTTAGACCCGCACTCCCGCTGCCGCTGACCCGGCCGCTCAAGGTCAGCCTGCCGGCGTCTTCCACCGCCACGCCAAAATCCCCCGGGGTGGTTTCCTGGATGGCCATGCCGCCCGCATAAGTGGCTGAAAACCCGGCGCTCAAGCGCAGACTTTTCGAGGCCCCGGTGTTTCCGATCACCAGGGCGTTGGCCACAGCGAAGCTGCCGCCAATCTCCAGTTCGGCCGAGGTGTTGCTCAAGGTGATGGCGCCGGCTCCAGCAGCTGCGGCATTTTCAAGCCGCAGACGCCCTGCGCTAACGGTGACGCCACCCTGAAAATCCGCCCCCGCAGCGCCCGAGATGACCAGCGTTCCTGCACCATTTTTCGTCAAGGTGCGGGAGGCTGCGTTCGCGTTGACTGAACCCACAGTCAGCGTCCCAGCCATGGTGGTGACCGTGCGGTTGGCACCGCTGATCATCAGGCCTCCGGAGCCGAACGACAGGTCGTTGGATCCTTTGAAGCTGAGGCTGCCGGCGTTGAGGATGACACTGTTGCCGGCGGCCAGCGTGATGGGCGCCCCGCTGGTGTTGTCGAGGGTGGCATTGCCGCCAAAGCTCAGGGTGGAGGTGCCAAGGGCGGAGGCTGAGTTGAGGTTCAGGGTGCCACCGCTTTCAATGCGGGTGCCACCGCTGTAGCTGTTGTTTCCAGAAAGCGTCCAGGTGCCCGAACCCGACTTGACCACCTGGGTGGCACCACCGCCGGGATTGTCACGAATGACTCCGGCGAACTCTCCAACTCCGGACGTGCCGCCCTGCAGGGTCAGTGTCTTGGCGCTCGTCGAAGAAACGGCGAAGGTGAGGTCGCCCAAAAACTTGAGCAGACCCGTCCCAGACTGGCTGAGGGTTCCGCCTCCCGTCGTTCCAGCCAGGTCGACGGCGCGGGTCAGCACGGCACCAGCACCGACATAATTGAGCATTGCAGAGGTGCTGCCGCTTCCCAGATGAATGGCGCCCGTGCCGTTGCAACCCACACCGCTGTCGGCAAGGCTGGCAACCGTCAGCGTGCCCTGCAGGATTGTCAGCGGGCCGGTGAAATTGTTGCCTGCGTTGGTTAGGCTGACCTCGTTCAGGCCGGCCCCCTGGGTCAGGCCGCCGCTGCCGGTCATCATGCCGTTGAGGGTGACGGGGGAGCTTGAGTCGCCCGTGAGGGTCAGCAGATGCCCCTGATTGTCCACGCTGCCGTTGACGGTCAGCAGAGCGCCATTGCCGGGCTTGTGGGTCCAGGTTTGTGCGGCAGCAAGGACCACTGACAGGCTGGCATCGCCAAGGGCCACCGCCTGGGCGCCTGCATTGACCACCAGTCCCGAACTGCCAAGCGTCAACGTTTGTCCCGCGCCAAAACCCACCAGACTGTAACCATTGCCGGAAACGGCTTCAAACATGAGCCCTGCCACCGACTGGGAGGTCAGGCTGATGACAGCGCTGGAGGAAAGCAGCCCGCCATTGCCAAACTGGGCCACATCTCCCAGACCCGCCGTCACATTGGCGGAGCCATTCCAGAAAACCGCCCCCCCGGACAACCATTGGAAAGGGCCGCCCTCTTCCTGAAGGCCTGCGGCTAAAAGATCGGCATCAAAGGTCAGCGTCGCAGCCTGGGCCCGTGCACCCACGATCCCCAGAACAACCGCCAGCAGAGGCATGCGCAGAAGGCAGATGATGCGGATCGCCGGGTCCATGCATGAGAGATCCGTCGCCCTTGAGCGCGGGATTGAAGGGCAAGGTGACTGCAACAAAAGAGGGAGCGTTTGCATGCAACCCAGCCTTTGCGCCAAACTTGGCTCCCTCGCCAAATTCCGATTCGAAATAAGAAATGTTTTTACACCAAGTTCAATGCATCTTGAAGCCAGAGATCACTCCCCCCACGAAAGTGAGGTGCCCGGAAAAGTGAAAACCCTCTGCCGACAGCGTTTAATGTGACAGCCATGAAACGCCGTTCCTTCCTTGCCAGCACCGCCGCCCTGGGTGCCTCGCCGCTGCTTGCCAGCAATGCCGTCGTCAACACCCCGAAGGGCAAGGCGGAACACTGCATCTTCATCTGGCTCGGTGGCGGCATGGGCCAGATCGACACGTTCGACCCGAAGA
>CAZXPU010000027.1:10579-47817 GCA_964642905.1 uncultured Prosthecobacter sp.
CCTTTACAAGGCCATCGACACCTCCGTTCCGGGCGTGCAGCTGGTGGAGCATCTGGGCAAGACGGCGAAGGTCATGGAGCATGTCACCGCAATGCGCACGGTGAATCATCATGTCATCGACGAGCACGCCTTTGCCACCAACCTCGTGCACACCGGACGCATGATCTCCGGCAACACCGTTTATCCAAGCATCGGGTCGATCATCTCCCATGTGAAGGGTGCGGCCAGTGACGAAGTGCCCCCCTACATCCTGATCGGATATCCGAACGTCAGCCGCGGCCCAGGCTTTCTGGGAGCCAAGGCCGGCTATGTCTACCTCACCGACACCAACACCGGCCCGGCCGGATTCACGAGGCCCGACTTCGTGGATGAAAAGCGCGCCCTGACCCGTGAGCAGCTCCTGCAGCCGCTGATGGCCCGTGCGCCCAGGCATTCCTCACAGGCCGATTATCGCGAGGCCCAGGAGCAGGCCCTGCATCTGTCCGGCCCGAAATTCATGCGCCACTTCAACCTCAAGGAGGAGCCTGCCGCCCTGCGCAACGACTACGGCGGCGAGTTCGGCCAGCGCTGTCTTCTGTCCCGCCGCCTGGTCCAGGCCGGGGTGCGGTTCATCGAAGTCTCCCACAACCTCAACTTCATGAACGGCACCGGCTGGGACATTCACAACGAGGGATACAAGAACCAGCACCTGCTGATCCAGGAGCTCGACACCGCCCTCTCCGCCCTCATCCGTGACCTGAAGGACAAGAAGCTGCTCGACAAGACCCTCATCGTGGTCGGCACCGAGTTCGGCCGCCCGGCGGAGTTCGACGGGCGCGGTGGACGCGGCCATCAAGGCACGGCCTTCTCCATGGTTCTGGCCGGTGGCGGCCTGCAGCATTGCGGCGCCTACGGAGTCACGGATGAGCTGGCCAAGAAGCCTGTCGAAAACCCGGTCCCGCTGGTGGACTTCCACGCAACCATCCACGCCGCCATGGGCATTGATCCGGCGAAGGAGCTGATGGACGGCACACGCCCGGTGCCCATCACCGACGGAGGCAAGCCCGTCGCCGCCTTGTTCGGATAAAGTCAGGCCGTCGTTTGAAACCGGTCACCGTTCGAGCCAGACACGCATCCGGCGGAAATCGAAGGTGACCCTGTAATCCTTGAGGAAAAACGATCCCACCCGCGGCAGGCCGGGAGAGATGTCCACTTCCACATCCTGATACCTTCCGCCCAGCAAGGTAAGTTCAGGAAGCTTCACCGTGCGCAGCCGGACATGATCCGAAGTCACCGCCCCGCCAACGGCGACAAGCATCAGGCCCTTCACCACATCGCCCTGGTCCTGGACTCCGAGCTTCTTGGCGACGCCTTCGCTGATTTCGATGCCGTTGAACGAGCCGGTGTCGAGAATGCAGGTCCATTTCACGCCCTTGCAGGCCAGATCCACGGAGGCAACACCGTCCTTGAACCGGAGCGGGGCCGACTGCACACCAGGCCCGGATTTCGCCTGAAATGGACGGCCAAAGCCGAAGGTGACCTCGCGCCTTGGGTAATCGAGGGTGAGGCAGGTGCAGTAGCGGGAGACGAGGTCGAATCCCAGGATGTTGTCCGCATAAAGGACGCCGCCCCCAATCGTCTGAAAGGTCCTGACGAAGCAGGGGTAGGCCGGCACATGCCAGCCGCCCAATCTCAACGAGGAGATCATGCCGACCAATCCCTCCTCCTGTCCCACCACGCCAAGAAGGGTGGCCTTGGCCTCGTTGGATCGGATGGTGGGAACACCGAACTGCAACGCCGCCTGCGAACTTAAAACCGTCCTCGCCGCGCCGGAGTCGAGCAGCATGGCCACAGAACGGCCATCCGCCACTGAGGCCTTGATGACCGGAGTGTTGGAGCGAAACTCAAAAGGCAGGGTCACGGCCTGCGCCGGCAGCTCGGAGCGCACACGGGCATCCACCGTGGCCAGCCTTTGGGTGAAGTCCGCCCTGGAAATGCTGCGTTTCTCCAGTTTCCTCAAAACCCGGGCGCTGACCGGCGCGTGGGAGGGCGGCTGCGAGCATCCCGTGACCACCAGCAGGGTGGCCAGCCAGGGCCGCACGGCAGCACAACAACGCATGAAGGTCGAGGCGACGGTCAAAGGAAGCGCTTCAGCCTGGAAGCCACGTCCTGTTCCAGACGGCGGACATAACCGATCGTGTATTCCTCGACGTCCAGCTTCTCATCCTGCGCCAGGGGCGTGAGGTCCATGGCAAAGGTGAGCAGGCTGGTTTTGTCCGTCGTGTGGGAGTCAAAGTAGGTCGCATTGGCGTGACGCAGGCCCTCCTCCGCGAGGTCATAGCGCTTGCCGCCGCTGATCTGGCTGTCGAACACTCCGAGGAGAGGGCGCAGCAGATGCGGGAACTTGTCCACCCAGAGCATGACCTTGTCCTCGGTCAGCAGCCAGTCCAGCTTGCGCCAGACCTCGCAGCCGTAGACCTTTTTCGGCCGCATCTCCGGGGGCAGCTCGCGAATGGCCTCGATGCAGCGGAGGAAGGTGGCCACATGCGTGTCATGCCGGTCACAGGGGTTGTGAACATAAAGGATCTCCGGCTGGGAATGCTCCAGAATGACCTTCAGGTCCTCCACCACCGGGGCCTTGTTCTTCCTTTTCACCTCATCACTGGGATAACCCAGCTGGATCATCACGCTGTATTCCCCGACATACGCCGCCTTCCTCTGCTCCACCAGCCTCACCCGCTGCATCTCCTCGTCGGTGTAGTCGGCATAGACGCCCTTGCGCGGGCTGCCCGCGCCATCGGTGACGACGACTCCGCCGAACCATTTGTCGCCGCTGTGGAAGCATTCCGTGATGCCGTGGTAGGCCGCGATCTCCAGGTCGTCCTGGTGGGAGACAATGCCGAGATGGGTCACACGGCGCAGGGCTGTCCAGGGGTCGCTGTTGTCAGGGATGAAAACGTCGTTTTTAGGATGGCGGAAAGTCACAGGCCGCCAATAAGCGCACGACTTCAAGGGCCGCAAGGCAGGAAGCCCGCCGAATTTCCCCGCAACCTCCCGTCGTCGGACGGGTTGAACAGCGCCATGACTGCCGCTAGCGTCGCCGGTCTCCTGCCCTACCCTGTCATGCCGGAACCGGAATGGCCTTCCAACCTTGATCCCAGCGTGTCCAAGGGCACGGAGGAGGCCTGCAGTGATGAGGAAAACGTGCGGCTCATGCTGCGTGTCAAAGAGGGGGATGTGCGGGCCTTTGAAAGGCTGGTGGAGCTTCACCAGGGCGTCATGATCGGCGCGGCGGCGCGGATGCTCGGGAACCTGGATGATGCCCACGACATCGCCCAGCAGGTGTTCATCCGGGTCTGGAAAAGCGCGCCTCGCTATGAGCCGACCGCCAAGTTCACGACCTGGCTATTCACCATCATGAGGAACCTCGTCTTCAACGAGACCCGACGCCGGACCCGGAGAAAAGAGACGCCGCTGGAAGTCGAGCCTGACACCGAAGTCGGCCCGCAGCGCCAGTTTGTCGACACTTCCGCCGTCTCGCCGGACCATCAGGTTCAGCATGAGGAGCTGGAGAAGGCGCTGGAGAAGGCGATCGCGGCGCTGCCTGAAAAACAGCGCCTCGCCGTCGTTCTTCGCCGCCACGAGGAGATGCCTTATGAGGAGATCTGTGAAGTGCTGAAGATGACCCTGCCAGCCGTGAAGAGCCTGCTCTTCAGGGCCAGGGTGGAGATGCGCAAGCATCTCGCAGCCTTCCTGGACGATGACGATCCCGGAGAGTGAGACGGCGGACGTGCTGCGTGCGGTCAGAAAAGCGGACACCGTCCTGTTAAAATCAAAGAACCAAGGCCCGGAGGCCTTGGTTCAGAGAAGTTTGAAGCAGGTGTGCCTGGGCGGCGCACCGAGGGAATTCGGAAGGCTTAAAGCTTTTCCATGAACACCGCACCCGAAAGGATGTTGAAGGCGGCACCACGGTCATGCAGGAAATAGCCCGCACCGACAAGATTGGCTCCCTTCTTGTACACGATGCCCTCGTAGGCAGTCTTGGGCCTCTCGATCGTGCCGTCCTTGAGAATGAAGTCGCCCTTGAACGAGCCTTTTCCGGCGGTCACGGAAAGCTTCACCGCGGCAGGTGCACCCGCCGAAGGAATTGTGATCGCACTGGCGGAGCCAATCCGGAACGACCTCGGGGTCAGCGCGTTCAGGGTGATCGAGGATGCCGATTCAATGTTGCCGCTCGAGAAGAGCAGTCTTGCGTTGTCTGAAACCGAGGGGCTCAGGTCAAGGAACACCAGAGGTGCAGCGGGAGCGGCGTAGAAGCTGCCTTCAACCGCCAGGGCAACGGGTTCAAAGCCATTTTTGTAGGTTCTTTGAAGAGGATTGGTATCAACATGCCTGTTCCAGGAAGCCGTGCCGGCAAGGGTATTGTCCGACGGGGTGGGGTTGCCTTTAGAATCGACGGTGAAACTGCCGAGGATGCTGCCGTTGTCAGGGATGGTGTCGTAAAGAACATCAAAGAGCATTCCCTGGCCGGAAGGGCCGACAAAGCCGGCGCTGGTGATTGCCTGACCATCAGCCGTTTTGCCAACCACTGCGAACTCGCCCTTCGTGGAAATCGTGAAAGAGGCAAAGCTGGTGCCCTGAGGAATGCTCGCATCTCCAATCGCCGCAGAACCCACCGGGAGGCCGAGGCCAAGGTTGTAAACGCCGGTGTAGGACGTGGCGCTGGAGGCCGCAAGGAAGGTGTTGCGCCAGCCGCTGAAGTTGACGGTATCACCTTTTTCGGTGTAGGTGCCGTTGGTGAGGAGGTTGTCCGAACCGATGGTGAACCCAATGCTTTCTTCCCCTCCCAGGTCCAGGAAGAAGGTTGCCGTTCCCGTTGCAGGGTTGGTTCCAGCCAGCGCACCGGCGAACGAACTCACGGAGGGACCGAGGGTCAACTTGCCGGTGACGGCTCCGGTGGTCGCCACCGTCAAATCAACACGTCCGCCATTGTCAGCGCCCAGCAAGGAGGTGCGCTCGATCAGGGCAGTGAAGTTTCCGCTCATGTAAGGAAGCACGACCGAGAGGGAGATCGGGCTGGTCGTCAGGGTGGTGGCGGTGCCTGTCATGGTGATGTCGCAGACATAAGTGCCTGCGTCAGCAGCACCACAGCCGGTGATTTTCACCTCCTGCTTGGCGACACCCACATTTTTTGCGCCTTCGACCAGGGGCGTCTTGGTGACCCCGTCGAGACGGCTCCAGACGTAGCTCATGTTTTTGCCAGCGGCCGGAACCTTGATCTTGGCATCCGCGGCATTGGCGACATTCACGTTGAAGGAGGACAGTGTTACCACCGAAAGAAGGGCCTTGCCCGTTGTCAGGTTCACTCCTCCTGGGATGGTGACCACGCAGGAATAATCACCGGCGTGAGTGAGGGCGGCCTCGGCGATGTTAAGCTGGGCGTTTGTCTCACCCGGAAGAACCGCCGTACCCTTCTTCCACTGATAGGACAGAGGGGTGATGGTTCCCGTCGTTGCCGCTTCCAAAGTCACTGGTGCGCCGGTGGCGATCAACTGATTTCCGGGTGTGGTGACGATTTCCAGGGTCCTGAAACCGATCTGAACCAGGCGGCCAAAGGCGGTGACTTCACAACGGTAATTGCCGGCATCCGCGTTTTCGAGGGCGGAGATCTCCAGCTTGTCCTTGGTGGTCCCCTTGTATTTGCCAAGCGTTTCAGCAATCGCGACCGTGTCAGTGCCACGATACCACTTGTAGGAAAGACCGCTGCCCTTGGCGGTGACACCGAGGGTGGCTTTGGAACCGGCAAGCCCGAGCAGGGAGGCGGCGGTGCGGTCAACAACACTGACGTTGGTGGCCGCAGGCGTGACTGTCAGGCCTCCAGTGTAGGAGATCGTGCATTTGTAGGCTCCAGCGTCGGCGATCTGAGCAGGGTTGACGATGTAGCTGGCATTGGTTTCACCGGCCAGGGCGCCCGTTCCCTTGAACCACTGGTAGGAAAGGTCACCTGACGAAGCCTCCCCTGAGGTCAGAACGGTGAGGTTGAGCGAGTCTCCGCTGTCAATGAGCACATTGGCAGGCCTCGAGGCCACAACCAGCCTGTTGGGATTCGAATCAACCGTCTGGCCGCCGAAGGCGCTGACACGGCAGACATAGACACCACCCTGAAGCAAGGTCGGCGCAATGATCTTGACGGTGTTTTTGGTGACATCCCCGTAGTTGGCAGAAACCGCCAGCGGAGTCGGACTGCCGTTGAAGAACCACTGATAGCTCATGCCATCCCCCTTGGTCACCGTTTTGAAGGAGACTCCCTTGCCCTCTGCAATAAGCAGGGTGTGCGCCGTGGGATCCACGACCGAGACCAGGCCGGGGTTCGACTCAATCTTCAGGGGCAGTCCAACATCCGGAGTGTAAGTGAGCACGCAGGAATATTTGCCGGAATCAGCCAGGGCCGTGGAGGCGGGGCCGTTGTAAAGGGTGTTCGTCTCACCCCCGAGCACGGTGGCCATCTTCTTCCACTGATAGGTGAACTTGGAGGTCACGGCCGGGCTGCTTCCCGCCGGGATGAATTCAAGCGAGAACGGGTCGCCAAGCTTGACGAGCTTGGAGGCCGGGGGCGGCGCAACGATCAGCCTGCGAATGCCGGAGTCAACGGGGATGCCATAGCTGGTCACGCGGCAGTAGTAGGCACCGGCGTCGCTGAGCAGGACGTTCTTGATCTCCAGCGTGTCTGAGGTCGCACCGGCAAAGTGCGCACCGTTGACCAGGGGCTCATCAAGGCTGTTGTACCATTGATAAGTGCGTCCGATGGCAGCAGAAACAACCACCTTCAGCTTCGCCGACTTCTGCGCCAGTTTGGACAGATAAACGACTTCCGAATTGTCCACCACATCCACCCTGGCTTTGGGGGTCGAGACCGCAGCAAGGGTCGGGAGGGTGACGACACAGGTGTAATCCGCCACGTCAGCCGTGGTCACGTTGGCCAGGGGAAGGGTCTTGTTGGTCGCTCCACCAATGGCATTGGTGCCCTTCTTCCACTGGTAGGTCATCTGGCTGATGATGGACGGGCTGGCCCCGACTGGCATCACCTCAAGTTCCGTGCTGCCACCCGCAATCACAAGCTTCGAGGCAGGCGCAGGCAGAACGATCAGCCGGCAGTCACCGGAACTCATCGAATAGCCGTTGGCCATCACCTGGCAGAAGTAGAAACCTGCATCGGCTTCGGCCACGTTCTTGACGCTCAGGGTCTTGGTGTTGACGCCGCCAAACTTGGCCGCATGAACGCTTGTCAGCCTCTCCGTGCCACCACCGGTCAGACGCCTGTACCAGCGGTAGGCAAGTGTCGTGCCCGTCGGTGCGGCGGCGGTGACGGTGACGGTCGCCGATGTTTGCCCGACCGATGCCATGAAGATCTTGTCACTGATGTTCACGACGCTGACTTTCGACACCGAACTGACCACCGAGCCGGTGGTGTTGGAAACGGTGCAGGTGTAATTGCCAGCCAGCGAGAGTGTCGACGGGGTGATCTGCAGCGTGGGCGAATTGGTGCCGACAACCGTCGTTCCACGCTTCCAGACGTAGTTCAGCCCCGGACCGGTGGCGGTGACGGAAAGGTTGAGCTCGCAAAGAGGATGGCCGTCCTCAACAATCGGGTTCTGGCGCCCCTTGGGATCCTGGGGGCCGCTGGTGATGGACGGTGCCTGCGCGAGCGCGCTGACTGCAGTGAAGGCCAGCAGAAGGTTGGTAAGGGCGAAGCTGGTTGTTTTTTTCACTTGGGGCTGGTTCGGTTGAGATTTGTGAAAAGGCGTCCAAAGATTACTCACTGACGATGTCGCACCGCAGGATCTCCACGGACACTGGGTCAATGTCTTCCGGGTTAGCCTCCCCGTCAGCCTTGCGCGCCGTCCTCGAGAAAACAGTTGAGCCCGCAGTGCCAAGACCATCAGCGCGCAGCAGCGAGGCCTGACGCCCGGCGGCGCCCAGAAGACCCCTGTCCAAATCCCACGCAAAAACTGCAGGAGCATCTGTGTAAGCCGGCTGATCCAACGCACCAACCCCGTTCAAGGAGCGCTGCATTCCAGCCTTCTGCCTGACCTGCCCGGCCGAAACCAACTGAACCGCCGGCGAACGGACCACCGTGGCCTGGCCGGAGATCAATGTTCCGTAAACAGGAAAGGAGGCAAGCCCCGGGGCGACCGTCCACTTCAAGGCGATATAACGGGCTTCCACCGCCTGCTTCGACTCCAAGACCTGGGTCCCGCGGGTTTCCTTGGCCGTTTCAACGGTCAGGAGCGGCTTCAGCTGGGCAAGCTCCTGAGTGTCGAAGGCCAGGCGACCGCGCCAGTTTTCCTTTTCAGAAATGGAACCCAGGGCATACACGGACATCGCGGTCAGTCCTGCTCCGTGAGAACAGCCGAACTTTTCCAGCCTGCGCTTCTGGCCAAGATCATAAACGGCGACAAACTCGGCCGCCTTCGCTGCATCAAACCTGAGCACGCCCTGCTTCCAGGAACCGGCACCCTTGCCTGCAATGGACGGACTCGCGTAAATCAGCCGAGCTCCGCCAATTCCGGAAGCAAAGTTGAAATCCTGAAGCTGCCCGGCTGAATCCTGGCTCACTTGATAATCCGCGTCGAAATCTTCGCCCACCACCTTCAGGCCCGCAATGCTGCCCGGCTTCGAAAGTTCAAAGGAAAGACGCAGATACTTGCTGAAGGCTGAACCCGCTGTGAGATCCACGACATCATCAGCGGACGTGAAGGCGGCATCCGCCATCGGCACCCAGGTCTGATTGTCCGCGCTTGCAGTGACCACCAGCTTCCCGGCTGCCCCGTCATTGAGGAAGGTCAGCTGCCGGACGTGCATCTGCCTTGCCAGCTTCAAGGTCACCACACCGCGGCCCTCGCTGACAACAGCAGGATTCACACCGGCCCGGGAAATCAATGCAGCCGGGTTTTGAATGCCGCTGCTCGACGTGATCAACGTCCCCATGCTGGCCTGCTCCACGCTGGCAGGCATGGCTTCATGACTCAGAAATCGGGTAAGCTCCAGCGCCTTGGCATGAATGCAGACTCCAAGGCCAACGCAGAGTTGTAGATAAATCGCTGATTTCATGAATACAGAACGGTTGGGTTGATTGGACCGCTTGGCTGACTGGGTGGGAGACAGGTGGATTGTGCCAACACGGATATAAATTAATAAATAATCAAAATTGAAGCCCCTGGGCAATCCTTTTTTTCTCAACGCAATAGGTGGTTGCTATGCAGGGGATTCTCAAATTTGATAGTCACCGCACTCGCCTTTTACCTCAAACGTCCTCAAAAAGTGGGTCACTTTCACCATTTTAATTCGAAACCACAATTAATTCGTCAAACCGCGCCTCGCCTCGCCTGATTCACTTCGTTTTATTAACCCAAGGTTCGGCATTCCCGTTCGGCGTTTGCGCTGAAATGATCATCATTCTCCCAGGCAGATGCTGATGAGCCGGCACGATCACTGTCCTAGTCCAATGCTTCGGCAGGCCGAGGAGGTGGGCGCTACAATCTGGCCTCCGCCGTTCGGACGGGGGACCTGATTCCACTGTCAGGCCGTTCTCGTTCTTATTCCTGCACCATGAGGGTGATTGGCGCCAGAAAGACCCTGCCATCCATCCGAACCTGCACAAAAAGTCGGAGCGGTCCGGACTCCGGTGAGAAAATCTTGAAGGTGAGCGCAGGCCCGCCGCGCACATCCTCCCGCAAAACATCTCCTCCAACAGGGTGCAACTGCAGCACTGAGCCCGTGTGGGTGAAAAAGCCATGAAGATGTGCAAACGCCTGATGAACGGGCTCCAGGCGTGTCACCGGCTGGCCTGCCAGGTCTGCAACATGGAGTTGCACAGCCTGTATCTGACCCGCCCGCAGATGAGTTCCCAGAAGGCCTTTCACGCTCAGGCTGAAGCGCATTCCCGCGACTTCAACGCTCATCGCGGAATCCGCCGTCAGACGAGGCGGCGGCACCCCGCCCTCGACCTTCAACACGGCAAATGGGTACTCTGGAAGCCCGGTTGCAGCAGGGGTGACTCCGGCAATGACCCGGTAGTCACCTCCATGAGCCGGAACAAAGCCCACCGCATAGCGACCCTCTCCGCTTTTTGTGGCGGTCAGATGATGGAACTCCTCGTATCGAGGATCGGTGATCATGACCTGGACGGCCTGGGCATGCATCAGCCAGAGATCCGTTTCATCCACCGGCCGGTCTTCCTGGGTCAGAAGTTCGAATTCAAGCCGAACCTGCTCACCCGCCCTGGCGGAAACCTGGCGGGGAAGGACCAGCTTCACCACCGGCTTTTCAGGGCGTGCGAAAATGAAGCTGTAGGGAATTCGGCGCGGCTTCAGCGGACGCCGGCAGTCGCCACAGGTGTCCCCGGCCTTGCCGATGACTTCGCCATGCACGGGACACTGATGGATCTCGGCCGATCTCACCTCCGGGCTGAGACCGCCCGACACATCATCCAGCAGCGTGCGCAACGCCTGAAAGGATGAGGTGAGAGCGCCTGGATTGTCGACCATGCTGTGCCTTGCGATCTCATTCATCCGTTGAAACGCCTGCACAGCCTGCGGCTCCGCCAGCAGCAGGCTTCCATCCGCCCTGGACTGATTCGACAGCAGGCGCAGGGACGGGCTGATCAATGAAATCTGCGCAGCCACCTCCTGGCCACGTTTTTCACGCTGGAGACGGTCCACATTGGCGGTCACCAGCCGGATCACATTCCAGGCTTCCTCAAGCGTCTGGGGCTGCATGACGCGTTGCGGCACCGCGACATCGGCACTGACCGAGGATGCCAGGGCCATGAGGAAAAGGAATCGCATCATGACGGCATCATGGAAGCCTGAACCTGGATTGTCGAATGACGAATCATTCCCGGCAGGCTAAGATAAGATCATGAAGGTCTGGAACTGGCTCTCTTGGACGTGCCTCTGCACCGTCGCCGCCGCGGGCGACCTGTCACTGCGGCTCCTTCCCGCTGTTTCAGGTGAAGCGCTGAAGATGAACGGCACTCCGCACAGTAACGCAGATGCTGAATCGTGGACGGTGACCCGGCTCAGCTACTTCGTCAGCGGGACCGCGCTACGCCGCAAGGATGGGTCCTGGCTTGAACCGAAAGCAGACCCGGCCTGGTTGAACGCGGCAACCGGCAGGAACTGGGTGTCGCTGAAAAACATTCCTGAAGGCGAATACACCGCCCTGAGATTTCACGTCGGACTGCCTGAGGATGAAAACCGGCGCGACCCGTCCAGCCGAGGCCCTGATCATCCTCTGAACCCCCGGGTCAACGGTCTTCACTGGAGCTGGCAGGGCGGATACATCTTCCTCGCCCTGGAAGGCTTGTGGAATGTCCGCTCCGAAGAAATGAGAGGCTACTCCTTCCATCTCGGTCGTCAGCCGTTCCGAACCGCCGTGACGGTCGATGGCCCCTGGAGGATCCAAGCCCAGGCCATGACTGCGGAACTGAAGCTGGACCTGGCCCGGGTGCTGTCAGGACTTTCCTTTGCCAGGGATGGCATGACGACGCACGCCCGTGATGGAGACCCCCTGGCGCTTCAGCTCCAGCAAAACCTGCAGCGTGCCTTCTCCTTTGTCTCGCTGCGTGTGGATGAAGCGATGATCCCCTCATCCCCTTCCCTGGCCGCATCCGTCTTGATGTCCGGCAAACTGCCCGGTTCGGAAGGTGGCTTCCCGCAGCCCGTGCTTCCCAGGGACAATCCACTGACGCCTGAACGCGTGGAGCTTGGTCGAAGGCTCTTCCATGACACGCGCCTGTCTCGCGACCAGACGCTCTCCTGCGCCTCCTGCCATCAGTCAGCCAGCGCCCTGACTGACCCAAGACGTTTCAGCATCGGCGTCGGCGGCAGGACGGGAGACCGGAACTCCATGCCGCTCTTCAACCTGGCCTGGAAGAACGCCTTCTTCTGGGACGGACGCGCGGCAAGCCTGCGCCAGCAGGCGCTGATGCCCGTCGTCGACCACCGCGAAATGGATGAGACTGTGGAGAACGTCGTGATGAAGCTGAACCGGGATGAATCCATCAAGGAGGCGTTGGGGAAGGCCTTTGGTTCAACGGAGGTGACGGCGGAAAGGCTTGGGCTGGCCATGGAGGCCTTTCTGCTGACCCTTGTCTCCCAGGACTCCAGGTTTGACCAGGCTCAGCGGGGCGAGGTGAAGCTGACGCCGGAGGAGCAGCGTGGCTTTGAACTTTTCATGCTGGAGCGCGAGCCCAGGCTTGGCACCATGGGGGCGGACTGCTTCCACTGCCATGGCGGTGCCTTGTTCACCGACCACGGCTTCCACAACAACGGCCTCGCGATTGATGAACATGACACGGGCAGGCATCGGGTGACCGGGGCCGCGCTGGACCGCGGGACCTTTGCCACGCCCAGCCTGCGCAACATCGCCCTCACCGCGCCCTACATGCATGACGGCCGCTTCGCCACCCTGGAGGAGGTCCTGGATCATTACAGCGAAGGCGTCCGGCGCACGGACACCCTGGATCCCAACCTGGCCAAGCACCCCGACGGCGGGCTGCATCTGACGGCGGAGGAGAAACGCTGCGTGATCGCCTTCCTCAGAACCTTGACGGACGCAGGCTTTGCCAGCAAAGCGGCGCCCTCACGTTGAAACGGCCCCGGCTGACGCGCCAAACGCCTGCCTGAAACTACCGGGTGACGATGTCATCCGGCGTGTAGAGCCTGCCGTCAGGACCGGCTGAACGGACCTCCATCTCCGTGGCGGAATTCGCATGGAAAAAGTACGGCCGCCCCCACTTGTCGATCATCTCGCCGCTGCCGTTCAGACGCAGGGCCGACTGCGGAAGGTAGTTGGCCTTGCCAGGATTGCCCCCGCGCAGGGCCTGGACGATCTCCGCATTGCTGCCCACGGGATTGCCGCCAAAACGCTGGCTGAAGTTGCGGATGTTCAGGGCGATTTCCTCAAGCTCCTGATGCTCGGGCCCCTTTTGAATCGAAGCAGGATAATCCGGCGGTGCCTGGACCGGCGGCGGCGGCGGCGCCTCGATGCGGACCGGCTTTTGCTGAACGGCCGACATGACGGCTGCGGTCACTGCCTCGATCTGCGCGGGCGACACCATCGCAGCAGGCTCCTCCCTGGCCCTGGACGCGCCCGCCTTCTTGAAGGAAGCTTTCACGGGAGGAGGCACGCTTCCCGGAAGCACCTCCTTGGCTGAGGGCGCGGAATCTTTTTCCTGATGAAGCATCCACCAGCAGCCGGATGCCACAAGGAAAAGCAGCAGCAGGCCGCCGAACCCTTTTTTCATGATTCGATGCTTTCCCGTTTCAGGCGGGGAAATTCAAGGGAGAAACGCCGCCTCATGCAGGTTTCATGAAACCGATGTAGCCGCCCGCATGCGAGCTGTTGAAACGCCCGATATTGGGCAGCAACGAGTTGATGTCGCCGGAGTTGAGGCCGTACCACTTCGCCAGCGTCGCCGTGTGCTCGTCGACGGAAAGCGATGGAATCCAGCGGCCGATGCCGGTGTCTTCCGGGCCGCTGATGGCAAAGTTCTGCAGCTTGCCATAGATCTTGCCGCCATCAACACCACCACCGACAACGATGTGGTGGGAGCCCCAGCCGTGGTCGCTGCCCTGGCTGTTGGACGGGAAGGTGCGGGAGAAATCCGAGGCGGTGAAGGCGGTGACCTTTTCACCCAGCCCGAGCTGCTCCATGGCGCGCTGGAAGGCGAACATGGCCTGGCTGACCGTGCGCAGCAATCCGTAGTGAGTGCCGCCGGCGTTGGTCGGCTGGTTGGTGAAGCCGTTGCCATCCACCTGCGCGGTGTGGGTGTCAAAGCCGCCGAGGGAGCAATAGAAGATCTGCCGCTTCATGTTGAAGCCGGACGGGCCCGCGGAGGCGATGAGCCGGGCGATCATCTTGAGCTGGATGCCAAGCGAGGTGTTGGGGAAGCCGCCGAGGCCGTTCGGCTGCACGGTGGTGTTGTAAATGCCGCTGAGGCCGGTGTTCCAGCGCCAGGGGGCGGCAGCGTCCTGCGGTGGATTGGTGCCGTAGCCTCCAGGCGAGTCCGTGGGATCGCGATAGGCCGAAATGTTGGTGTTGAGCAGGTCACCGGTGAAGACGGCATTGTCGAGCACGCTCGCATACGCCTGGCGCTGCAGGTTGACATGATTGAGGTCAAGAATGCCCTGGAGGGCCTTCTGACGCACGCCCGTGCTGGTCATGAGGCCGCCACCGCTGCCGCCAGTGTTGAAGATGACCGCGCCGTTTGTGGAGACGTGGTACTGGGAGACCAGGTTGCCAATCTGCAGCGTGTTGGCGCCGTTCAGCGACACCGACATGGAGATCTGGCCCGATGGATTGGCCACCGAGTTGAAAATGTCGGCGACGCGGCCGCCCCAGCCCGTCGCAGGCGGCTGGTCAGGGATTGAAGTCTGCCAGTGTGTCACCTGGTCGCTGTGGGAGAAGAGCTGCGGCGGACGATAGGCGGCCAAGCCTGAATTGAACTGCGCCTTGGTGGTCGGCCGCACGAGGGTGCCGATGTTCTGCACCACGGCCAGCTTGCCTTCGCCAAAGAGCGTCTGCAGGTCACCGCAGCCCGGATGGAATCCATAGGTGCGCCCCTGGTAGGAGTAGGCGGGGTCACTGCCGCCTGGACCGGTCCTGAGCGGCAGCAGCGCGCTCTGGGGAATCACCAGGTTGCCACGGGCCGTCGCATACTCGCCGTAGGTCGTGTTGTCGGTCGGCACGATCCAGTTGTTGGCGTCATTTCCCCCGGCCAGAAAGACGCAGACAAGCGCCTTGTAGTCGGACGGCACGTCGGCGGCCATGAGGGAGTTCATGAGCCGCATGTCGCGGATGGTGCTGACACCGGCCGCCGCACCACCCAAAAGGGATGCACGCTGGAGAAAGCTGCGACGCGTCAGAATGTTGGGTGCTTTGCTCGTGTTCATGAGGATCAACGCTGGATGGTGAAGTCGGGGCTGGTCAGGATCAGATGCAGGATCGCACGGATGCGGTCACGGCGCTCGGTGGCGGAAGGAGTCGTGCTGCCCTGGTTGTAGGCGATCTGGGAGACGTGGGCGTCCGCAAAGCTGGTGGGCGCGCCGGTGCAGTTCACGCCCATGGTAAACGTGTTTGGACCGGTGACAGTGACCGTGCGCAACGTGGAGTTGTTGCCGACGGAGGCGCTGAAGGTTCCTCCACTGACGCCGCTGACGCAGACCGTCTGGCCCGAGGTGTAACCGTGCGGACGCAGGGTGGTGAAGGTGCTGGGGCTGGTTGTGGAGATGGACTGGATGGGCAGGGCCACCAGGTCCCGGATGATCTGCTTCGCCTCAAAGGGCATCTGCCCCGCCATCAGCAGGGTGCACAGCTGGTTGATCAGCAGGTCGATGTTCTGATTGTGCGTGCAGGGCACGCCGGTGTTCGTCGACGCTCCAAGCTGCTGATTGGCCGCGTTCCCCGTCATCCAGGAGGAGTAGTCCATGGCGACGGCGTTGTTGCCGCTGTTGAAACTGCTGTAGCCGTTGGTCGTGCCCGAGTTGAAGACGCCGTTGTAGAGGTAGTTGGCCTGGCGGATGACTCCGGTCTCCGCCGTCAGCTGGAACTCCGGCGTGGTGATGCCCTGGGAGGCCAGCAGCCCGGGGAACTTGTATTCCGGCAGGAAGTAGTTGAAGACCGTGTCCGCATTGACCGGCGACTGGTCAAGATCCGCATCCGTGCTGCCAACCTGATAGGTGCTGGAGCGGGAATTGATGGTGCCCGAACGCGTCAGCGGCTGGGAGAGGAGCGGGAACTGATACACGCTGTTGTTGGACTGGCCGTTGCTCCAGCCGGTGGTCGCGCTGGAGATGAGGAAGGTGTAGCCGGTCGCATCCAGAACGGTGTCCACCGTGGCGACCACATCAACCGGCGCCGGGGTGGCCTGAGTGCCATAGACGTTGAGCTGCACCTGGTCGCCGACTTTGAGGTGATGATATTCATTGGTGCGCATCGTGACACGGCGGTCGTTGGGAGCGGCCTGGCCCGAGCTGGCGATGACCATGCTGCCCGGGGAGAAGCGCGGAATCATGCAGTTGCCGGAACGGGCGGCAGCGTCGGAGGTGACGGTGAAGGTGAAGGTTCCGCCGTTGTCACCGTTGTTGGTGGGGCTGGGGTTGGTGATGGTGTAAACCTGGCCGTCAATGCCCGTGCCGTTGGCGGTGCCGCTGGTGAAGTCCATGAACACCTGGTTGCCGGTCTGCAGCCAGTGGTTGCCCATCGTGACCGTGCAGGTGGTGGAACTGGCGGGGATGCTGTAGGTGCCTGTGGCCCAGTTCACGGCCTGGACGGTGAAGGTGTCGGCATCCACGAAAGTCACGCCGTAAGTGCCGGTCCAGGGAGCGGGGATGTTGTTCGTGACGTCAGCAGGGCTCGCCGTGAACTCCAGCAGGACATTGTTGCCGGTGGCCAGCTTGTGCGGCGCGCTGGTGTCCACCGTGATCGTGCGGGTGCCTGACTGGGTGTAGGTGCCCCCGTAGGTGCCGGGGCGGAAGGCCCTGCCGGCGGCGGCGACACGAAGCAGAGGCTCGCGCTGCTTGCCGTAGGCCGGCTGGGTGACCGTGACCGAGCTGCGCGCCTCGTAGTCCAGCAGCACGGCCTTGATGACGGCCTGCATGTCACCCCGGACTCCTGCACCGTTGTCGTTGAACTTCTGAACCACACGATAGACATAATCGCGCGAGGGATGGCTGGTGACCATGCGCTGGATCAGCTGACGGCAGAGGAAGGGGCCGCAGTTGGGATGATTGAAGAGCATGTCATGGGAGAGGTCCAGCTCCTTGGTCGGCAGCTCCTTGTACTCCGTCTGGTTCCAGTGGGTGGTGTTGTGCACCGCAATCGGGTCAAGCGGCACGCCTCCAAGAGTTGCGATGCCGGGCATCACCTCATTGTTCAACAAGCGCTTCGGCCCGGTGTAATGCCGGGCGGGAACCGCGCGCATCTGCCGCAACCAGTTGCCAGCGGCGTTGATCGACGTGCGGTCTGCCCCGTCATAACCATCTGTCCAGCCCGTGAAGACATGGGCGAGCCCGACGATCTCACGCTGCGTGTAGGTGTCGATCGGGTGATCGGTCGAGCTCAGGATGAGGCTGCCGTCCGGCCACATGCGATAAAGGCCGACGGAGAAGAGCTGCTTGATTTCACGGGCGTAGTTTTCATTCGGAATGCGGCCCAGCGTCGGGTCAGGCTTGTCGTTGTTCTTCATGTCCAGGTAGCGACCCATGGCCGGGGTGAGGGTCGTGGTCTCCAGGATGTCCCGGAAGTTGCCGAAAGCCCCCGCAGTCAGCTTGTCATAGAAGTAGGCGATCGCCTCACCGCGGTTGTCGAGCGGCCCCTGGCCGGAGATGACGTGGATCTGGCTGAGCGCAAAGGCGACGCGCTGGCGCAGCTGGTCCTGACCGCTGATGGAGTTGCGCCACCAGGAGTTGAAAAACAGCGTTTCATCATAGGCGGAGCCGCCCTGGGCGTCCGCGCGCCGGGTGCGCAGCACTTCGTCCAGCGAGTTGGTCGCCGGCTTCGAGAACTGGTCCTCGATCCACAATTCATAACGTGTCTTGCCACCTGAAGGCGTGATGTTCTTCAGGTCGGCGATGTCAGAAAGGCTCGGCCCGAAGCTGGCCTGGGCCAGGAAACGGGCGGCGCCAGCGTCGGTGGCGCTGTCATCCGTCCAGCTTGGCGGCGCGGGCGGCGGCGTGAAGGTTCGTGAACCGTTGGCCAGGGTGAAATTGCCCCGGATTTCACCGTTGCCATTCAGGGTCGTGTGCAGGTTGATGTAGGCCTTGCCCTGCTTGATCAGCTCACGCACGTCAGCAAGCGACAGCGTGCCGGCTGGGGCCAGCGTCCATTTGTGATACAGGAACCTGCCGGCCGAATCAAACTTGGGACCGTCTCCCGAAGGAGGTTCGACGCCGTCATAGATGATGTCCGACGCGTGGTTCAGGTAGGGGTCGGAATGAACATGCCAGTCCGTCGGGTCAATGATCCCATTGACGCCGCTGCTGCCGTCGGCGGCCACCGTCTGACCGGCCACCGGACCATCCACAATCCCGGAAAGGCCGCTGTATTTGACGGTGATGTAGGCCTCGGTTTCATTGGCATTGAGGCGCATGGTGGCCGTGCCAACCCCCTTCAGGCTGCCGCCAGGAGGATCCATGGCGCCGTTCTGGCGCAGCAGCGTGGCCACATACAAGGTTCCCGGCATGGAGGCCAGGGAGGGAGCCTCGTAAGGCGACAGCACAAAGCCGGGCACCACCTCGCTCGGAGCCGTCGTCGATTCACCAGGCTTGGACCAGCCGATGGCAAGGTGATCCGCCCCGGTGGCGGACTTGTGCAGCACTTCAAAATAATAGCGTTTGCCCTGTTCCAGCGCCATCCAGGGTGACTTCACCGCCGTGCCCCAGTCCAGGGGCGTCGTGCCTCCGCCGGTCACGGTGGCGCGTTTGAAGCTGTTCACCACCTCGTCGTCATTGGAGAGCCAGAACTCGGCGGATTCGCTGGCGGAAAGCCAGAAGTAGTAGTTTCCAGTCGCAGGCGCCGTGATGAAGCCGCGGATGCGTGCGCCGAAGTCGTCTGCGGCGCTGGTCGGCGCCGCCAGGGACGTCAGATTGCTGGTGCTGGTCGGAGGGGTGGTGAGCGGAATGCTTGGAATCGAGGTGCCGGTGACTCCCGTCCAAAGCTCACGGCCGACGCTCGCGCCGGTGTCCTGCACATCGAGGTTCAGCACGGACGTGCTGGTTCCGTTCGGACCGGTGATGGTGATGGTGAACTGGTAACTGCCCGCAGCCCCTGATGGAGGCGTGCCGCTGATGACACCGCCGGCATAGGTCAGCCAGGGTGGAAGGCCGGAAACGCTGACCGCGCCTCCATTGCTGCCGAGGATGGCATACGAAAACGCGCCACCGACCAGGCCGGCCGCCTGGATGTCCCCGAGGTGAACCGGAGGCGCCTGGGGAACGCTGACCGGGTAGAGGCGCTCCGTCGGGATGATCTGCCTCGGCTGGCTGGGGCTGTACCAGAAGAGCTGGCAGCGCGCATAGCTTGTGTTCTCAAAGTAGTCGAGCTGGATGTCATAACGCGTGCCGCCGATGACCGGAAGCCTGACATAGCGCTCGTTGGTCATCGATGACCAGTCCTTCAGCGGTTTGTTGACGATTTCGATGTTGGCGCTTCCGGTGCTCGCATTGGGGTGCTTGCCAATCCCATGGTTGACCGTGAAGGTCGTCGACGTCACGGCGGAGACCACCAGGTCGAAGGTGTCGAGGAAGCTGATGTTGCCGGTTCCCGTGGCAAAAAGGTTCGCGCCGACGGGAACGGTGAAGGTCGTGGAGGTCGCCGCCGTGATGGTGTAAGGCAGGGTTGACAGGGCATTCAGGTTGCCGCTGGTCGGATCCAGGAAAACCGTCTGACCGACCTGATGACCGCCGGCTGAGAAGTTCGTCATGGCGGAATAAGTCACCACCATGTCCCCTGTGCCGGCATCGTAGCTGTAGGTGGCGGTGCCTCCGTAGTTGAGGTTGCCGGTGGTCGGGTTCAGGCGCACAGTTTCCCCGACGACAAAGCTCCCCGGCTTGATCGCCATGCCGCTGTAGGTGACGACCGTGTTGCCGGAGGCCGAATCATAAGTGTAGGTCGCCGTTCCGGTGTCTGTCGCCACATGCGTCTTGAGCTCCTGAAGCTGACCGTTGATGCGCAGGGTCGCACCGTCATCCGCATTCACGACAAAGGTGTATTCCTCGGTGAACTGCGGCTGCACCTGCCCGCTCCAGCGGGCCGTGAAGGTTTCAGGGTTGATCAGGGCCGGATGCGGAGTGCCCGACCCCCAGATGCCGTTGTTACCCGTGGTCACCGCCGCATCCACGCCGATGCGCCCCGGGGCGGCTGTGAAGTCGGGGCTTGTGTAAATCTTGTTGTAGACGCCCGTGGTGGCACTGGCAGAGCGGCTTTCGAGGAAGCAGGTGGCTCCGGAGCCCTGGTTGCCGGGAAGGGTGGAGCCGGTGCTGTTGAGCGTGACGGTGAAGGTGTTGGCATCAATCACCGACGCCACGCTGTAGGACCCGTTGTAACCGTTGACATCAACGCTGTTGGGCGTGAACAGCGTGCCGGAGGAGAACGCCAGGGTGACGGGGTTGCCGACGCTCAGCCCATGGCTTGTGAGGGTGATCGTCGCCGTTCCCGTGGTGACAGGCGTGCCGCGGGTGAAGGCATAGGTGGCGGCCTGGGTGTGCGTGAACTGCTCAGCCTGAGGAATGTTGGCAAACGTGCCCCCGTCACGGCTCCATTGCAGGCGGCAGCGGGCGTCCCCGGTCGTCTCCACGTGTTCAACCCGCATCCGGTAACGCTCGGCGGCCGAAGCTGGAATCACCAGGCTGTAGGAGGAGCTGATCTTGAAGGTTCCGACGGTCGCGGCAACATCCCAGCCATGCTCGATGATCTGCTCCCCGGGCAGATCAAAGGTGCCGTTTCTGTCCAGGTCAAGCAGCACCCTGGCCTTGTCATCCGCATCCAACTGGAAGCGGTAGCTGCCCGCCGTGGCTGGATGAAGGTACATCTCAAAGGTGTCGGAGAAGTTGTCAGGCACATTCGTCGCGGTGGTGCCGGCGGCGGCGGCGATGCTGACCGCATTCGGCGTGCCATAACCCCAGTCATTGCTCACCACGGCGTCAACGCGCTCCACAACGCCTGGATGCACCGGCTGAATGCTGAAGTTGCAGGTGCTGTTGCTGTTGGCGGGAAGCCCGGCCCCGGGCGGCAGCGTGCAGGTGAAGGTCGTGGCGTTCTTGGAGGCCACGACGTAGTTGAAGTGGTTGTAGGTGGCCGTGTTCAGGTTGCCGCCCACGAAGGACAGCTTCACCTCGCCCCCCACCTGAACAGCCGCCAGAACGTCTGCAAGGCGCTGCGAGCTCATGCCGGTCGGAGTCACCACCACGGAACCCGTGAAATTCGGGTTCGCCCCGGAACGGGTGTAGCTGTAGTTGCCGACATCCCCGAAGTTCAGGGCATTGTTGGCGGTGCTGCTGTAGTTGTCATAGAAACGCGCGGTCAGGCCGGTGCCCGTCGGGTTCGTGGCGTTGGCGATGAGCACCGTCGCCGTGGCGTGATTTGAATCAATCACCGGGACCGAGTAGCCCGAGGCAACCACCGAGGCCAGGGTCGCCGTCACGGACTCGCTGCCCTCAAGCTCTGTGTCCGACAAGGGATTGACGTAGAGCTGCTTCGTCTTGATGCCCGAGGCAAAGCTCAGGATCGTGCCCGAAGACAGGGTGTAATCCTCGCCCGCGCCCCCGCCCCCGCCACCGCCGCCCCCCAGCACGGCCGTTCCGCCAATGCTGAGATTGACCGACACCGGCAGCAGGCTGCGTGTGCGGGTGATGGTGAAAAAGCCCGGCTGCAGGCCGTCCTCCTGGGCCAGCGTGCTGGTGCTGGCAATGCTGATCACATCAGGCACGGACACCTCCGCGTTGACCAGGGTGCCGTCCAGCGTGCCGTCTTCATCCGTGTCCGACTTGGCGGGATCCAGACCCATGAGGCCCTCCGCCCAGGCGGAAACACCGTCCGAGTCCGTGTCCAGGTCGCTCACCTCAAGCTTGTAAAATTTGTTAGACCCGACCCTGGCCACGGTGAGGCTCTGCGAGCTCACGTCAGTGGTCGGACGATGATCGGCCTGGGCCACCCCCAGCGTCACGCCGCCGATGGCGGTGATGCTTTCCGCGGAGCCGAACGCACCCGTCACCGCCGTGTCGCTCACGACACGGTACTTCTTGCCGGCCTTCTGCGTGAAATAAAAGGTCGCCGTCGTCGGCGTCAGCACCATGTTGCCCACCCTCAGGGAGTCGGAGGCGTTCCTCGGGTTCGTGCCGGCGACCGACTCCACGCCGTTGGTGTTGCCATCCTTGTCTTCATCTCCCCCGGAGGCAAGGCCCCAGCCGTCAAACACGGCCTGCCAGACGTCATCCAGGTCATCAGGACCGCCCTGCCCCGGGCCGGAGCTGTAACTGTCCATCAGGGGCGCGGCCGCCACCGGAAATGTCAGACCGACACAGGAGACCATGGATGCAAGGACGGCGGAACGTCGCATGAAGGCGCGCATAAGCAGGTTCGGAGAGAAGGGTTGGTTGCCTGGCCTTGGACGGGATCACGGACTGCCAGGCGTTGTCCGCCAATTAAAAGCGTGGAATACCAAAAAATGCGGAAAGATGTCAATAGTCGAATAAATGGTTGGGCCAGCGGCGCCCCTGCGACACGGGAAAAAAATCTCGACTGGCTGTCTGATTTTGAGTAACGATCCGGGCAATTCGGGGATTAATCATCACAACCACCCTGACCCATCATCATGAAACCGTCCCGACTTGCCTACTACTGCCTTGGTTTGATGTCCCTCTCCAGTCCGATGAGCGGACACGCCCAGAACACCGCAACGACGGATCCCGTGGGCTTCATGACCGTCAACATCGCCCCCGGCAACGGCAGCACCACGCGTGCCCTGACCCTGATTTCCGCCCCCCTGCTCACCAGCGCCACGAAGGCGGACGGCGTCACACCGGCCGACGGAGCCATCACCGGAGTCATCTCCTCGCTGACCTCCAACACCCTCACCAACACCAGCGCCGCCTGGACGGCCGGCGAACTCTCCGCCGCAGCCACGCCCAAGGTCCTGCGCATCCTCAGCGGCGCCGCCGAGGGACGCACCTTCCTTCTTTCCACCAGCGTTCAGAACAGCGCCACCACCGTCACCCTCAACACCACGGAAACCACCGACCTCACCACCCTCGGCATCGCCACCGGCGCCAACGGTGACCGCTACCAGATCTTTGACTGCGACACCATCAGCTCCTTCTTTGGCGACACCAGCCTGATCGTGAAGAACAACAACCCCGACCTCGCCGACAACATCCTGCTCTTCATCAACGGCGCCTGGAACACCTACTACTTCCATGTCACCAACAACCGCTGGACCCGGCGCGCCCTCGGCAACCCGGATGCCACCAACCAGGCCATCAAGCCCGAGGCTGGCCTGATGTTCAACCGCCTCGGCTCCGCCGCCATGGCCCTCAACATCACCGGCTCCGTCCCCATGACCAAGCGCGCCGATGTCGTCAAAAACAGCGGCATCAGCTTCCTTGGAACCTGCTGGCCCGTCGATTCCACCCTTGCCGCCAGCGGCATCCAGTCCATCCCCGGCTGGACCAGCAACGCCAGCTTCAACGCCGCCGACCAGGTGCAGCTTTTGGTGGGAGGCTCCTGGAGGAAATACTGGTTCGACGGCACCAACTGGAAGCGCAGCGCCCTGGGCAGCCCGATCAGCGACAGCGAGGTCATCGCCGCCGGCACCGCCATCATGATCATCAAGGTGAACGCCTCGGCAACGGACGGCCTGCTCACCAAGAACAGGCCCTTCTAACAAATTAAGATTGACTGGATTAACGAATTATTGGCAAAATCGCATTTAATTCCATGAAACTCATCAAGCTGATTCTTCTCGCCGTCGCCTTGTCCTCGGGCACCCTCGCCCAGGCGGCGGTCACGCTCACCACCTTTGGCAACAGCGTCGCCCCCACCTTCGTCGTCGACACAGGCACCACCAGCTTTGGCTACACCCAGGGTGCGGCGCAAATCAATGTGACGGGCTCCGACCTCGGCAGCATCCTTGCCGGCACCCTGTTGTCGCCCATCAGCATCATGGGCAACTCTGACACTCTGACACTCGTCGGCACGGCATCCTCGGCCCCCTCCTCAGCCTTCACCATCACTCTCTACAATAGCAACTTCACTGACACCGCCACCTACAGCGGGGGGGCCTGGTCCAGCCTTGGCAGCGGAGGTGCGTCCGTGCTGAACTTTGCCTCTGCCACAGGTGGCTTTAATTACGCCGACATCGCCGGCTTTCAGATCGACACCTCAGGTCCTGGCAACAGCATCAACGCCACCTTCACCGGCCTCCTGGCCGCCGCCGTTCCGGAACCCACCCGCGCCCTGCTGCTTGGCGTTGGCTTGGTCGGCGTCGTGCTTCGCCGCCGCCGTTGATTCCATCAACCGCCCTCTCCCCTTCCAAGCCCCTGGTTTCGCCAGGGGCTTTTTTTTGCCGATTTTCTCCCTCCTGTCCCAGCCTGCGCACCCCGTGATTCATGCATAGCCTTTTGCGCTGTCCGCCTTTGCGCCTATGGTCTGCCCCTGAACGATGCATTACCCTGATCAAGCCCGCCGAGTCATCCGTCTCGAAATCGAGGAACTCGAACGCCTGCACTCAAGGATCGGGCTGGAATTCAGCACGGCCATCGAAACCCTGCTGAAAACCCTCAACTCGGGCCGCAAAATCGTCGTCTGCGGCGTCGGCAAAAGCGGCAACATCGGCCGCAAGATCGCCGCCACCCTCAACAGCACGGGAGCCAGCACCGTCTGCCTGGATGTCGGCGACGCCCTGCACGGCGACCTGGGCGTGATCGATCCCGGCGACCTGGCCCTGCTGCTGAGCTACAGCGGTGAAACCCGCGAGCTTCTGGACCTGCTGCCGCATCTCAAGCGTCTCGGCATGCCCACCCTCGCCATCACCGGCGACACCACCTCCACCCTCGCCCGGCACGCCGACTGCGTTCTCGATGTACAGGTCAGCCAGGAAGCCTGCCCGCTCAACCTCGCCCCCACCTCGAGCACCACCGCCATGCTCGTGCTGGGTGACGCCCTGGCCATGGTCCTGCTGGAGGCCCGCGGCTTCCAGGCCGAGGATTTCGCCCGCCTTCACCCCGGCGGCAGCCTGGGAAGGGCCCTGCTGACCCGCGTCTCCGATGTCATGCGCAACGGCGAGGAACTGGCCCTGGTGCAGCCCGACAGCAGCGTCAGCACCGCCCTGCAGGCCATGACCCGGGCCCGTTCCGGAGCCGCCGTGGTCGTTCATCCGAACGGCACCCTGGCAGGCGTCTTCACCCACGGGGACTTCGTCCGCGCCTTCCAGAAAAATCATGCCATTGCCGAGCTGCCGGTCAGCGATTTCATGACCCGCAACCCGATCAGCATCCAGGCCGACAAGCTGGCGGCCGAGGTCCTGGCGACCCTTGAAAAGGCGCGCATCGACGACCTCGTTGTACTCGACGCCGACCAGCGCCCCGTCGGACTGGTGGACACGCAGGACCTGACCCGCCTGCGCCTGGTCTGAGGCAAGGCATGACCACGACCGGCTGGGCACCGGCACAAAATCCGCCCGCTTTCTTCCCTGGAAGACGCCGCGACGCGCTTGCATGAATCAGCGTTCCGCCGCAACAAGACCACGCCGCCCCGCATGACCGCCGACGCCCCCATCACCAACATTTCCTGCTATCTTTTCGCCCCGCTTTCCGACCTGAAGGCGCTGCGCCTGAAGCTGCTCGAATTTTGCAGGGAACGCGACCTCAAGGGCACGATCCTGCTCAGCACCGAAGGCATCAATTTTTTCATCGCCGGCGAACGCGACAAGGTGGACGAACTCGTCGCGGAACTGCGCCGCATCCCCGGTCTTGAAGCCCTGGCACCCAAATACAGCTTCAACGATCACCAGCCCTTCAACCGCATGCTGGTGCGCATCAAGAAGGAGATCATCGCCTTCGGCGTCGAAGGCATCGAGCCCGCGCGCTACACCTCGCCCCGGCTCAAGCCGGTGGAGCTCAGGCAGTGGCTGGATGAAGGCCGGCCGGTCGTGCTGCTCGACACCCGCAATGACTACGAGGTGAAGCTCGGCACCTTCAAAAACGCCACCGTCATCGGCATCGACCATTTCCGAGACTTCCCGGAGGCCGTGCGCAGGCTGCCCGCCGAGCTGAAAAACCAGCCGGTCGTCAGCTTCTGCACCGGCGGCATCCGCTGCGAGAAGGCGGCGCCCTTTCTCGAAAAGGAGGGCTTTCAGCAGGTCTGGCAGCTGGATGGCGGCATCCTGAAATACTTCGAGGAGGTCGGCGGCGACCACTGGCAGGGCGAATGCTTCGTGTTCGACCAGCGGGTCGGCGTGGACCCGGCCCTGCGTGAGACGGAGTCCGGCCAGTGCTTCCAATGCCAGTCACCCCTTACCGGCGAGGAGCAGCAGGATCCGCGTTATGTCGAGGGTGTCTCCTGCCCCTACTGCCACAAGTCGACCGAGCAGCAGCGGATCGAAAATCTGGCGCGCAGCCAGGAGGCCGTGCGCCGCGCCGCCGATCCTCTGCCCGGCAGCCTTCCGTATGACAACCGGAGGCCGATCTGCATCCCCGAGCAATGCGACCAGATGCCCGTGCTCGACGCCCTCGGCTCCATCTTTCCCCAGGTGCCGCGCAGCGAGTGGCTCATGCGCTTCGAGTCCGGCCTCATCGAGGATGATCACCGCCGGCAGGTGCCCGCCGACCGCCGGATGCGCGCCGGCGAACGCATCTATCGAGTGGAGCACGGCATCACGGAACCGCCGGTCCATGCGGACATCCGTCTTCTTCACGAGGATGAGGCCGTCATCGTCCTGGACAAGCCGGCCCCGCTGCCCATGCACCCCTGCGGCCGCTTCAACCGCAACACGCTCCAGAACATCCTGCACACCGCCTACGCCCCGCAGAAGCCGCACGCCTGCCACCGGCTTGACGCCAACACCAGCGGTCTCGTCGTCATCGCACGCACCCGTCATTTCGCCAAACTCATCCAGGGCCAGTTTGCCAGGGGTGCGGTGCACAAGCTCTACCTCGCCCGCACCCAGGGCCATCCCGCCTGGGACCGGCTCACCTGCGACCTGCCCGTCAGCAGCGAGGCGGGCGGCCTCGGCAGCCGAGAAGTGGACGAGGCCAACGGGAACGCCGCCCTCACCGAATTCCGCGTGATCCAGCGCGAGGAAGGCGGCTCCACGCTGCTGGAGGCACGCCCCCTCACCGGCCGGACCAACCAAATCCGTGTTCACCTCTGGCAGCTGGGTCATCCCGTGCTCGGCGACCCCGCCTACCTGCCGGGCAGACGGCTCGGCGACACGCAGACCCTGCCCATCGACGCGCCACCGATGTGCCTGCACGCCACCCAGGTCAGCTTCATCCACCCGCTGACCCGGGAGCAGGTCACCTTTGAATCCTCGCCCAAGTGGCTCTGACAACTTCCTGCCGCCTTTCAACACGGCCCGTTTTGCGCAGTTGACCAAGCTCGTCGCCGTCTGGCAGGTTTGCGGCTATGGTTGTCACCACCATGAAACAGCTCGCCCAGTACCAGGATGGCCGCCTCGAACTCCAGGAGGTGCCCGCCCCCATGCCGCCTCCGGGTGGCATCCTGGTCAGAACCACCTGCTCCGTCATCTCCCCAGGCACGGAGAAAATGAAGGTGGACCAGGCACGCATGTCCCTGCTGCAAAAGGCCAGGGCACGCCCCGATCAGGTGCGCAAGGTCATCGACACCGCACGCACCCTCGGCTGGAAGTCGGCGCTGGAAAAGGTGCGCAACCGGCTGGAGTCCCCCACGCCGCTCGGCTACTCCGCCGCCGGGGTCGTGGTCGCCGTGGATGAACAGAACGGCCGCTTTCAGGTCGGCGACCGTGTCGCCTGTGGTGGCGCTGAATGCTCGTTTCACGCCGAGATGATCGCCGTTCCAGACCTGCTCGCGGCACGCATTCCCGACGGTTTGCCGGACGAAAAAGCCGCCTTCACCACCATCGCCTCGATCTCGATGGAGGCCGTTCGCAAGTCTGGCGCAGGCCTCGGGGAAAGGGTTCTGGTGCTCGGCCAGGGCATCGTCGGCCTGCTGGCCACCAGCCTGCTCAGGGCCTCGGGCGCACGCGTCATGGCCGCCGACTTCGTGCCCGCCAGGCTGCAGGCCGCAAGGCTCATGGGTGCCGAACAAACAGTCGATCCATCCCGCCAGGACCTTGAGGCCGAGGTCCGCTCCTGGACCTCAGGCATGGGCGTGGATGCCGTGCTGGTCTGCGTCGGAGGCCGGGGAAGCGCCGTGGCAGACAGCGCCATCGCCTGCCTGCGTGAACGCGGCGTCATGGTCATCGTCGGCATCCACGACGCCGAGCTCAGCTGGAAGACCGCCTACATGAAGGACATCCAGGTGCGCTACAGCCGCAGTTACGGCCCGGGACGCTATGACCCCGGCTATGAATGGGGAGGCAGGGATTACCCCGCCGCCCATGTGCGCTGGACGGAAAACCGCAACTTTGAGGCCTGCCTGCAGCTCATGAGCACCGGAACCCTCGACACCGCTCCGCTCACCACCCGGCATGTCCGTTTTGAGGACATCGTGCCGGCCTATGACACCCTGGCCGAGGAGATCGGCGTCGTGATTCACTACGAAGGCCGGGACCTGCCCGCCATGGCGCCCCCACGCCCCGCGGCACCTGCGCCAGCGGCGCTCCATGAAACCGAAAGACTTCAGGCAGCCTGTCCGAAAATCGATGTCATCGGCGCGGGAAACTTTGCCCGCACCATGCTGCTGCCCCACCTGAAAGGCGGCCCGCTGCCCCTGGGCGCCATCATCAATGCCACCGGCCTCAGCGCCCGGCATGTGAAGGAAAAGTTCGGCTTCTCCGCCTGCGGCACAAATCCGGACGAGGTCTTCGAAAGCGGCGCGGGCGCCGTGATCATCGGCACCCGCCATCACCTGCACGCGCCGCTGACCCTCAAGGCGCTGGCTGCGGGCAGGCAGGTGTTTGTTGAAAAGCCGCTCTGCCTGAATGCCGATGAACTCAACGACATCGCGACTGCCGCAACCGCCTCGCAGGGCAGCGTCATGGTCGGCTTCAACCGCCGCTTCGCACCGGCCACCACCAGGATCCGCGAGCTTCTCGCCGACGTTCCAGGCCCCAGGGCCCTGGCCTTCCACGTCTTTGCCGGCCCCCTGGCCCCGGACCACTGGTACGCCAATGTCGAGGAAAGCGGCGGACGCATCCTGGGTGAAGCCTGTCACTTTTTTGATTATGCCTGCCACCTGCTCGGCAGGCCGGTGAAGGTTCATGCCCAGTCCGTGGGGCGTGCCGAAACACCTGACTCGTTCACCGCCCAGGTCGGTTTTGAAGACGGCTCCTCCGCGCAGATCCTTTATTCGGCGGAGGGCGACTTCAGCTTTCCCAAGGAATCCCTGCGCCTCTTCGCCGCCGGCCTTGTGCTGGAATGCGCCAACTTCCAGAAGCTTTCCGTGCACCATCGCCGCCGCACCACCGTCCAGCGGCATGACGGCAAGGGCCACGCCGAGGAGATGAAGGCCTGGCTGGCCTTCCTCCAGGGTCGCGCGCCCCACCCGCTGCCCCTCAAGGAATCCCTGCGCAGCATGACGCTGACTTTCGCCGCCCTGGCCAGCCTCCGCGAGGGCCGCAGCATCAGCCTCGACACCTGCCCCTGAGGGCTTGCCCCGAACAAGAAGCTTGCCCACAGCCGCATTTTCTGGCGTATGGCTGGGCTTCATGCTGGAAGCCAAGAACATCTGCCTGGAAGTCGATCCTCCGCCAGGCTCAAGCCTGGAGGTGCTGCGCCTGCTGGACGACGTGAACTTCGAAGTTCCCAACGGGCATCTGATGGCCATCGTCGGCCCCTCAGGCTGTGGCAAAACCACCCTGCTCAAGGTGGTCGCAGGCATTGTTGAACAGTCCTCCGGCGAGCTCAAATGGGAGGGCCGCGACCTCAAGGAGGAGGAGGATCTGCATCCCGGTGAACTCGGCTACGTGCCGCAGTTCAGCCTCGCCCATGACCTGCTCACGGTCGAGGAATGCGTGGCGAACAGCATGTCCCTGCGCACCCAGCTTCCTGGCACCGAGGAGTTTGAAACCAAGCTGGACAAGATCCTCGCCATCACCGGCCTGACCGACCTCGCGGACAGACGTGTCAAGGTGCTTTCAGGCGGCCAGAAACGCCGCCTCGGCCTCGCCCTGGAACTGGTCACCAATCCCTGCCTGCTGCTGTGTGACGAGGTGACCAGCGGCCTGGATCCAAAGTCCGAGCGTGAGATCACCGACCTTCTTCGCGTCCTCTCCCGTGAAAATCCAAGGCGGGTCGTCATCAACGTCACGCACAGCCTCGCCAGCCTGGAGGCCTTTGACAGCGTGCTCGTCATGTACCGGGGAAGGCTGGTTTATCACGGCCCCCCGGACATGCTCACCCATTACTTCACAGTTCAGCATCCCGAGGAGGTCTACCTTCGCCTGACCCAGCGCGAGGAGCAGGCCTGGCATGAGTCCTGGCAGAAGAAGCACGAGTATTATCAGAAGATCCTCTTCGAAGCCGCCAAAAACAAAACCCCGCCTGAGGAACCCGGGAAAGAGGCGGCGGACGAGGAGCACAAGGCCGCCACGCACGACGCCGCAGCCCCCGAGGAACTGCCCTCCACCCTCAGCCAGGTCTTCACGCTCCTGCAACGGCGCTGGACCATCTTCCGCCGTGACGCCGGCCAGGTCTGGCTGCACCTGGCCATGCTCTTTGGATTCCCGCTGCTTGTGGTTATCTTCGCCCTCGACGGCATCAAGCCCCTGAAACAGCTCAGCCAGCGCCAGGACAGCAACATCGTCCTCGAGATGGCCCAGAAGACCCAGCACCTCGTGGAGCAGCTCAACGCAGGCGGCCTCGTCAGCGGCCTGATCATGCTCCAGGTCGTGCTCGTCACCCTCATGGCCAGCAACAACGCCGCACGCGAAATCGCCGGCGAGCGCCTCATTCTGGAACGCGAAAAACTCGGCGGCCTCAGCATCAGCGCCTATGTGCTCAGCAAGATCCTTTTCCTCGGCGTGTTTGTCCTCGCCCAGAGCATCTGGATGGGAATCTTCGTGGACATGATCACGGGCGGGCTTCCCGGCGACCTCCTCGTCAAGCTGCTCCTGCTGGTGCTCGTGTCCGCCGCCATGACCAGCATCTGCCTGGGCATCAGCGCCCTTTGCCGCACCCCGGAAAAGGCGACCATTCTCAGCATCTACCTCGTCGGCTTCCAGCTGCCGCTTTCCGGCGCCGTGCTCAGTCTGCCCGGATGGATCGAAGGCCTGGTCAATCCCTTCATCGCCGCCTTCTGGGCCTGGTCCGGCAGCCTGCGCAGCATGAGCGACACCCCCTTCTACGACGCCGTCAAGAAGGTCACCGAAACCAGCCTCGTGACGCCCGAGCTCGCCGCCTTTGTGCTGCTTGCCCACGTCCTGGTCGGCCTGACCCTGACCTACGTCGGCAGCAAGGGAAGCCAGTGGGAATAACCAACGATTGAATCACCCTGTCGCCCGGGCGCTTTCCGCGCCCAGGACCGCCGCCTGCCTCCAGGCAAACCGCGACAGCCACGGGTTCGGCCGGCCCTCCACGCCGTCCGCGACCAGCTCCCCCAGCACCGGCGTGAACTTGAAGGCATGGCCCGAATCACCGGCGGCGACAAACAACCCCGGATGCTCCGGATCGTGATCAATCAAAAAATGACCGTCAAAGCTGTCGCCATAAAGACAGACGCGTGAAGCCGCGACAGGGGCCTGCGCCAGCGCCGGAAAGGTGCGCCGCAGAAAACGGCGGAAGCGCTCCTCCTCGCCTTCGGGAAGGGAGCGAGGCTCCGAGGCGCGAACCCGTCGGCCCGGCCCATGGTTGGCCACCTTGACCACGCCTTCCACATTGGCTGGAAAGCCATACCAGCCCGTGGTTCCGATGTCCGCCGCCCACACAGGAAACTGAGGGGCGCGCCAGAGGCTCGCATCCTCGGGACGAAAGTGAAACACTGTCTGCGCCGTCGCCCAAAGCCGGTCGCCCAACCACGGAAGATGTTCCGCCGTCCAGGCCCCCAGCGCGGCCACCGTGACGTCGGCACGCCACTCGCCGCCCCTGGCATCGCGGATTCCCGCCACGCGCCCGTGCTCCATGAGCAGTCCGTCCAAGCTCACCCCTTCATGAACTTGAACTCCGGCTTGCAGGGCCTCCTGCTTCAGCCGCATCACCACACGCCCGCTCTCGGCCCAGCCGCCACAGGGATTGAGGTAGCCTGAAAATCCTCTCTCCGCATTCCACTGCGGGTGATGGCGCCGCAGATCATCCGCAGTTTTCGGCTCGATCCCATGCCCCAGGGAGGTCAGGAAATCATGACTGTCCCGTTCAAAGCAACCCGCCTGCATCAGCCCGTCCGTCAGAATGAGAAAGCCGTCCTCATGATACAGCGCCTCGCCCCAGCGCTCGTTCCATTGACGCCAGCGTTGCAGGGAAAGCACGCCCATCTCGGTGTACTGGGCGTCCCTGCCATAGTCCATGCGCACCACCTTGCTGATGTCCGTGGACGCGGCATCGGGGTGCGGGATCGATCCCGCATCAAGAAGCGTCACGGCCCACCCACGCGACCTCAGCTCAAGGGCCGAGGCCAGGCCGAAAGCTCCTCCGCCAAGGATCAGCGCGGCGGATTTCATGCGTTCAGCAAAACAGGTTCGGCATCCGGCTCAGAGCATCTGACCCTCGAGGGCCTGAACCTCCTTCTTCACCAACGCCCCGACACGATGCTTGGCCAGGTAGACCTGCGCGGCATTGATGCCAAGCGCCTCGCTGGTCTTCTTCACCCCCCAGCCCTTCATGACATAGCAGTCAAAGATCTGAAACTGGCGGGGCGACACCTTGGCCTTCACCCTTTCGATGGCCGCCGACGTGATGTTGTCGCGCCACTCCTTGTCCCAGATGCTCTCCAGCAGGTTGTCCTTTTCATTGGTCAGCCTGTCGAGGGCGAGGTTGCTCGTCTCCTCACTGTCGGCATTGCCCTGGTCGGCGAGAGAAGGCTGGCGCTTGCGGGCGCGGAAGACATCCAGCACACGCCAGCGGGTCATCTGCAGAAGCCAGGCCTTGAAGGAGCCGGCGCGCGGGTCGTACTGCCCCTTCTGCACCTGGCGCGCGATGGCGATGATCGTCTCCTGAATCACGTCAAAGGCCTCTTCGCGAGTCAGGCCCGCCTTGGTCGCCACGCTGTAGATCAGACGCCAGTAGGTCTGGTAGAATTCGTTCCAGGTGCGCTGGTCCTCCCAGTTGTTGAGACGTTCAATGAGGGACTTGCGGGTCTTCTCCCACAGGCCTTTCTCTTTTTTCACGTCTTCCGGAATGTCGGGTGCTTCCTCCATCTTTGGTGAATCTCTGCGTTTCGCCGCCTGTGTCAAACAGCGACTCTGCTGGCGTCACGACCCGCCGGCAAAAAGATGTTCTTTCCATCAATATTGGTACGGCTATGCCGGGAGTTCATGGATAAAGGCCGCGGATGCTCTTCGCTTCATGAACCTTCCTGATGCCCAGGCTGAGGGCGGAGAAGCGCATGGAGACGCCGCTCTTCCGCGCATGGTTCAGCGTCTGCATGTAGGCCTGCTCCAGCAGCCGGAACAGCTTGTCCAGGACCTCGCCCTCGCTCCAGAAGAAACTCTGCAGGTCCTGCACCCATTCAAAGTAGGAGACAATCACGCCGCCGCTGTTGCAGAGGATGTCCGGGATGACGAAGATTTCCGGCCTCTGCGCCAGGATCGCGTCCGCCTCCGGCGTGGTGGGACCGTTGGCGCCTTCGGCCAGGATCCGGCAGCGGATGCGCGCCGCATTTTCCTCCGTGATCTGCCGCTCCAGCGCCGCCGGCACCAGCACGTCGCAGGCAAGCAGCAGCAGTTCCTCGTTGCTCACCGGCTCCGCTTCGGGAAAGCCGGTGACGGTGCCTTTGGCCGCAACATGCTCGTTCAGCCGTTTCAGGTCCAGCCCTGCCGGATTGTGGATGCCGCCAAAGGCGTCGCTGACCGCGATGATGCGGATGCCCTGCTTCGCCATCGAGATTGCCGCCACCGACCCCACGTTGCCATACCCCTGGATCACCGCCGTCGCCCCCTCGGCCGGAATGCCGAGCGTGTCCATCGCCCGGGAAACGAGATAAGCCACGCCACGTCCGGTCGCCTCACGCCTGCCCAGGGATCCTCCCAGCAGCACCGGCTTGCCGGTCACCACGCCCGGCACCGCATGCCCCATCTGCAGAGAGTAGGTGTCCATGATCCAGGCCATCACCTGCTCGTTCGTGCCGACATCCGGCGCCGGGATGTCCACCTGCGGCCCGATGACCGGGATCAGCTCCTGCGTGTAGCGCCGCGTCAGACGCTCCAGCTCCCCGATTGAAAGCGACCGCGGATCACAGGCCACGCCACCCTTGGCACCGCCATACGGCAGTCCGACCAGCGCGCATTTCCAGCTCATCCACATCGCCAGCGCAGCCACCTCGCCCACAGTGACATCCGGATGAAAGCGGATGCCGCCCTTGGTCGGACCAAGGGTCAGATGATGCTGCACCCGATAGCCCATGAACACCTTCACGCTGCCGTCGTCCATGCGCACCGGCACCGCCACGGACAGCGCCCGCTTCGGCATCTTCAGCCGCTCGCGGGCGGCCTCGGGAATGTTCATGAAGTCCGCCACCAGATCGAACTGCTGGCAGGCCATGCGGAAGGTCGGGGAATCGTAAAGGTGCAGGTTCATGACATGGGGTGACGGGTTTGAATCTGGCTCTCCTGATCAATTACGCGCTCATTGTGCCTCATCGACCAACCAAATGAAGCGTTCATAATTGCCAGGTTTTGCGCAGCTCTTGAGATGTCCGATTCCTGGTTGACACGATCCTTTTGTCCCGCAGTGTGACGGTCCCCCTCGAACCGGCAGGCCCGCGCCGGCCGGTTCCGGGTGCGCCCAACCCCCTAACCAGTTTTGAAACAACTGCTCCTTGCCTGCCTCCTCGTCGCGTCGCATTCCGCCTCCGCCGTGGACGTACGGACAACAGCTCCCGCCGCACCGCCCTCCCCCGGCACCGTCATCAGCGGCGTGAAGACCACCGCCTACACCCACTCCGAGTCCGGCCACATCAGCTATGGAGCGCGCACGGCCGCAGGCACCCTGCTCCGCACCGGGGTGGTGCGCAGCGCGGCGGCGGACTGGTCGGTGTTCCCGCTCGGCACGGTGTTCAGGATCAATGGCGACTCCACGGTCTATGTCGTCGACGACTACGGCTCCGCCCTGGTCGGCACGCGCACGATCGACCTCTACAAGCCGACCCGGGACGCCATGAACCGCTGGGGACGGCGCACGGTTTCAATCGAGATCCTGAAATGGGGCTCGTGGTCAAAAAGCCTCGCCGTGCTCAAGCCGCGCGCCACCAAGGCAAGGCATGTGCGCGAGATGGTCTCACGGCTGGCCCTGCGCGCGGCCGCCTGACGACCGCGTTGCCACGCACGAGAGCCATGCGCCTCAAGCCTCTCTCAGCAGGATGGCATCCACATTCACGCCGTCATACAGCGCATCGCTCAGGATCACCAGGGGATCCCCGGGCCTGATGAGCGAATGGCGGTGCAGAAGATCGACCGCGTCACGGATGGCCTTCTCGGGGTTGCCCTCCTCAAACGGCAGCACATAGGGCTGTACGCCGCGCGCCGTGACCAGCGCCCGGCTCACATGCAGCTTGGGCGTGAACGCGAAGATCGGCGCAAACTCCGGCCTCTGGTGCGCCAGCAGGTGCGCCATCACCCCGCGCAGCGTGAACACCAGCAGCTTCGAGCCCGGAATGCTGTTCGCCAGCAGGATCGCCGCCTTGACGGTCTTGTGCTTGTTCGTCTTCAGCGGTGCATCGCTGGCAAAACGGCCGGAGGGATACTTCTGCTCAATGCGCCGGATGACGCTGTCGAGCACCTCCACGCAGCGGTCCGGATACCGCCCGACGCTGGTCTCTCCGCTGAGCATCACGCAGTCCACCTGCTCGATCACCGCGTTGAAGATGTCCGTCACCTCGGCGCGCGTCGGCACCGGGTTTTCAATCATGCTCTCCAGCATCTGCGTCGCCACGATGACCTTCCGGCCGTGGAAGGAGCAGCGCTCCACGATCTGGCGCTGGATCAGCGGCAGGTCCTCGATGGGGCACTCGCTGCCCAGGTCGCCGCGAGCGATCATGATGCCGCCGCTGGCCTCGACCAGCGTGTCGATGTTCTTCAACGCCTGCTGGTTCTCGATCTTGGCGATGACCCTGGCCTTGCTGCCCTTCTGCTCCAGCAGCAGGTTCAGATGCTGGATGTGGCCGGGCTCACGGGCAAAGCTCAGCGCAAAGTAGTCCACCCCCAGCTCGACCCCCAGATCCAGGTCGGCATAGTCCTTCTTGGTCAGCGGAGGCAGGCGGACGTCCACACCGGGCAGGTTGATGTGACGCCGGCTTTTCATCTCCCCCTGGGTCAGCACCGTGCCGATGACATGCTTCTGGGTGACGGTGTGCGTCTTCACCTGAATCATGCCGCCGTCGATGAAGATCACGTCCCCCGGCTTGAGGTCCTTGCCCAGCTCAGGGTAGTTCACCGTGCAGGAATAGGTCGTCGTCGGCTGAAAGTCAGACGTGCAGCGAAACTCCACCTCGTCCCCCACCTTGAGCTGCCAGGGCTGCTCGACATCCCCTGTGCGAATGCTCGGCCCGGTCAGGTCCATCAGCACCGCGATCTCCCGCCCCGCCCCCGCCGCCGCCTCCCGGACCCGGCCATAAACCATGCGCACCCAGTCATGCGAGGCGTGGCTCATGTTCAGCCGAAAAATGTCAGCCCCCTTGGCAATCAGTCGGGTGATGACCTCGGCGCTTTCCGTCGCCGGGCCGAGGGTGCAGAGAATCTTGGTTTTGCGCATGGAGGGCATGGATGGGGGGGCGAACTTCAGGTTTCAAGCAGCAAACCTGCCATGCATGCGGTGCATCTGAACGGTACCGGCCGCTAAAGCCCTTAATTGGCTCAAATCCTCAAAACAGATTCATTTTTCCAGAAAAAGCATGGCAAACTGGAACGATTTTGTTTATTAAGATAGGTTAATATTCATCGGTTGCTGACGCCTTCTCTGCTCTGCGCCTGCCATGCCTGCACGTTCGTCCAAGTCACCTTCCCCCTCCAAGGCCGTGCCCGTGCCCAAGGCACCCTCGTCCTCGGCGGCGAAGGCGCCTGGAAAAACGGCCAGGCCCGCCCCCGTGAAAGTGGCGGTCGACCTCAAGGTCGACTCCCCAAAAATCCGTGAGATGGAGCGCGCCGCCCTGAAGCGCCGCGGCTTCACCTGGGCTCTGACGATCATCATCATCATCTGCCTGGGCGCCCTGCTGAAAATCACCGTGCGGGAGGCCTTCCTGAAAAATCCACGTTTCGCCATCCGCCAGGTCATCGTCCGCACCTCGGGCACGCTTTCCGCCGAACGGATCATCCGCACCAGCGCGCTCACCCATGGCATGAACCTGCTCACCGTGAACCTGCGCGACATCCAGGCGCGCATCGTCACCCTGCCCCAGGTCAGCAAGGTGAAAAA